>NZ_CP046977.1:604700-907050 GCF_030408455.1 Corynebacterium atrinae
CCGCGTCCGCGGTTCTTGCGACGCTTAAGTGCGCGGCGCTCGTCCTCGGACATGCCGCCCCAGACGCCGGCGTCCTGGCCGGTTTCGAGGGCCCACTTCAGGCACATGGAGGTAACGGGGCAACGGTTGCAGACAACCTTTGCCTTAGCGATCTGGGTAAGTGCAGGTCCGGAGTTGCCGACGGGGAAGAAGAGCTCGGGGTCTTCGTCGCGGCAGACTGCTTCGTGGCGCCAATCCATGGGAAATTCTCCTTCAAAAGTTAGTTAAACGTTTTCAGCGCACACCATGAATAGACCGCCTGGAGGCGGTCAAAAAATCTTGCGCTAGCCACGGTGTCGGGCTCTGAGTCAACTCAGACTCCGCCTCGGTTCACGTGGCCTTAACCCCGTGGTGTGTCAGGGTTAATGGCCGGTTAAGGTGTCGGCTGTTTTTGCTACCCAGGAATAATGACACGTGAACGGTACGTGCGCTAGGGGTAAACCCCAAATTGTGCGAGACGTCACAGGGTTAGGCATGTTGTTAACTCGGCGAGGGGGTACTTGCAAGGATTTGAGGTCGTTGCAACAACTCTTCTGACCTGCGTAAATAATAATGTTTGCCGAAGCACTTTTCTCCTGGAAACGTCAAATTCTCAGGAATCGGATCGGTCAGCCAGCCCCCTCGGCCCGCTGAGGGAGGCTCCCCAGAGCTCACCCATGCGTACCCTAGGCCGTCCCCGGGCCTATAGACTCAGACACCGTGACGAACCAGAACAAGCGCCCCCTCCCTCCCGCCCCTCTTCGCTGGGGAGGCGTGATCGCCATTGCACAGTCCATTCTGGTGCTGTGTTTCGCGGCATTCCTTATCTATCGGGACGTCACTGATGCCGAGCAGACCTCTTTGATTAGCGAGAACAGCAACATCGGCTGGGTCGGTACTGGCACCGCGATTTACCTGCTCATCATTTTCGGGGCGATCATTGCCGCCGCGATCTCCATGATGCGCGGCCGCAAGTGGGGCCGCGGCCCGGTGGCGATGTGGGAGCTGATTCTCCTGCCCATCTCCTATTACATGTTCTCGGAGGGTGCGGCGCTCGCCGGGGCACTCTCCGCCGTCTCCGCGATCGCGGCGCTAGCTTGCCTGTTTAACCGCCAGTCCGTGGAATGGGCGGCGGCCTCTTACGGTCGCTAGGTCAGTCCGACGAGGCTGCCGCCTCGCTTTTCGACGATCGCGTCTCCCGCCACATTCAGCGACACCATTCCGTCGACCGTTTCACGGTCCACCGGGATGGTTTTATCTATTTTTCCCGCGTCCCAGTCGTAGACGGCGATGCCGTCGGCGACGGGGACGAGGAGGCGATCGCCGACAGCGGCTCCCGGACCCAGGGCCCCGTCGATGACATGGGAGATCTCCAGGGTGGAAGGGTGCAGCAGGTAAAGCCGCTCGCCATCGAACCACGTCATGTGGTGCGGCAAGTCCGCCACGACCGGGGCGAAGGCGGCGGTGCTGCCGGCGGCGTCGAGAAGCGGGGATCTGGCGACGTCTCGGCGCCAGATCTCTTTGCCTTCCTCGTTGACGCCGACGAGGTGGGGCGTTTCGCCCGGCACGTAGACTGCGGCGGCCTCCTGGGCGATCGCGATGACGCGGGCGCCGGGCGAGTCCAGTTCCATCTCGTGGAGGATCTCGGGCTTGCGGGATTCCTCCGGTGTGGCCTTGAGCAGGCGCAGCCAGGGCTTACCGTCACAGACGTCAGTGACCGCCAGCAGTTCGGTCCGGGTGAGGGCCGAAGTGATGGTGCAACCCGGATTGGGCTGGAGGTTGGGCTCCTGGATACCTTCAACCTCGCCGTACTCGATGGTACGAACCAGGTCGGAGCGCCACAGTTCGAGCCGCTGGGCGGAGACAGTGCCCACCCGATCGTTGGACGAAATTCCGACGACCTCATCGGGGGCTGGGGAGCTCCGCGTGTCGTCGTACTGACCCGTTGAGGCCGTGAGCGATACGACATCCCCGCATCCTGCGTTAGAACGATAGGTGATCACCACGTCTCCCCAGGCTGCGGCCACGGCGCAGACATCGAGATCACGTTCGTAGCGCCAGACTTCGTCGCCACCGGGATCGACAGCAACGACCGCTTGGTCATCGACGGTGATGACCAAACCACCCACCACTAGGGGCTGCCGCGAACCTGGCAGTGGCTGATCCGGACGGGCCCAATCGAGGGAGAGCTGCTCCGGGACTGTGGTGCGAGTATCTGGGGCCACGTACTCGGTGACGGCGGGGGAGAGGTGAGAGGAACGGATGGGCGCCGTGGCCCACACGCCAGCCACGGCCAACAAGCACACAGCCGTGATGGCGCCGGTAGCGATGAGGTCTCCGCGTGTTCGACGCAGGGGAGCGCTCATCGACGGCGAGGCCTTCCGCCGCGGTTTGGGGTCCGATTAGGTCGGGCGGGGCGAGTAGCAGCGCCGCCACCGAGCACCTTGCGTGGTGGCCCGACGGTTTCGCTCGTGCCCTCGGGAATATCCAAAGCCTCAAGAAGTTCGGGAGAGGTGGAAAACCACTGCGGGGGTTCCGGCGTTTCCAATCCGAGCTCGTCATTGATGGCCTGCCACTTCGGCAGCTCGTCATAGCCGACGAGGGTGACCGCGGTGCCGGAATGCCCGGCACGGCCGGTGCGGCCGATGCGGTGGACATACGTCATCGGGTCATCCGGGGTTTGGTAGTTGATGACGTGGGTGACGTCGTCGATGTCGATGCCGCGGGCGGCGACATCGGTCGCCACCAACAGGTCGATAGTCCCCTGGCGGAAGGCGTTGAGAGACTTCTCGCGAGCCGGCTGGCCCATGTCACCGTGGACGGCGCCGACGGCGAAACCGCGCTCCGCCAGCTGTTCTGCCACTTCCGCGGCCGTCCGCTTGGTGCGTGCGAAGATGATGGTCTTGCCGCGCCCGGTCGCCTGCACGATGCGGGCGGTGACGGCGGCCTTGTCCATGCGGTGAGCCTGGAACACCACCTGTCGGGTGGTCGAGTGGGTCTGCGCCGAACCGACCTCCTCCGCACGGATGTGCACGGGCTTGGTGAGGAAGCTGCGGGCCAGGGTGATGATGGGCCCCGGCATGGTTGCCGAAAACAGCATCGTCTGGTGCTCATGGGTCAAAGCCCGCAGGATCTTCTCAATGTCGGGCAGGAAGCCCAAGTCGAGCATTTCGTCGGCCTCATCCAGCACCAGCACGGCCACCTGGTCAAGGTGCAATTCCCCGCGGTTGTAGAGGTCAATGAGTCGACCCGGGGTACCCACGACCACATCCACGCCAGCCTCGAGGGCCGAGATTTGCTCCTCGTAAGGGCGACCGCCGTAGATGGTGACCAGTCGGACTGGCAACTTGGCGGCTGTGCGCTCCAAGTCCTCGCCGACCTGGACCGCGAGCTCCCTGGTCGGAACGATGACGAGCGCCCGGGGAGTGCCGTCGAGTTCCTTCACGTCGGCCGAATCGAAGACCCGGTCTAGCAGCGGCACGCCGAACCCCAGGGTCTTGCCCATGCCGGTGCGGGCTTGGCCGATGAGATCAACCCCATCGAGAGCCAGCGGAAGCGTCAGCTCCTGGATAGCGAAGGTATGGGTGATCCCGTGGGAGGCCAGCGCCTCGCAGATCTCTGCGGCCACGCCGAGCTCGGCGAAGGTCGGAGAGGAGTTTGATGCAGACACACCTTAGATACTACGGCCTCCCGTCTATGATGGACCGCATGGATATCAAGATCGGCTTTGCAGATTCTCCCCGCGAACTAGTGATCAACCTCGATTCGGACCAGGATGCGGTGGTCACCCAGGTCTACGAGGCCCTCAACGGCGACGCCGGCACCTTGCATCTGGTGGATTCCAAGGATCGTGCATACATCATCAACGTCAGCCGAATCGCTTATGTCGAGGTCGGCACCACGACCCATCGCTCCGTCGGTTTCGCCGGAGCTTAGTCATCCATGGCGAAGCGTTCCCGTGAATCCCTGTTCGTGAGCTTGGCTCGCGAGCTGGGTTGGCGCGCCTACGCCATTCCCGTTCTCGTCGTCATCACCATCTGGGTCCTCGTTGACGTGTTTACCGCCCCTTCCGAAGGTGAGATCACGGCCAACGGGGAGATGACTCCGACCGTGAGTTCCGGTTCCACGCATTCGCCGGGCAACTCCGGTCCCAACCCGGCCGATTTCCCCGCCCAGGCTCTGCCACCCACCGAGCTCCCACCCGGGGGACCTTATGCGGAGCGGGGCGATCGGACCTACCGCGTGGTGGGCACCCCCGGCATGAGGGCAGGACAGGGAACCGAGCTGACGATCACCTACGTCGTCGAGGTGGAAAACGGGGTGGACACCGCTGGTTCCGGCGGCGATGATGCCTTGTCCGCCCTGGTGGACGCCACGTTGTCTAACCCCAAGGGTTGGACCAATGATCCCCGGTTCCGCTTCGAACACGTCGCCGCCGACCAAGAGCCGGACATGCGTATCCAGTTGACCAGCGTGGACACTACGCACGCCATGTGCGGCAGCGACCTCGAAATGGAAACCAGCTGTCACATCAAACTCGATGAGGTGAGCCACGTGGTGATCAATGAGTCCCGCTGGGTGCGGGGCGCGACGACGTATAACGGCGACCTCGGCTCCTACCGCCAGTATCTGCTCAATCACGAGGTCGGCCACGGCATCGGCTACGCCGCACACGAGGCCTGTGGCAGTAATGGTGAACTGGCCCCGATCATGATGCAACAGACGTTGAGCCTGAATAACCGTGAGCTCCACAGCTTCAACCCGGACGAGGTCTACCCGGATAATTCCGATACCTGCGTCTTTAACCCCTGGCCCTACCCAAGGCCGGCGGTCCTGTGACTGGGGAGCACGCGGCGGTGGTCCCTACCCACGTCATTTCCGCTTTCCAGGGAAAGGAGGGGCGACCCGAGCGCGCCGGGCACGCGTGGGACCACGGGTGGCGGATCGGTTCGACCGTCTATGCCCGTTCCGGTCGGGTGTCCACCGGGTGGTCGGCGAAGCTGCGCACAACTCTCCAGGTGGAGGGCGTTCGCATTGCGCGTCCGATTCGTTCCACCGATGGCCGCTTTGTGGTGGCTGGGTGGAACGCCTCCACCCGGATTGATGGGGAGTTGGCCCGGCGGGTTGATGAAACGGTCGGGGTGGCCCTCCGGCTGGCGGATGCCCTGGCGGGGCAAACGCCGCCGCCCGAGCCTGAGGTGGAGGACCCGTTTGTCCTTGCGGATCGCCGTGCGTGGGAAGAGACGGCCGAGGAATACCGCCCGCTCACCGTCCCGTTGCAGGTCGGGCACGCTGATCTGTTGGCCACCACGATCTATCGCGGCACGCAGCCCCCGGCGATCACGGATCTCGTACCCTTCGGCGCGCTTCGTCCCCACGGATACACCGCCGCCGTGGTCATGGTTGATGGGCTCATCGCCGGAGCCGTCGACGACGCCGTCGTCGACCGTTTCCGGCATATCCCCGACATCGATCAGCTGCTCCTGCGGGCAGTTGCTTATCGACGCCACCTCAATGACCTGCACCCCGACGCGACATCGAACGCTCGTTCCCATATTCGACGGGTGGAGGATGTTCTCATGTTGAAGCTGGCTGACAAACTATAAGGCATGTCGACACCTGACCCGATGTATGCCGTGGACCCGAAGGTCCGGTTGGTTCCTCGCCAAAGAAATGTGCCGGACCGCGACTGGCCTTTCGACTTACCCGCCGCGGGTACGTGGCGGGTCACGGGCCAGGCCGGTTCCGGGGTCACCAGTCTGCTCATCGATACGGTCGTGGCGCGCCTGAATACTCCGGGGGTGGACCCCTCCGGTGTTCTCGTCGTTGCTGCCTCCAAAGAATCGGGCGCCCGGATTCGCCGCGAGCTCAATGATCGCTTGGCTGGAACCGACTTCGCCTCCGAAGCCCCGCTCGTTCGCTCGGTACATTCCCTGGCTTTTGCCCTGCTGCGGGAGGCCTCGGAGGATCCCATTCGCCTGATCACGGGCGCTGAGCAAGACTCCGTGATCCGCGAGTTACTGCACGGCCAGGCAGAGGACGGTCGGGGGAAGTGGCCGGGCGAAATTCGCCCCGCACTGACCTTTGTCGGCTTTGCCCGTCAGTTGCGTGATTTCCTCTTGCGCTCGGCGGAGCGGGGTCTGTCTCCGGAGCGCTTGGAGGCGTTGGGCGCGCAGCATGGCCGCCCCATGTGGGTAGGGGCCGGGGATTTCCTGCGGGAGTATGAGCAGACTCAGGCGCTGTCGGCAGCTTCGAGTTACACCAGCTACAGTGCCTCCGAGCTGGTGGGAGCGGCATTGGAGAAGGGTGTGACGCCGCGCTGGCACACCCTCATCATCGATGATGCGCAGCACCTTGACCCCACCTCCGCCACGCTGTTGAGCAAGCTCATTCCCGGCACCGAGCTCACCGTCGTCGGTGGCGACCCGGAACAGTCTGTCTTCCACTTCCGCGGTGCTTCCCCGGATTTCCTCGAGGATTTCCCGGCGGAACATGAGCTCGACCTGGGGGAGAGCAGGCGCATCCCGCACCGCGACGTTGTCATCGTTGATACCCGCACCACCCAGCACGATCTCATCGCGGATACCTTGCGCCGTGCTCACCTGCTCGAAGGCGTCCCGTGGTCGGAGATGGCCGTCATTGTCCGCTCGACCGGTCAGATCGCGACCGTCCGGCGCGCCCTCCTCGGGGCGGGGGTGCCGGTGCATCTCAACCCGACCGATGTGGTGTTGGCGGAGCAGCGGATCGTCGCCAATCTTTTGCTCGGCATCCGGGCGCTGACGGAGCCGCTCAGCCCTTCTGAGCTGGAGGATCTCATCCTCGGCCCCATTGGTGGGGCCGACCCCGTCACCTTGCGCCGCCTCATCCGTGGCCTGCGCCGTTTCGACCCGGAGAAACGCGGCCGAGTCACCCTCGCGGACCTTCTCACCCCGGAGGCCGTGCTCCCGGACTTCGGCGACCTGCTCACCGAGCGTGAACAGCACATCCTCCTGCGCATCCGGCGGGTGCTCGACGCCGGCCGCGGCGTGCTCGATTCCCACGGCAGCGTGGAGGAGGTCTTGTGGTCCGTGTGGTACGCCACCGGCTTGGCCGATCACCTCCTCGCCGCCTCTTTGCGCGGCGGAGTCACGGGTTCGCAGGCCGATCGAGATTTGGATGCGGTGATGTCGCTTTTCGACGCCGCCGGTGACTATGCCGAGCGTCGCCCAACCGGAAGCCTGCACGGCTTCCTCGCCACGATCACCGAGCAGGAACTGCCTACCGGTGTCCGCGATCGGCGATCCGCCGTGCCCGACGCCGTCGCGTTGCTCACCGCGCATGGCACCGTGGGCAGCCAGTGGCACACGGTCGTTGTCGCCGGGGCGCAGGAGGGAGCGTGGCCCTCGCTGGGTGAGACCGGTTCTCTGTTTGACCAGGAGGAACTTGTCGAGCTTCTCGATGCCGACGTCGACCCCAACCTCCCCATCTCCCACACCCCCGATCGGCTCAAGGAAGAGCGCCGGCTCTTCCACGTTGCCACCAGCCGCGCAACCCATTCTTTGCTGCTCACAGCCATCTACGCGCCGGACGCCGACGACGTTACCGAGCCCTCGCGCTTCGTCGCCGAGTTCTGCTCGGCTCATGGGATGCAAGCGCGGCGCTACGCCAGCGACCCGAGGGACACCGGCCAGGACTATGAACCCCTGCGCGTGCGCCTGCTGTCGACGTCCGCCCTCCTCGCGGAATTACGGCGGTCGGTGTGCGATCCACACGCCCGGAGCGATGTCCGCCAGCAGGCCGCCCGTCAACTCGCCCGATTGGCGCAGGTCGGGGTGCCCGGGGCTGACCCAGATCAGTGGTGGACCACCACGGAGCCTTCGACCAGCTCGGCGCTGCCGCGCGTCCGGGCGCTGTCCCCCTCCCGCATTGAAGGACTTCTCACATGCCCGCTGCGGGAGGTCGTCGGCAAGCTGTGGGAGGAGGAAGAATCTCCCATTGCGCTCACCCGCGGCAACCTGGCTCACTACTACTTGGAGGCCCTGGGCCGGGGAGTCGACCCGGAGGTAGCCCAGAAGATGGTCGAGTCGGGGTTCGCCGAGATCCTCGATGACCCGGAATGGCGAAAGGACACCGCGGCGGAGGACTTCACCCGGCTCCTCGAGCGCACCCGGCGATGGCTGGAGGCGCACCAGGTGGCCCATGACCTGGTCGGGGTTGAGGTGCCTCTCGACGTCGAGGCGGTGGCGGGCGTACGCGTCGCCGGGCGCATGGACTTGTTGAGCCAAGAAAAGAACGGCGGCTACAAGGTCGTGGACCTGAAGACGGCGCGCACCGCGATCACGAAGAAGAAGCTGGCCGAGCATGCCCAGCTCCTGGCTTATGAGCTTGCCCTGGGCAAGGGGGCGCTGGTGGACGGACACGTAGTCGACGCACCCACCCCAGCCGACGCCCTGCAGGTCGCGTCCGGGGTCCTGCTCTATCCCGGGACCGATACGGTAAAGATCACCGACCTGGAACAGGCCGCCCGCACCGAGGAGGAACTGGAAGAGTTCGCCGCCCTGCTTCCGCCGCTGGTAGACGAGATGACCGGGCCGCTGCTCACCGCCCGGGTCAATGAGCATTGTTCCTCTTGCCAGATCCACGCTATTTGCCCGGTCCGAAACGAAGGGAAGCTGACCATCGATGCCTAATGCAATCAGCCCGGAACTTCTTTCCGGGGTCTTAGGGCAGAAACATCGGCCGACGAAGCAGCAGTCCGCGATCATCGGTGCGGACCCGGGGCCGTTGCTCGTCGTGGCGGGCGCCGGAGCGGGCAAGACGGAGACGATGGCCGCGCGGGTCGTTTGGTTGATCGCGAACCAGATTGTCACCCCGGACCAGATTCTCGGACTGACGTTTACCCGCAAGGCCGCCCAGGAGCTCAGCGCGCGTATTCGGGGGCGGCTGCAGACCTTGGCGGAAACTCCTAAGGTCCGTGACCTCGACCCCAGCGGCACTCTCGCCGATGACCTGGTCAACCTCACCCCGACCGTTGCCACCTACGATGCCTACGCCGCCCAGCTGGTGCGTGAGTATGGGCTCCTCGTGCCGGTGGAGCCCGCCAGCCGCATGATCACCGCCGCTGAGCTGCACGGCATCGCCTACCAGGTGGTGAAGGATTATCGCGGCCAGCATTCAGCGACCGGCCAGGCGGGGACAGTGACTGAAAGGCTGCTCAAGCTCATCACGGACATGGGCAATAGCCTCGCCACCCCGGAGGAGGTCATCGACGAATCCCTCGCCTTCATCAAGGAATTGGAGTCTCTGCCGCCCTACGGCAAAAAGCCGGATGACTACTTCACCAAAGACCAGCAGAAGTGGATCAAGGCGCAGCGCGAGCGCATCGACCAATTCCCCTTGGTGCGGCAACTCCAGGAGGAGCTCGCCAGCCTCGGCGTGACCACCTTCAATGAACAGATGTCGGTGGCCGCACGCCTGGCGTCGACCCACCTGTCAGTGGGCGAGTCCCAGCGCCGCCGCTTCAAGGTCGTCATGTTGGACGAGTATCAGGACACCTCCCATTCCCAGCGAGTGCTGCTGACCAGCCTCTTTGGCGGGCAAACCGACGTCACGGTCACCGCCGTCGGCGATCCCATGCAGGCGATCTACGGCTGGCGGGGCGCAACCTCGGAGAACCTCAAGGAGTTTGTCAACGATTTCCCCCTGGATCCCATCACCGGCCAGCCCGCCCCAAAACGCCAGTTGACGACTTCCTGGCGAAACCCCGCCGAGGTGCTGCGCTTGGCCAACCACGTCAGTAACGAACTGCTGGGAGTAGGCCCAGATCGGCCCGTCGAGGAGCTGACACCCCGCGACGGAGCGCCGAAGGGGCGGGTCGCCCTGGGTTACTTCGCCACCGCCGAGGACGAGGTCAACGCCGTCGCCGACCTGCTGCAAGAGCAGTATCTGCACACCCAGGGAGAGAAGTTCACCGCTGCGGTGCTCGTGCGCAAGAACAAACACACTGCCGCAATCGCCCGGGCCCTGGAAAACCGCGGCGTGCCCTATGAGATTTTCGGGCTCGGCGGGTTGCTCTCATTGCCCGAAATTGCAGATCTGGTAGCCATCGCCACCATGCTCATCCGCCCACAGAACACTCCGGCGGCCTTGCGGATCCTCGCGGGCCCCAGCGTGGGGCTTGGCTTGGCGGACCTCGTTGCCCTGCGCGATCGCGCGCGCAACCTCACCGCGGGAGCCGATAAGGATCAACGCAGACCGCACCTGGGGGAGGACCTTCCCCCGGAGGATCGCCTGCGCGCCCAGGTCGACGCGATCCTGGCGGACCCACCGGAGCAGATCGCCGGGCTCACCGACGCGGTGGCCGATCTGGGAGAGCGATCCCGCTACTCCGCCGAGGGCGTGCGCTGCCTGGAAGCTCTGAGCAGCAGACTGCGCACGCTGCGGAAATACAGCCTGCCTAAGTCGCTGCCCGATCTGTTTAGCGATATCATCGACGTCTTTGGCATCCGGACGGAGGTATTGGCGCGCCCGAACTCGGTGGGATCCGTGCACTTAGATGCCTTCCTCGACTCGGTGGCGTCCTACCCGGGAGACAGCCTGGCCGGCCTGCTCGACTACTTCGAATTGGCCCGCGAGCATGAGGACGGATTGGCTCCAGGGGATGCCGTGGTCAAGGAAGATCGCGTGCAAATCATGACCGTTCACAAGGCCAAAGGCCTGGAGTGGCACACCGTCAGCGTCCTACACGCCGACAAGAACACCTATCGGGGCAACACCGAGACCTTCCTCACCCAGTCCGCACGCATCCCCGACGCGGAGGTGGATACCACCGAGGCTGAGAACCGTTCCCAATTTTCAAAAATCTACGAGGAATACCGGGAGGAAAAGAAGTCGGAGCTAGCCGAGGAGAATGCTCGCCTGTTTTACGTGGCACTCACCCGCGCGGAAGAAAACCTCATCGTCACCGCTTCCCCCAACGGGCAGCGGCCGGGCCCCTATGAACACTTGGAAGGCCTGAAAGGCCTGAAGGGCCCGGAAGGTCTGGCACATGGCATTGAGGTGCTGGCCTGGGAGGTGGGGGACGCGGACGTCGATAAGCAAGAGCCGGAACCGGCGGAAACCGGGACCTTCCCCTACATGCACGCCGAGGCCAACGCCATAGCCGGGGCGGAGTTGGTGCGGGCAGCGATGGCAGCGCCGCCAGCCGTGACCCCGGGCGAGACCTTCGATTTTTGGGAGCAGGAGACCACCGCGCTCATCGAGGAGCAGGAAGCGCTGCGGGCCCCGACCGTGGACGTGGAGTTGCCGGGCGAGCTGACGGCCTCTGACCTGGTGGCATTGCGGGCGGATGCACAGCAGTTTGCCAAGCGCCAGCGTCGGCCGGTGCCGTTCAAGCCGAACAGCTTTGCCAAGCGCGGAACGGCCTTCCACCAGTGGTTGGAGGACCGATTCGGGGCAACGGCCCTGTTGGATGAAGACCAGCTGCCGGGCATCGACGAGGATACGCTCGACCCGGCGGAACTGGATGACCTTAAGGCGGCCTTCGACCGCAGCGAGTGGGCGGAGCGGACGCCTGAGCAGGTGGAACAGCCCTTCGAAGTGAGCATCGGCGATACGGTGGTGCGCGGTCGGATGGATGCCGTGTTCCGCGACCCCGATGACCCGACGGGGTGGATGATCGTGGATTGGAAGACTGGCCGCAAGCCGACGGGGGAGGACCGGCAGGCCGCCGTCATCCAGTTGGCGGTGTATCGGGAGGCGTGGGCGCGCATCATCGGGACGGCGGAGCCGATCCGGGCGGCGTTCCACTACGTTGCCACCGGCGAGACCTTCGAGCCGCGCGACCTACCCGATCGGGCCAGGCTGGAAGCGCTGTTGGATTCATCGACCGGTGGAAACGACTAGGGTTAGCGCGGTAGATGCAGATTCAAGCAAGGAGTAGGCATGCGAGATCGGATTCGGGACAGGTTCAGCGGTGACGCTGAGCTGAGCAAGATGCCCGACCATACTTTGCTGGGAATCATCAACATCCCCGGCGAGGTCGCGGCCAGCCCCTGGCTGCTCATCGGGCGGCGCATTCTCTACGCCTTCGCGCTGCTGTTTTTGGTGGCCGGTATTGTCTACGTCGATCGCGGAGGATACTCGGAGAGCCTGACATTCATCGATGCCTTTTACTATTCGGCTGTCTCGCTGTCGACGACGGGCTACGGCGACATCACGCCGGTGACGCAGTCGGCGCGTTTGATCAACATCATCATCATTACCCCGATCCGCATTGCCTTCGTTATCCTCCTGGTCGGCACGACCCTATCGGTGCTGACGGAGAATTCCCGCAAGACCCTGCAGATCCAACGTTGGAGGAGAACCGTGCGTAACCACACCATCGTCATTGGCTACGGCACGAAAGGCCGCTCCGCCGTGTCCGCGCTCCTGGCCGACGGCGTTCCGGCCAGCCAGATCGTGGTCATTGATACGGACAAGGCCTCGTTGGCGCGCGCCGAGCACCAGGGTTTGGTCACCGTGTCGGGCAATGGAACCAAGGCGGAAGTGCTCAAGATCGCCGGGGTCACTCGCGCCCGGGCCGTCGTCGTGGCTCCTAACTCCGACGACACTGCCGTGCTGGTCACCCTGTCAGTCCGCGAGATCGCCCCCTCGGCAATGATCGTCGCCAGCGTGCGCGAATCCGAGAACCAACACCTCCTCGAGCAATCGGGCGCGGACTCGGTGGTCATTTCCTCGGAGACCGCCGGCCGCCTCCTTGGCTTGGCCACCGTGACGCCGACCGTGGTGGAGATGATGGAAGACCTGCTCAGCCCCGACGAAGGCTTCTCCGTGGCGGAGCGCCCCGTCGGCGAGGACGAGGTCGGCGCGAACCCCCGCCACCTTGCGGACATCGTGCTCGGCCTGGTTCGCTCTGGCGAGCTTTACCGTATCGATTCCCCCGAGGCTGAGACCGTGGAGCCGGGCGATCGCCTGCTCTACATTCGTCGCGTGACTGGGGAGGACGTGAAGCGTCCGTGAGGGACTACCTTCCCGTCGACCCGACCGGGCACGTCCCGGTCGATGCCGCCGACCGTGCGGTTCGCTTATCGACGCCCCCCTCACCCGCAGGTCCGGCCGTCCACCTCGGCGGTGGGCGGTGGGCCGTCCGCGTCGCGGACGTCTCCGCCTACGGCGAGCGCGTCCGCGACGCCCGCTTCTTCGGCCATGATCGGGAGGTATCGCGGGCCATTGCGTTGTTGCGCCACCGTGACGGCTACTCTTTCGATCCCGTCGACGGCAGTCCGCTGACTTTCGATGACGAGGGCATCCGCGCCGCTGGTGCCTCCGGGCGGCCACTGTTTCCCCGAGTAAACCCGGCGGTGATTGGCCTCGTGCACCTGGCGGGCGCAGAGCGGATTCTACTGGGCCGCAACGCCGCGCGGGGTAGCTACTTCTCCCTCATCGCCGGATACGTCGACGCCGGGGAAAACCTGGAGGAGGCCTTCGCCCGTGAGGTGTGGGAGGAGGTGGGTCGCCGAGTTACGGACGTGACTTACTGGGGGAGCCAGCCCTGGGCGATCAGTGGTTCGCTCATGGTGGGGTTCACGGCGATCACCTCCGATCGGGAGGCGGTCGGTGGGACCGATGGTGAGATCATCGAAACGCGCTGGGTCAGCCGCGAGGAACTCGCTGATCTGCCCCTGGCCCCACCGGGTTCCATTGCGCACGCGATGATTAGCGATTGGAGGGACTCATGATCGACCTGCACGAACTTGATGATGACCAACGGGTCGCCGCCACCGCCCCCCGCGGCCCCGTGTGCATCCTCGCTGGTGCCGGGACCGGAAAAACCCGTACTATTACCTACCGCATTGCACACCTCATCGACCAGGGATTTGTCAGCCCCAACCGCGTGCTAGCGGTGACGTTTACTTCCCGGGCGGCCGGGGAGATGCGTCATCGCCTTGGCCTCATGGGTATCGGCGGGGTCCAGGCGCGCACCTTCCACGCCGCCGCCCGCCGACAATTGTCCTACTTCTGGCCGCAAGTCGCCGGCTCCCTGCCCTGGAAGCTACTGGATAACAAGTTTCCCCTGGTGGGCCGGGCCGCGCGCTCCGTCGGCGTGGAATCCTCGAAGGAGAACGTCCGCGACCTCCTCAGCGAGATCGAGTGGGCGAAAGCCACCCTCATCAGTGCGGACCAGTACGTCGAATCCACGGCTAACTCCGATCGCACCCCGCCCGTCCCGGCGGAGAAAGTTGCCGAGGTCTACCGGCGCTACGAGGCATCCAAGTTAACCGAAGACGGCATCCTCCTCGACTTCGATGACCTGCTCCTCCACGTCGCCGCCGCCTTGGAAAACGCCCCCGGCGTGGCCGAGGAATTCCGTGAGCAGTATCGCACCTTCGTCGTCGACGAGTACCAGGACGTCACACCCTTGCAACAACGGGTGCTCCAGGCCTGGTTGGGGGAGCGCGATGACCTCACCGTCGTCGGGGACGCCAACCAGACCATCTATTCCTTCACCGGCGCGACGCCCAACTACCTGTTGGACTTCTCGCGGACCTATGACAACGCGACCGTCGTCAAGCTGCAGCGGGACTACCGCTCCACTCCGCAGGTGACGGGAATGGCTAACACTGTCATTTCGAAGGCGACCGGACGGGTGGCTGGCACGCGCCTGGAATTGGTCGGCATGCGGGCCCCGGGGCCGCAGCCCACCTTCAACGCCTACGACGACGAACCGACCGAGGCCCGCGAGGTCGCCGGGCAGATCCTCAGCCTGCTCAACCAGGGCGTGCCCGCCAGCGAAATCGCCGTTCTCTACCGCATCAACGCCCAATCGCAGGCGTTTGAGCAGGCGCTCGCCGACGCCGGCATTGTCTACCAAGTCCGCGGCGGCGAAGGTTTTTTCAACCGGAACGAGGTTCGCCAGGCCATCAGCGAGCTCGTCCGCGCTACCCAACGCACCGATCTCCCCGACGATCCCGTCGCCGTCTCCCGCGCGGCACTGGCACCCCTGGGGCTCACGCCGACGGAACCGGAAGGTGCGCAGGCCCGGGAGCGCTGGCAGTCGCTGCACGCGCTCGTCGACCTCATCGAGGAGATCGTCCGAGCGACCCCGGACCTCGACCTCACCGGGGTGCTCGGGGCGTTACGCCAGCGCGCGGAGGCCAAGCACCCGCCGACCGTCGAGGGCGTCACCCTGGCCAGCTTGCACGCGGCGAAGGGCTTGGAATGGGACGCCGTATTCCTCGTCGGACTCGTCGAAAACACGCTGCCCATTAGCCACGCCATCAAGGCCGGCGAGCACCAGGTCGAGGAGGAACGTCGCCTGTTCTACGTCGGCATTACCCGCGCGCGGGAGCATTTGCACCTGTCCTGGGCGCTGGCGCGGCAAGAAGGCGGCCGCAAATCCCGCAGCCGCACCCGCTTCCTTGACGGAATCGTGCCGGAGCTAGAGATCGAGAAGGTCCCCGCGCGCACCGTTCGCCCCAAGCGCTGCCGGGTGTGCGGACAGCCCCTGGCAACACCCGCGGAGAAGGTGCTGGGCCGACACGAAGGCTGCCCCTCAGGCGCGGACGAAGCCGTCTTTGAGACGCTGCGCGCCTGGCGCTCCGAAGTCGCCCGCGAGAACAACGTCCCCGCCTACCTGATTTTCTCCGATGCCACCCTCATGGCGGTCGCCGAAGCAGCACCGCAGGACGAACCCGAACTGCTCGAGGTCCCCGGCATCGGCCCCGTCAAAGCCGAGCGCTTCGGCGCGGACCTGCTCGCCCTGCTCGATTCCTTCCGCTAGAAACAGACCGGGCAGCGGGGGTGGGTGCCCCACACGGCCTCCTCGTCCATCCCATAAGGATCAATAGTGAAGGTCTGGCCAGGTGGCGGGGCCTGCCCGCGCAGCATATCGAGCGTGACCACCGCCAACCGCACCGCCGTCGCCGCCACCACCACGGGGTCCGGAGCCACCGGCCCACCCGGCAGTTGCGTGACCACGCGGTGCCAAAACTCATCCTGGTCCGTCCGGTGCAGATCGACGCAGAGCGGACACGCCCCGCGGCTTGTTACCCGCACGGGACCTACCACCCCCCGCTTATCGACGATCGCCCCACTCACCCACGTGCGCGCACAGCGCGCTAAGGCGGGCGCCATCACCCGGGCATGCGCCAAGCGATCCACCACGAGGACAGGACCGCTGACGTCGGTCTTTGCCAGGTAAGAAAGTTCCGACTCGCCCCTCACGGGCGTGCGCACCCGCACCCCGGACTCTTCGAGTAGCGAGGAGGTGGTTACCGCCAACGCCCCGCGCCCTAAGAGGACAACAGATTCCGCCCGCACCGGGACGAGGATCTCGAAGGCCAACAGATCATCGACGAGGCTGCGGGCGGCGGCCAGCGATAAGCCCAGCGTGCTCAAGTGATGAACCACCTGGGCCACCGTGTGCGGTTTGCGAGTCTTTAACAATTCCGACACCACCAGCGGCGCCTGGGCGAGTTCCACCACCCCGGAGCGCGTGGCATCAAGACCAAACTGAACCGCCCTCTGCCCCCGCAGGAACACATGCGCCCCCGGTGCCAGCCGCACTCGCAGCTCGGACATGCCGCATCACCCTTCCCCCTCGCACACATTCGACCACAGATACAATGCGCTGTCATGCCCACTGAGTTCGCTGCGTCCGCCGAGTTCGCCGAGATCGAAGTTATTCGCTCCGCCCGCCGCACCCGCACGGTCCAGGCACGTCAGGTGGGGCAGAAGATTATCGTGCGAATCCCCGCCCGCATGAGCGCGGCGGAAGAAAAGAAGGCCGTGGCTAGCATCGTGGACCGGCTGCGGCACAAGACCACGAGCTCGCACACCTCAGATGAGGACCTGCAGGCACGGGCTGAGGCGCTCAACAATTCCGTGCTGGAGGGTCGGGCGACAGTCGGATCGATCCGCTGGGTGGCCAACCAGCAACGGCGTTGGGGATCGTGCACCCCTTCTACCGGGGACATCCGCATCAGCGATCGGCTCAAGGACGTTCCCAGCTACGTGGTGGATGCGGTCATCGTCCATGAATTAACCCACACCTTCATCCCCGGCCACGGGCCAGAGTTTTGGGTGTGGGCAGACAAAGTGCCCAAGGCCGAGCGGGCCAAGGGCTACCTTGAGGCGTACCAGCGGTTGACGGGGACCGCTTAAGAGTCCTTGCCGTCGGGGTCCTGAGGATCTTGGGGATCGTCCTTCTCAACTTCCCCGCGGAGCATTTCCTCCAGTTTGGCAAACTCTTCATCAAAGCCATCATCGCCGCCCTCATCGAGCAGGCCATCGATGAACTCGGCGGAGTTGTCCAGGTGCTCGGCCAGGGGCATGAAGTCCGGATGCTCCCAAATCTTGTCGCGACGTTCCTGGCCCACGGCAACGTCAACGCGGCGCCACAGCTCCACGGCTTCGGTGATCTTCGGGGCATTGAGCTCGATGCCGACGATCTTGGCGAAGGCCTGCTCCGCCGATCCGCCGGACGCACGGCGGCGTCGCCACGCTTCCGTCATCGGCACCGTCGCAGGCATCCTCTCCGCCAAGGCATCGGTGACAACGTACTCCACCCAGCCCTCGACCAGTGCCAAAAGCGTCTCCAGGCGGGAGGCCGCCGCAGCATTGCGGGAAGAGATGCGGGGAGACAAGTCCTTGCCCTGCAGGCGCTGCATGGCGTCGTGGAGGGCAGCCGGATCGCCGGTCTCGATGTTGAGCTCGCGGGTCGCCTCCTCAATGTGAGAAGTGTCAATCACCAGCCCCGCCGCGTATTCCTCGACGGAGGCGACGATGCGCTCGACCAACCACGGCACGTGGCGGTACAGGCGCTGGCGGGCCGATTCCCGAGCCGCGACGTAGACGATGACCTCTTGAGGCTTAATATCCAGGTCCTTGGCCGCGGAGGAAATGTTCGCGGGCAGCAGCGCCGTAACGTCCGTCGGGGCGACGGGCAGGCCGAAGTCAGAGCCGGTGAGCGCCTGGGACGCCAAGTCACCGAGGGCATTTCCCAACTGCATACCGAAGTTCATGCCGGAGAGGGAATTCATCACCTGCAGCATGGGGCCGGCCATCTCGCGGGCCTGCTCCGGCAGGGACTCAATCTGCGCTTCGTTCATATGCTCGGCGACGGGGGTGACCAGGCGCTTCCACATCGGCAGGGTCTGGGTGAGCCAATCCTCCGCATTCCACGCGAGGACTCGACCGCCCGAAGCTGGCAAGTCGGTGGAATTATCCAGCCACAGGTCAGCGAGGCGAACAGCCTCCTGCACCGCGTTGGCATCCTGCTCGCGCACCGGCTTCTGCGCGCCAATCTGCTGGTTGGCAATGCGCTCAGCGAGCTTGTAGTTCACTGCCTCAGAATTTTCGGGGGAGTTCATCGTGGAACCCATGCCCGAGAGCATCTGTCCGAACTGGTTAAGCATGTCGCCTAGACCGCCGGAGCCCTGCCCGCCGGCATCACCGGGGGAGCCGAAGCCAAACGCCTCAAAAGGATTCTGCTCGCGGCGCCGCTTCTCATCGTCCTCATCGTCAGAATTACCAAAGTTAAAGCCAAATCCGCCTGTATTCATGTCCCCAATCTACCGGCGCCCACCGGAAAACGGCCATGGTAGTAGAAACGCTGACAGCGAACACAGGTACCCTGGCTCTCCGTGAACCGTCCTCGCCGCCGCCTCCACACCCTCGCCTGGGGATCCATTCCGGTGCTCGCCCTCCTCGCACTGGTCTCTCTGGACCACGTTCCGGGCACCCAGATCTCCCTGACCGTGCCCTATGCGGCGGAAGGTCCGGGACCCATCTTCGACACGCTTGGCGACGTCGACGGCGTCCCCGTCGTCGAGATCGATGGCTCCGGCGAACCCGTCGACCCAACCTCGGGTCAACTGCAGATGACCACCGTCTCGGTGCGCACCAACATGACCCTGGCGCAGGCGATGGGCCGGTGGCTGACCACCGATGACACCCTCGTGCCCATTGAGCAGATCTTCCCGCCCGACCTCACCCAGGAAGAAGTAGAGCAGTCGAATAAGCAGGCGTTTAGCTCCTCGGAGGCCTCCGCGACGGTAGCCGCCATGAATCACTTGGGCCGACCAGTGCAGGTCGTCGTGGCGGACACGGTGGAAAATTCCGCGGCCGTGGGAGTGCTCGACAGCGGGGATATCATTACCGGCGTAGACGGCCAGACCGTTGATCAGCCCGGCCAGGTGCAGGATAAGGTGCGCGCGAAGAAACCCGGCGACTCGGTAGACCTAGAGTTGTTGCGCGATGGACAGCCGGAGGCGGTCACGGTGACGCTGGGGGAAACCCCCCAGGACCCGTCCGTGCCAATGCTCGGCATCCTCATGAACTCCGAACCCACCGACGGCATCGATGTCTCCTACAACCTGCAAGACGTCGGCGGTCCCAGCGCCGGGATGATTTTCTCCCTGGCGGTGATTGACAAACTCTCGCCCGGTGAGCTCAACGGCGGCCGCAACGTCGCCGGTACCGGCACCATCTCCGAAGACGGTACGGTCGGGCCGATTGGCGGCATCGTGCACAAGGTGCGAGCCGCCCAGGAGGACGGTGCCGAATTGTTCTTGGCCCCCGCTGCGAACTGCTCAGAAGCGACGAGCCGCGACCACGGTGACATGGTGATTGCCAAGGTATCCACCCTCGACGAGGCCATCACCGCGATGACCGATTTCGCCGCCGGCCGCGACGTCGCTACCTGCTCCTAGGAAGCGTCTTCGGTCGGTTCCGTCGGTTCCTTCGGAGCTGAGGAGGTGCGCTCCGCCAGACCCAGCTCGTAGATCTTCTTCTCCGGGTCCTCCCGGTCAGAAGACACCATCTGCTGCATGACCAGGCCCTTATCATTGTCCACTACCGTGATCACCGCCGTCGTTCCCAACGTCGACCAACCCACGACCCGAGTGCCGGTATCCTCCACCACCCGCGAGCTCCGCAGTTCGGTCAGCAGCTGTGTCGTCGACGCCGCCTTCGACTGCGAATCAAAGAATTGAAACTGGCCGACCTCCGTGCCCGAGCACTCGTAGGCGTCATTGATCCCGCTCGGATTACACGAGTCAAAATGCTCAAACAGTGAGGCCGGCGCCAGCGAGCCAAAGAGTTTCTGGGCTTCCGCCACGTCCTTGGGCAGCCCGTTCTTCTTCGAAGAACTCGCCGTCGTGCTTGCCGACGCCGTCGTATCCTCTACCTCTGCCGAGGTGGTCGTCGTCTCAGCGGACTGCTGCGACTGCGACGTTGTCGCCGAGGCCGTCTCCGAGGGAGCGGGCGTGGGATCGCCCTCTTCATTGTTATTGCCACACGCGACTAACCCCGCACTCAACGCAACGCAAGCGGCGAGAACAGAAAGGCGGGCAGTGGGGAAGTGGCGCACGACGGGGATACTCCTCAGGGCTGATCGAGAGACGTCCCGGCCAGTCTAGTCGACCTCTTCCATGTCCTGTTCCAAGCCATATCGCAGGGCCATGAGTACACCCGGTGCCACACCTGGGCCACCACGCAAATTTATTCGGTCTTCCGCGAAGGGATCCCCCTCGGCGAGTTCCTCTTCAGTGGGGCGCATTTGGAGCAGTGTCAGCTCCACGCCTTCAGCCCGCAGCACCCCGGAGTAAAGCCGGGCGGGGCGGGGAGCGGCGTCGGCTGCCTCGTCGGCGTCCGCAGTATCGCGGAACGAGATCTCCTGGGCCAAGATAACCCCCTCCACCTCCACTGGCCAGGCCAACCGCGAGAGGTAGTCGCCCAATTCGTCGGAGCCGGGGAGGATATGTGAGGGCAAGTCCTGGACCACCAGGGTCAGCGGAGAGGCCTCGTCCGGGTCTGCCAGCTGATCGGCTAAGAGCTCGGTTGGGACCAGCGCGAACAGCGTTGGCGGGGCATCCCACCCTTCGGCATGCACGAAATCGACGGCCTCAAGCATTGCCGCATTGAGGGCCGGAGTGGCGGAATCGGGTGCACTCATCGTTCATCCTTTTAGTCACGAAGGGGGGAATTTCTCTAGGCTAGGACAGTACACCTGCAGGTTTTATTAACAATTTAGGAGTAAGGACTTGGCCACCGGCCTTTCACAACCCTCCCCGTCCCTGAGCCGACCGCCAAAGGCGTTGACGTGGACCATCGGCATCGTTGGTCTCTTGTTCGTCCTGGCTCCGATGGCAGTCGGCTTCTATACCGACTGGCTTTGGTTCGGCGAAGTCGATTTCCGAGGGGTGTTCACCAAGGTCATCGTGGTGCGCATCATCCTCTTCTTCGTGTTCGCCCTCATCGCCGGCTTTATCACTTGGCTGACAGGCTACTTCACCTGGCGTAATCGTCCGGACAGTCTCGAGCACATGGACCTCAACTCACCGGTCCACCAATACCGGCGCGCCCTGGACAAGTCGGTTCGTGCGCTGCTAATCGGCATCCCGGTCGTCGTCGCTCTGTTGGCCGGATTCATCGGCCAAGGTTCCTGGCGCACAGTGATGATGTTCCTCAACGGTGAGTCATTTGGCGTCGACGATCCGCAGTTCGGACTCGATCTTGGCTTCTACGCCTTCTCGCTGCCGGCGCTTCGCCTCATCGTGGAAACGCTATCCATGCTTGTTGTCGTTGCCTTCCTCGTCGCCCTCATCGGGCACTACCTGTTGGGAAGCATCAAGATCGGCAACCAGGCCATGGGTGTCAAGGGCAATGTGGCCCGCCCCGCCCTTGTGCAACTGTCCGTCACCGCGGGCATCTGGATGCTGCTGCAGGTCGTTTCCTACTGGCTCGACCGTTACGACCTCCTCTTCCTCCGCCAGGACACCTTCACTGGCGCAGGCTACACGGACATTCACGCCGTCCTGCCCGCCAAGATCATCCTCATGATCATCGCGGTGTTCGTCGCGCTCGCATTCTTCTCCGCCATCGTGCTCAAGGATCTGCGCATCCCGGCTCTTGCCGTCGTGCTCATGCTCCTGTCCTCCTTCGCCATCGGCTTCGCATGGCCGCAGCTGATGGAGCGCTTCTCCGTTCTGCCGAACCGTGCCGCCAAGGAAGCGGAGTACATCTCCCGCAACATCGAGGCGACCCGCCAGGCCTACGGCCTCACCGATGACGACGTGACCTACCTGGAGAACTGGGGATCCACCGAGGTCAGCGACGAAGCTGTCGCTGCTGACGTGGCCACGATCTCAAACATTCGACTCCTCGATCCGGAGATCCTGTCGCCGACGTTCACCCAGATGGAGCAGCTGCGTAACTTCTACGGCTTCCCGGATCACCTCTCGGTGGACCGCTACGAGGTCGACGGTGAAATGCGTGACTTCGTCGTCGCTGCCCGCGAGCTCAACCCGAACTCGCTGCGCGAAAACCAGCAGGACTGGATCAACCGCCACACCGTCTACACCCACGGCAACGGCTTTATCGCCGCGCAGGCCAACACTGTCGACGAGGCCGCCCGTGACGCCGGCTCCACCCGTGGTGGCTTCCCTGTGTTCACCGTCTCCGACCTCCAGACCAACGCCGCCCGCGAAGAAGCGGAAAGCGCCGAGGAGCTGGGCATCAAGGTTGACCAGCCGCGCATCTACTTCGGTCCCGTCATTGCTTCCGGCACCGGCAACGCCGACTACGCCATCGTTGGCGACAGCGGTCAAGGGGCCGTGGAGTACGACACCGACACCAGCACCTTCACCTACGACGGTTCCGGCGGCGTCGGTATCGGCAACCTGTTCAATCGCACCGCCTTCGCGCTGCGCTACCAGGAGATGAACTTCCTCCTCTCGGACCGAGTCAGCGGCGACTCGAAGGTGATCTTCGAGCGCGACCCGCGCTCTCGTGTGGAAAAGGTCGCCCCGTGGCTGACCACCGATTCCAAGACCTACCCCGCGGTGATTGATGGCCGCGTGAAGTGGATCGTCGACGGCTACACCACGCTCAGCGGCCTGCCGTACTCTCAGCAGACCTCCCTGACGGAGACCACCACCGACGCGCTCAACCCGCAGGGCACCAACCAGCGTTTGATCTCTGACAACGTTGGCTACATCCGCAACTCCGTCAAGGCGACGGTCGATGCCTATGACGGCACCGTCGAGCTCTACGAGTTCGACACCGAAGACCCCGTCCTCAAGGCCTGGCAGGGGATCTTCCCGGACACCGTCAAGCCCGAAAGTGAGATCACCCCGGAGCTCCGTGAGCACCTGCGCTACCCGGAGGACCTGTTCAAGGTGCAGCGAGAACTACTCGCCCGCTACCACGTCGACGATCCCGGAGTCTTCTTCACCAACGACGCCTTCTGGTCCGTACCGGAAGACCCGACCGCTGCCGAAAACAGCCGGGCTCTTAACCAGCCGCCGTACTACGTCGTCGCTGCTGATCCGGACACCCAAAAGTCCAGCTTCCAGCTCATCACGCCCTTCCGTGGCCTTAACCGCCAGTTCCTGGCCGCGCACATGGCTGTGAGCTCCGATCCGGAGACCTACGGTCGCATCACCGTCCGCGTGCTGCCGACCAACACTCAGAAGCAGGGCCCCAAGCAGGCCCAGGATGCCCTGGAATCCTCCGACCAGGTCGCACGTGACCGCGCCCTGTGGCAGGACACCAACGACCTGCACTTCGGTAACCTGCTGACCTTGCCGGTGGGTGGCGGCGAGATCCTCTACGCGGAGCCGATCTACTCGCAGCGTAAGGATCAAGAGTCCGCCTTCCCGAAGCTCCTGCGCATGCTCGTCTCCTACAAGGGCCGCGTAGGATACGCGCCGACCATCGCCGAGGCACTGTCTCAGGTGGGCATCGATCCGAGTGCCGCTCAGGACATTGAAGTTGTCGACGGCGGTGACTCCGGCAGCACTCCGACCCCACCGACCACGGAGGAGGGCTCCACGCCTGACAGCACGCCAACGACGACTCCGACCCCGCCAGCCAGCGGAACGGGTGCCGAGGGTGAAGCAATCGCCAGGATCAACCAGGCCCTGAGCGACGTCGAAAAGGCCCGCACCGGATCTCACGAGGAATACGGTCGAGCTCTAGATAAGTTGGACGAAGCAGTGAAGAACTACCAGTCCCTCACCGGCGGCCAATAATCGCCAGTGACCTTGCGATTTGGGTTCCCCCCTGCGTCTGGGTATAGTTTCATCTTGTCGCCGAGACAGCCTGTTAAAACAGAGAAGTCACGGCGAGGTGAAATTGAATATCACCCGACGCGGGGTGGAGCAGCTCGGTAGCTCGCTGGGCTCATAACCCAGAGGTCGTAGGTTCGAATCCTGCCCCCGCTACCAATTCACCAGAAACCCTCTCAACTTCGGTTGAGAGGGTTTCTGCGTTGTCGGCCCCGGGCGATGTCGCAAGGGGCACCAAAAGGGCAATTCGAGTTCACCCATTAATCGAGTGGCGGGATCCGGGCACTCGATTAATGGGTGAAGTCATATCGCACTTTTGGGTCCAGGGGCCGACCCATCCTTGCTGCGTCCCCATGGAGTGGTGGTTGTCGGTAGCAACCTGATTTTCGTAGCCGGTGAGCTGTACTTCTGTTGCGTCATCCGACCTCTACTTGAGGAAGTAGATCGGAACAAGACATAGGGCACTTCACTTCAGCACCCGCTGAGTCGGCGAAACCCGCACTTCCTAACAACTTGGCGGGTTAGGAAGGGGGATTGACCCCAGAGTTGTTAGGAAGTGCGGATTTTGGGCCCCCTCGTGAGGGCCACGTCCTCACTTCTGTCCGAGGTAGACCTCGGTGACATAGGGGATTGTCAGCTGGCCGTCGGCATCGCTCCATTCTGCCGTTGGTGCTTCGAGGGCAGCGGTGTACTCAGCTCCGTGGGTGTGCAGGGCTGCTTGTGATTGGGTGGAGGAGGCGCTCATTCCCATGAATTGCTCTGGCGTCTTCTTTTGGCTCCAGTGGAATTGCTTGAGGTTCGCCGTGGGGAAGGTCGTGAGCAACTCGGCCTGAATGTCGATCTTCCGGTAGTCGCGCTGGTACCCGGGTGACCAGGTCTCGAGGAGGGTCTCGTAGGCATCCGCGAAGCCGCCGGAGTGGTAGTCGCGGTTGTTTTGCATGATGGCCAAGCCGCCGTGCGTGCTCAGCGCCGCGTATGCCTCCGTGAGGAAGCGTTCCCGGTCCAACCACTGATAAGACTGCCCGGCGGTGATGAGGTCCACGGGGCTAAGAGTCGATAGCAGCGCCTCGGCTTCGCCTTGGATCCACTCGAGATTGGGGAACTTCCTGGTGCCCACCTGAATCATGTCGTGGGAGTAGTCGATGCCGACGACTCGGCAGTCGGCGGGCAGGAGGGGGAGGAGTCCTTCAAGGACTATTCCGGTTCCGGCACCGACGTCGACGACGGTAGCGGCGGAGCCGAGGTCACACTCGGAGGAAATCCACTCGAAAGCGAAACGGGGGTAGCGGGGGCGTTCGCGGTCATAGTCCTCGGCTAGTCCATCGAAGGGACAAGCGGTGCTCATGGGTGAGGTCCTTCCACTGTCATGTCTAAAGCGTTGACTCCTTCGAGCCTATTCCCCGGATGCATCCTGGGAGACGGATAACCATTTGGACACGGTTGGGATTTCGGACGTCGGGGAGGGGGTGGGCGTGGCATGATGACGGCAGAAAGTTTCCGGGTACGACAAGAGAAGAGAATCCCCCACAATGCGACGGCTGTCCCGCGTTCGAAGTGTTTTGATGTCCACAGTGATGATGGGGGCGTTACTCGCGGCTGCTCCGACGTTGGCGAACGCGCAGGGAGTTGATTCGGCACAGTTTGTGGATCGCGTGCGAGCTGACTTGGCGTCGGTGGGAATACCGACGGCTCCGGTGGATAAGTCGATCACGGATGCCGTTGATAAGTCCATCGCCGATGTTGTCCCGCAGGAGTTCCTGGCGTGGAACCCGGCAGAGCCTTTTGCAGAGCCGGTGGAGGTGACCCCGGAGATCCGCGAGCGTTTCGTGTCGGAGGAATTCGTTCCCCTCGATCCGAATTACCGCTGGCAGATGGACCCGGTGTCCAAGGCCATGGCTGGTAAGCCGAACTCTGAGTTCATTCTTCATCGAGTGCCCGGCTCGTGGTTTGATGCTCCCCGCATTCCGGAGGAGTCCATGGTGGTTCAGAATCAGGATGCCTCGCTGTATGGCCCGGGAACGCCGGTGTACATCGGCGGGAACATGATGTGCACTCTCGGTGTCGTGGGTACGGACTCGGAAGGTCGAAAGGTCGGACTGACCGCGGGGCACTGCGGCAAGGCGGGGGACAAGGTCTTTTCTGCGGACTCCTGGCAGGTGGGGCCGACGGGCACCGTCGTGGCGTCGAACTACCTGCATGACTATTCCGTCATTGAGCTCGGATCCAATGCGGAGATCACCCGCAGCTACAACGGTGTCACGGTGAATTCGGTCGGCGGGCCGGTTTCTCCGGGTCAGTTGCTGTGCAAGCAGGGCGTGGCCACGGGCAACACCTGTGGCAATGTGTGGAGCGCCGATTCGTACACCCAGATCTCTCAGGTGTGCGCGATGATGGGTGATTCCGGTGGGCCGGTCATGGCGGGCGATCGGATGGTTGGCATGATTTCGGGCGGGTCGTTGCCCTTCCCGGAGCTGGCTTGCCGCACCCCGTTGCAGGGCCCGCTGTTCATGCCGACGGTGTCCACCTCGATGGACACCGTCGTGCAGGATCTCGACGCCCGTGGGGGCGTGGGAGCTGGGTTCCAGCTCGCGGAGTAATTAGCGCAAGGTAGATAGGACGGCGCCGTGCAGCAGCCCATTGGTTGCCACGGCGTCGCCGCCGTGGGGGCCGTCCTCGCCAGTTAGTGACGTAAATCGGCCGCCGGCCTCGGTGACCAAGATGGCCAGGGGGGCCAAGTCCCAGAGGGACACTTCGGGCTCGGCAGCAATATCGACGGCGCCCTCGGCTACGAGGCAGTAGGAGAAGAAGTCGCCGAAGCCGCGCAGCCGCCACGTCTTCTCCGACAGCGAGTAAAAGTTGTCCCTTAAGCCGCGTTCGTCCCAGCCGGCGAGGGAGGAAAACGACACGGAGGCGTCGGAAAGCTGGGTGACGCCGGAGACGGACAGTTTCTTGGGGGAGCCACCGTTGAACGTGCGCCACGCGCCGGATTCTTCGGCGGCGTACCAGCGGCGCGTGAGCGCCGGGGCGGAGATGACGCCGACGACGGGGCGGCCGTCGACAAGCAAGGCAATGAGCGTGGCCCACACGGGCACGCCGCGGACGAAGTTCTTTGTGCCGTCGATGGGATCGATGATCCACTGGCGGCCCTCGAAGGTGACGTCGCCGCCGAATTCCTCGCCGAGGATCGCATCGGAGGGCCTGGAAGCAGCCAACTTGGTGCGCAGGAGTTCCTCGCAGGCGAGGTCGGCATCGGAGACCGGAGTGAGATCGGGCTTGGAGTCGACGCGGAGGTCGGTGGCCTCGAAGCGATCGAGGGTCAAGGCATCGGCGAGATCCGCGAGTTCGAGGGCTAAAGCGAGGTCATCGGCGTAACTGCTCATGCTGACATCCTAGCCAGCGCCGCCGTAGCCTGCTCCACTGCCAGCGTGTTTCCCGCCACGCACCACGTGACTCCACCGGCCTCGACCTTGATGCCGATGCCGCCGGCGCCCTCCACGAGGGCCTTGCCGGGCAGCCAATCCCAATCGGCGACGGAATGTTGGATCCATACCCCGAGCGAACCATCGGCCACCGATGCGAGGTCGACGGACCCCGCCCCGAACATGCGCAAGGTGGCGAACTCGGTGGCCACGCTCACCCACGCCGCGCGGACCGCTTCCTGCGCCAAGAAGGTGGGGTGCAGGTAGGTGGCCAGGCTCAGCTGTGCGGCGGGCTGGGCGTTGAGCTTATCGACGCCCGCCCCATCCCGGGTCGTCGCAATCCCCGGGCCGCCGAACCAGGTGTAGCCCATCGCGGGGCGGTGAACCGCCCCGAAAAGGAGAGCCTCCGGCTGCGAGGGGTCACCTTCGACGAGCGCGAGGGCGGAGCACCAGTAGTCCGAGCCTGAGGTGAAGTTATAGGTACCGTCCACGGGGTCAACCACCCAGGTCCGCCCTGATGCGGACTCCCGGGCCGCTCCCTCCTCGCCGAGCACACCATCCTCGGGGCGCAGGATCTCCAGCACTCCCGCGACGAAATCCTCCGCCGCCCGGTCCGCTGCTGTGACCACGTCCGAGACGGAGGTTTTCTGCTCGCTTTCCACCCCTTGCTCCCGCATCCGCCAGGCCAACCGGCCGGCGTTGTAGACCAGGGCCTGCGCCAGGGCTTCATCGGAATCCGTCTCGTGGGCGACGGCAAAGGTCTTGGTGATGGCGGCGATCATGTCTTCAAGCGTGGTAGCTGGTTGAGTCATGGGGTCCATTGTGCCTCTTGAGGCCCAGACTGTCCGGGTAGAGTGGGTGAATGTTAATGAACATCATTGGCTTGTTGACCATAGTGGTGCTCTTCGGTGTTCCGCAGATCGTCGGCATGGCCTTCGCCGGAAACGCCAGGCGCGCGTGGAAAGCCCGCGGCCTCGGCATCGCAGGCGGAGTGATCATCTGGTTCGCCACGATGTGGACGATGCTCAATGGAGGTGAATACCACCCGCTGCAGATCGTCGCCTGCGCGATTGCTTCCATCACCCTGGTGGTGTGGTTGACCCTCAAGGTATCGGGCAAAGCGCTGGTGGGGGCGTGGGCAACCTCCTTCGGCCTCGGCATCGGGTTCTTCATCACGGCGGTCCTGCCGGACGAAACGGGGCAAGCCGCCATGGGACTGTTCATGCTCAATGCCGGAACTGCCGCGGGCCTGTTTTTGGTAGCGCTGATCGCACGATTGCCCCGCCAACTGCGCAACGTAGACTAACGGGTTATGCGACCGGAAATATCTGCTGCGTTGGACGACATTGATTCCACCCTCTCCACCATCGAAAAGGTGATGGACCCGGAGGAGATGTCCGCCCGGGTGAGGGAATTGGAGCAGCAAGCAGCTGACCCGTCGTTGTGGGACGATCCAGAGCACGCTCAGACGGTGACCTCGGAGCTTTCCTCCGTCCAGGGCAAGCTGCGCAAGCTCACCGAGCTGCGCCAGCGCCTCGATGATCTGCCAATCATGTACGAACTCGCCGAGGAAGAGGGCGAGGATGACGGCTCGGTCGATGAGGAGCTTGAGGAGCTGCGCGCCCAGGTCGAAGCCCTTGAGGTGACGACGATGCTGTCGGGGGAGTATGACCAGCGCGAAGCCGTGATCAACATCCGCTCCGGCGCTGGTGGCGTTGATGCCGCGGATTGGGCGGAAATGCTCATGCGCATGTACACCCGATGGGCGGAGAAGAACGGCCACAAAGTCGACGTGTACGACATTTCCTATGCTGAGGAAGCGGGCATCAAGTCCGCGACGTTCGTGGTGCACGGTGACTATATGTAC
The DNA here is from genome assembly GCF_030408455.1 of Corynebacterium atrinae. Classification (NCBI taxonomy): domain Bacteria; kingdom Bacillati; phylum Actinomycetota; class Actinomycetes; order Mycobacteriales; family Corynebacteriaceae; genus Corynebacterium; species Corynebacterium atrinae. The sequence goes on from NZ_CP046977.1 coordinate 634,055, forward strand.
GGAACGCTTTCTGTCGAGCAGGGTGCGCACCGTCTCGTCCGCATTAGCCCGTTTGATAACCAGGGCCGTCGCCAAACCTCGTTCGCCGAGGTTGAGGTTCTACCCGTGGTCGAGCAAACCGACTCGATCGAGATCGCCGATTCGGAGATCCGCGTCGATGTTTACCGCTCCTCCGGACCTGGTGGCCAGTCCGTGAACACGACCGACTCCGCGGTGCGCCTCACCCATATTCCCACCGGAATCGTGGTGACCTGCCAGAACGAGAAGTCACAGATCCAGAACAAAGCCTCCGCCATGCGCGTGCTCCAGGCAAAGCTGTTGGAGCGCAAGCGCCAGGAAGAGCGCGCCGAAATGGACGCTTTGGGTGCCGGTGGCAATGCCTCTTGGGGTAATCAGATGCGGTCCTACGTGCTGCACCCTTACCAAATGGTCAAGGACCTGCGGAACAACTTTGAAGTCAACGACCCCACGAAGGTGCTCGATGGCGACATCGACGGCTTCCTCGAAGCGGGCATCCGTTGGCGGATGGCGGAGCAGCAGGACGCCTAGCTGGGCACGTACTCCATGGGGGTGCCGGGCCCGAGCGGGATGCCGAGGGTGTACCACGCGGCGAAGGCGAGGAACCAGCCGACGAGCATGGCGATAGAAAACGGCAGAGCCAGCGACATGAGCGTGCCCACCCCAGCCGGTTTGTAATAGCGCTGGAGGAACGTCAGCGCTAGAGCGAAGTAGGGGCTCATCGGCGTGATGATGTTCGTGGGGGAATCGCCCATGCGGAAGAGCATCTGAGAGACCTCGGGGGACACGCCAACCAGCATCATCATCGGCACGATGACCGGGGCCATGAGCGCCCACTGCGCCGAACCGGACGTAATGAACAGGTTGAGCAGGGCCACCATGAGGACTAAACCGCCGAACATGAGCAGCGGCGGGAGGTTCCACGTCTGCAGGAGTTCCGAACCCTTGATCGCCGTCCATACTCCGAGGTTGGACCAGCTGAACCAGGCGAGGAACTGCGCCACGGCGAATAAAAGCACGAGCATGGGGAGCAGTGACTTCAAGCCGCGAGCCATGAAGGAGGGGATGTCGCCAGCGTTCTCGATGGTCTTGGCAGCAACGCCGTAGACGAGCCCGAGGAAGAAGAAGGCCAGGGCAATCGGGATGGCCACGGAGCGGATGAGTGGGCTGTTCATGGCTCCGTCGTCGGTGACCATCGGTGAGCCCGGGATGAAGAGCAGCGCGAAGTAGACCGCGAGGTAGCCGACGAGGGCGATGCCGGTGATGCCGAGGGCCTTGGATTCGGTGGGGCTCAGCGAGAGGTCGTTCTTATCCTCTTCACCCTCGCCGAAGGAGATCTCCGAGTAGTCGATCTGATCGTGGTCGACGAGCTCGCGGGCTTTACGGTCGACGAACAGCTCGGTGACGGCGGTGATGATGAGCGCCAAGACAATGGCGGAGAAGATAACGAAGTAGATGTTGGCCAGGGGAGAGACGACGTAGTCCGGGTCGATGATCTGCGCAGCTGAGGTGGACAGGCCGGCGAGGAGGAGGTCGGTGATGTTGAGGATGAGGGAGGCGTTGAAGCCGGCGGAAGAGGCGGCGAAGGCGACCATGGCACCGACGATGGGGGAGCGGCCCACGGCGTGGAAGGCCATGGCACCAAGGGGGATGAGGATGACGTAAATGGCATCAGAGGCGACGGATCCGGTGACGCCGGCCAGCGCGAGGGCGAAGGTGAGCGTGCGAGGACCAACCTTGGACACCATGGCGCGGACCAGCGCGGAGAGGAGCCCGGAGTGCTCGGCCACGGCCACGCCCAGCATGACGGTGAGGATCACTCCCAGGGGCGGGAATTCGGTGAAGTTGGATACCGCTTCAGAGACCATGCGTTGCAGGCCGTCCGGGGTGAGCAGGTTGGTCACCTCGACGGTTTCGCCGGTGTCGGGTTTTATGGCCGACATGCCCGCTGCTGAGCCGATCCAGCTGGCGAGGGCGACGAGACCGGCGAGGATGACAAAGAGCCAGAAAGGGTCGGGGAGCTTGTTGCCCAGCTTTTCGACGATTCCGAGGAACCCGGAAGCCTTGTTCGGTTGCGGCCGCTGTGTGGTCGTTGGCGATTGACTCATAATTTCCTGACCATATAGGACGCGGGAAGGTGAGGCTACTTTGACAACTTCCGCCACTTTTGTTTCATCTGTAACAGTCGGTTGGCTACAGTGAGGGGCGTGATCACCTTCGAATCAGTCACCAAGGTCTACAAAACCTCGACGCGGCCTGCCCTGGACAACATCAGCCTCACGATCGAAAAGGGTCAATTCGCCTTCCTCATCGGACCCTCGGGCTCCGGCAAGTCCACCTTCTTGGAGTTGTTGGTCAGGGAGGAAAACGTCACCTCCGGTGATATCCACTTCGCGGACTTCCACGTGAACAAGCTGAAGGGACGTCAGATCAACCAACTGCGCCAGCGCATCGGTTACGTCTTCCAGGACTTTCGGTTGCTGCCCAAACTCAACGTCCACGACAACGTTGCGTTTGCACTGGAGGTGATTGGCAAGAATAAAAAGCACATCGACAAGGCTGTTCCCAATGCTCTGGAGATGGTCGGCTTGGCTGCCAAGGCCAACCGCATGCCCAATGAGCTCTCGGGCGGCGAGCAGCAGCGGGTCGCCGTGGCCCGCGCCATTATCAACCGCCCGCTGCTTCTCTTGGCCGACGAGCCCACCGGCAACCTCGACCCGGAGACCTCCGACGACATCATGACCCTGCTCAGCCAAATCAACCGGGGTGGCACCACCGTCATCATGTCCACACACAATGCCCGCGCTGTCGACGACATGCGTCGCCGCGTCATCGAACTCAACCTCGGAAGCCTCGTGCGCGATGATCAGCACGGCGTCTACGGCGAATCCCGATAGTTAAAGGACAAGGTAGGAGCACCTGATGAAACCTGGATTCGTATTCCGAGAAGCCCTGCGCGGCCTGGGCCGCAACGTCACCATGACGATTGCCTTGATCATCACAACGGCGATCTCCTTGGCTTTGCTGGCCACCGGCTTCCTGGTCACCAACATGACCGAGGACACCAAGAACATTTACCTCGACCGCGTGGAAGTGATGATTCAGTTCGACGAGGACATCTCCGCCAACGATGCCGACTGTTCCTCCGCCGGGTGCCAGGAGGTGCGCGACCTGCTGGAGGGCGCCGACGGCGTCGAATCGGTCACCTACCGCTCCCGAGAGCAGTCCTACGAGCGCTTCCTCGAGGTGTTCCAGGACACCGACCCGCAGCTCGCCGCCGAGACCTCGCCGGATGCCCTGCCCGCCGCCTTGCACGTGCGCCTGACCGATCCGCTCGAGCAGTCCGCGCTCGATCCCGTGCGTGACCTGCCGCAGGTGGACACCATCGTCGATCAGGTCGACGACCTCCGTGGCGCCACCGACAATCTTGACGCCGTCCGCAACGCCACCTTCCTCGTTGCCGCGGTCCAGGCGCTAGCCGCGATCTTCCTCATTGCCAACATGGTCCAGATCGCCGCTTTCAGCCGCCGCGATGAAATGGCGATCATGCGCATGGTCGGCGCTTCCCGCTGGTACACCCAGGCCCCGTTCGTCCTGGAGGCAGTGTTTGCCACGCTCGTCGGCTCGATCCTGGCGACGGTTGGTTTGTTCCTGGGCAAAGAATTTGTCATCGACAACGCGCTGCGGGGACTCTACGATTCTCAGCTCATCGCGCCCGTCACCACCTCCGATATTTGGCTCGTCGCCCCCATCGTCGCCATCATCGGTGTCATCTTCTCTGGCATCACCGCACAGGTGGCGCTGCGTAGTTATGTGAGAAAGTAGAGCCATGACCTGGACCCTCGCCCTCGCGGCCACCCCCACCGGCATCGGCGCCGCAAAACTCGGCGCCGCCGGCTCACCCCACATCCTCGGTTTCTTCCCCGAGATTGACCGGGCTATGCGGGCCGCCGCCCAAGGAGAGGAAAGCAAACTACCTGGCCACACGGTTCTCATCTCCGAGGTTGGCATCCCCCCATACGAACTGAAGTGGTACTTGGGGGAGTTGGTCATCGAGAAGATCCCCGCCCGCGACGTCCAGGTCAGGTCGGACATCGAGGTCCTGAGCACCGCCTACGGCGCGCCGGTCTTGCTTATCGACGCCGACCGCGACATCATGGTGCCCCCGCCCGCCACCCGCGGCGAGCCCATCCACGTCGGTAGAGCATCCGAGATCATGGAGGCCGATCCGGCCATCCGGCCCGTCCTCATCGGGCACCCCGACACCCGTGGGGGAGTCGTCGAAGCCTTCGCCGAGCTGTCCCCCGAGGTCATCGACCGCCAAGAACTCGCCCGGTTGGCTCTGTTTCACCCGACGACGGAATCGATCGTCACCATCCCAGAGTCCGCCTCGGAGGCGGAACCAACCGAAACCAAGGACCGAAAGACCCTTAACCTCGTCCTTATCCTGGTGGTGGCCGCCGCGATCGTCCTCGGTGTGTCTTTCCTCTTCTAAAACATGAACTGGGATATCGGGCTCTCCGCCGGCCCGGGCGGATTCGGCGTGGCGATATCCCTGGCGGAAGGGCAGACGCATCTGCTCGGCATTTTCCCCACCGTCGCCCGCTGCGTCACCTCCGCTTTCAACGCCGCGCCCTCGCGCCAGCCCCGTCGCGTCGTCCTCGTCCACCCGACGGGAATCTCCGTCCAGCAACTCGGCCGCTACGTCGGCGATCTCGCCGCCGCCGGGTTCGACCCCGACAGGGTCGAGCTGCGCAGCGACATCGATGTCCTCGAGTCCACGATCGTCCCCCGGGCATTGCTTATCGACGCCGACCGGGACCTCCTCGTCGGCCGCCTCCTGCGGACCGCACCCTTCGACGCCGACACCCTCTCCCGCCACGTTGCCGACGACCCCGTTCACACTCGCGTCTTCCTCACCGGTCACCCCGAAGTCCGTGACCGCTACCTCGTCGCTGACCGCTACCTCGTCGCTGGCCGCGACTTCGCGCCCCAGATCGTGGAGCGGCCCGCCTTCGCCGCCCTGGCGTTAGATACTCCCACCACCACTTCGATCATGTCCACGCCCCGACTCGGGAGTTCCCTCATGCTGGGCCCGCGCCGGGCCTGGCCCCTCCTCATCACGATGGCCATCGCCGTGATCATCGTCGTCGGTTGGACAGTGCTGTTCTTGACCTAGACACGGCCTGTACCATGGGAAAAGTTATGGCCAAGAAAAAGAAACCCCAGGACCGGGCCGTCCTGGCAAGCAACCGCAAGGCCCGGCACGACTACAACATTCTTGAAACCTTCGAATGCGGCGTCGCTCTCGTCGGCACCGAAATCAAGTCACTGCGTGAAGGCAAAGTGTCCATCACCGATGCCTTCGCCACCGTCGACGAAGGCGAAGTCTGGCTGCGCAACCTCCACATCCCCGAATACTCCAGGGGCTCCTGGACAAACCACTCCCCGAAGCGCACCCGCAAGCTGCTGCTGCACCGACGCGAGATCGACTCCATCATGGGCAAAGTCCGTGATGGCAACCGCACCCTCATCCCGCTGCAGTTGTACCTGAAGGAAGGACGAGTCAAGCTCGAACTCGGGCTAGCCCAAGGTAAACAGGACTACGACAAGCGACAAGACATCAAGCGCCGGACCGAGGAACGGGAGATCACCCGTGAACTCGGCCGCCGCGTGAAGGGGATCACCGGATGAAAACCGCACTCATCACCGGAGCCAGCCGAGGCATCGGCGCAGCCATCGCCCACGACTTGGGCCGTGACCATCACATCCTGGTGGGGGCTACGAGTGACGAGGGGGCACGCGCGGTCGTCGATAAGCTTCCTAGTGCCGAACCCTTTGTGGTTGATCTGACGGACCCTGCCGCCGTGGCGGCAGCAGTTTCCGGCATCGACAGCCTGGACGTGCTCGTGCACTCCGCTGGCGTGGCCACCCTCGGCACCGTCGAAGAATTAACCCCAGCCCAATGGAACGACGTCTTCGCCCTCAACGTCTTCGCCGTCGCCGAACTCACCCGCCTCCTGCTCCCCGCAGTGCGCGCCGCCCGCGGCACCATCGTCGCCATCAACTCCGGCTCCGGCCACCACTCCGGCGCCGGAAGCTCCGTCTACTCCGGCAGCAAATTCGCCCTCCGCGCCTTCACCGACGCCCTCCGCGAAGAAGAACTCGGACGACTCCGCGTCACCTCCGTCCACCCCGGCCGCGTAGACACCGACATGCAAATCCAACTCCAAGCCCACGGCGGCAACCACGACTACGACGGCGGCCTCTACGTCCAACCCGCGTCCATCGCCGCCGCCGTCCGCCTCGCCGTCGACGCCACCGACGACGCCGTCGTCCAAGAAATCTCCGTCCGACCCAGCGGCCTGCGATAAACACTTGCCATTCGCTCAGGCTTGCGCTAATGTCGAGCTTCCCGCGGAACGATTGCATAATCCCGCCGCAGGACTACGGGGCTGATTTTGGTTTCGACTTCGTATAGTGAGCCAGGGGAAGCGTGCCGGTGCAGGCTGAGGACCACCGTAAGCGTCGCAGCAAACTGATAAGCGCCGAGAACACTCAGCGCGACTACGCCCTCGCTGCCTAAGCAAGCGACCGCGTGTCTGTCAGACCGGGTTTGTCTCTGACCCGGACCCTGGCATCGACTAAGAGGCTAGCTGCTCAGCCGCGTCAGCGGGGCTGAGCGGGACACCTTACCGCCGACTGGGCCCATCATCCGGGACGAGTTCGTCCGAGCCGGAGGGTCAAGCAGAGATCATGCGCGAACTGCGCACGGAGAAGCCCTGGCGAGTTAACGGAGGACCCGGGTTCAATTCCCGGCAGCTCCACAAAGAAGGAAACCCCAGACCCGCGATGGTCTGGGGTTTCCTCTCATTTAGGGCACTGGTTGGCGCTCCTGTGGGATAGGGAACTCAAGGGATCAGGAGTTGTCGTAAACGCTGTCGCGTCGGCCGATGGAGAACACCTCGATGGTCACCGTAGAGTCGTGGATCGACGCCAGGATGCGGTAGGAGCCCACTCGGTAACGCCATTCACCTGAACGGTTCGCCGACAGGCCCTTGCCGAAGGCTCGCGGGTCGACGCAGCCATCGAGGTTGTTCTTGATCCACGTTGCGAGGATCTTGGCGTCGAAGCGATCCATCTTCTTCAGTTGCTTGCGGGCTTTCGCTGTCAGTTGTACGCGGTAGGTACCGGGTGGAGTCGGCATCAGGCGAGTTCGTCGAGGATCTCGTCGATGGTGAACCGTTCGCCGGAATCGTGGGCGATGGCTTCGCGGAGTTCCTGGAGATCATAGGAGTCCTCGATCTTCTCGAAGATGGCGGCTCGGGCGAAGTCGGAGATGGTGACACCCTCGAAGGCAGCAAACTTGCGGACAAGTTCCGCGTCTTGCTCGCTCATGCGGACAGTCATCGTGTGCATTGTTCGGCCTCCTCTGTGATTACAGCTCCTGAATACAGTGTATTCAGGAGTGATTGCCTCGGCAATCCTTGGGGATGCGTCCAGGTTAGGGGGTTACGAGGTCGGGCAACCGAAGACTAGAGTCTGTCAAGCCCCGGGTTTTGTGGAGGGTCTGGAAATTGGAGAACTCAACCAGCAGCGGCCATAACCGCCAACTGTGAGTGAGCTTCATCAGGCGTGCGATAGCCAATCTGGGAGTGAAGCCGAGCAGAGTTGTACCACCCGACCCACTGCGCTGTAGCAGCCATGACATCGATGAGTCCGTCCCAGTGGTGGCGGTCAATCAACTCGGCCTTGTACACCGAGTTCAATGCTTCGGCCATCGCATTGTCGTAGGAGTCGCCCCTGGATCCGACAGAGGCGACAACCTCACTATCGGCCAGGGTGTCGGTGTAATGCACCGCCCGGTATTGCACGCCTCTATCGCTGTGGTGGACCAGCCCGGCCACCGACTCGCCCGCACGCCGACGGGCAGCTAACGCCATGGTCACCGCATCAGTAGCTAATGATTGCCGCAGGTGATTGGTGACCTGCCAGCCGACGATCTGTCGGGAGTAGACATCTAAGACAAACGCGGTATACACCCAGCCCAACGCAGTGGGAATGTAGGTGATGTCCGCGACCCACAACTGATTCGGTGCCAGTACCCCGAATACCCGGTCAACCAGATCTGTAGGGCAATCAGCAGCGTCAGCCGAGCGTGTGGATGGTTTCTTCCGCTTGCGACGCACACCATCGAGGCTGGCCTCACGCATGAGCCGTTCCACGGTGCAGCGGGCGACATGCCCGCAGCTGCCGTCACGGTTGATCGCGTGCCACATCTTCCGCACCCCGTAACAGGAGTAGTTCTCGGCGTGGATTCGACGAAGAGCAGCCACGATCTTCACATCACGGATGGCCCTGGCCGAGGTAGGTCGGGATTTGAAGGCGTAATAGGAGCTCGTCGCGATACGCGCGGGAGTACTAGCTAGTACCCGTACGATCGGCTCGACACCAAACTCCTTACGGTTGTCGTCAATGAAGGCGACGATTACCGGTGTGGGCGGTCGTGGCTGCGCCGCGATAGACAAGCCGAAGCCCTCTTCAAGATCTCATTAGCACGCCGGGATTCGGCGAGTTCGGCACGTAGCCGCCGGTTTTCTGCCTCTAGATCGAGGGACTCATCGACAGCGGTGGCACCAGATTTCTTGTGGGCGCTGACCCAGCTACGCAGGGTTTCGCGGTTGAGTCCGAGTTGTTCAGCTACCCGACCGGCTGCACCGCGTGCGGTGACTGAGTCGGATTGGGCGTGGATGACGAGTTCGATGGCGCGTGCTTTGAGCTCGTCGGGGTACTTCTTAGGCATTGATAGATTCCTTGAGGATGTGCAGGTTTGCACCCTCCATTAAACACGGGACACAACAGAGAAATCACCGAGGGAGATTCCCATGTGGGTCTCCCACAGCTCAGTGTAGAAGTGGGACCACGGGGAGTTTGCCCACACCAGCGCCACGATGGTGACGGCCACGAGGAGGAGCGCACTGCCCGATTCGGTGCGTAATCGTTGGACGATGCCCAAGGAAGGTAATTGCATGTGTATTTCTCTCGGGGGAGAGACGGCAACGGGTCAACGCTGAGGCGGCCCGTCATGTCTAACGGTTGGGACTAGTCCATACTACTTAGGCCTTAAGAATCGCAGTCCTCGAGGAACTCGATCGTCGGGATGAAGAAGAGGGTTCCGGTGGTGGCGGTGGAGAAGTCCAGGATGCGGTCGTGATTACCGGGAGGGGAGCCGATGAACATGTTGTCGAGCATCTTTTCCGTGATGGCGGGGTCCTTGGCGTAGCCAATGAAGTAGGTGCCGAACTCCTCGGCGGTGACCTCGCCGAAGATCATGTTCTCGCGGACGATCTGGAGGTCGTTGCCGTCGTCATCGGTGATGGTGTTGGCGGCGACGTGGGAGTTGCTGGGCTTGATGTCATCCGGCAGCTCGATGTCGTCGAGCTTGGTGCGGCCGATGACCTTTTCCTGTTCCTCCACGGTCTCGTGGTTCCAGGAGGTGAGGTCGTGGAGGTACTTCTGCACGATGAGGTAAGAACCCCCGGTGAAGTCCGGGTCGGAGGAATCGATGGTCACGGCGTCGATGGCGGCGAGGCCTTCGGGATTTTCGGTGCCGTCGACGAAACCGAGGAGGTCGCGCTCGTCGAAGTACTTGAAGGTGTGGGTTTCGTCCTCGACCGTGACGGAGCCATCGAGGCGGGCCATGAACTGGCGGGCGAGCTCGAAGCACAGATCGAAGCGCTGGGCGCGGATGTGGAAGACGAGGTCGCCGGGAGTGGACGGCGCTTGGTGGATCGCACCTTGGACTGCCCGGAAGGGGTGGAGGTGGGCGGGACGGGGGCCGTCAAAAAGCTTGTCCCACGCATTGGAGCCGATGCCGACGACCGCCGTGAGGCGGTCTTCCTTGGCGCGGAAGGCGACTGAGCGGATGAGGCCGGGGACGTCGGCAAGCAAGGTGCGGACGGTGGCTTCGGAGCCCTCCTTGAGGCTCAAGACGAGGACTATCGCGGAGCTGGCTGGCGGGACGACGACTGGTTGGGATGTGGTGGTCATGTGAGCACTCCTCAGGCAGATTGGCTGTGCTTCCACCTTAGGTCGCGCGAGAGGTGGCGTGGGGGAATGCCCACTCTGCCAGTGGTTTTGCTGATGGTGGGGTAAGGGAATGAGGGTGAAAGTTAAATTAGGCTTTGCTTACTAAGGGTATCCTTGTATAGTTTCCTGCGAACGTTATCCGAGTTCATTGTGACCTAGCCTCCGGGGGCGAGAAGCCCCACAAAACTTACGAAGGACATCATGGCCAAGATTCGTTACTCGCTCGTCGCTGCCGTAGCCGCCGCGAGCCTCGTGCTGACTGCCTGTGGAAACGGGGACTCATCCTCCACCAGCGACACCACCGCAGCCAGTGGCACCACCTTCATCACCGTAGAAGACAACTTCGGCACGGAAGAGATCGCGCAGCCGATCGAGCGCGTTGCCATCACCGACAACCGTTCCTTCGAGATTCTCGACGACTGGGGTGTCGTGCCCGTTGCGGTTCCGAAGGCCCTGGTGCCTGCCACCGTGCCGGACTACAAGGACAACGCCGACATCGTTGACTTGGGCAACCACCGCGAGCCGAACCTCGAGGCCCTGGCCGCAGCTCAGCCTGACCTCGTTGTCAACGGTCAGCGCTTCACGCAGTACCGGGAGGACATCGTCAAGCTTGTTCCGGAGGCAGCCGTCGTTGACTTCTCGCCCCGCGACGACGAGCCGTTGGACGAGGAACTGAAGCGCCAGGTCACTGAGCTGGGTGTGATCTTTGACAAGGAAGCCGAAGCTGAAAAGCTTGTCGCTGACTTCGACGCCGCCCTCGCTCGCGCTAAGGCTGCCTACGATCCTTCTAAGAAGGTCATGGCCGTCAACGTTTCTGGCGGCACCATCGGCTTCATCGCTCCGAGCATCGGCCGTACCTACGGCCCCGTATTCGATCTGCTCAACCTGACCCCGGCGCTCGAAGTCGATGACGCTTCCCAGAACCACCAGGGTGATGACATCTCCGTCGAGGCCATCGCAGCCGCCAACCCCGACTGGATTCTCGTCCTTGACCGAGACGGTGGCACCAGCTCCCGCAACGAACCTGATTACGTCGCCGCCAAGGACATCATCGAGGGCTCCGAGCCGCTGAAGAACGTTGTTGCCATTCAAGAAGGCCACGTTGTCTACGCTCCGCAGGACACCTACACCAACGAGAACATCATCACCTACACCGAGATGCTGAACGACATCGCGGATGCCTTCGAGGCCCAGAACAACTAGGTTCATTCTGGACTTATAGCTCCACCACAGTAGGGAAATTCATGACGACAGCGACAGCGGCGACCAGCCGAGACGCCCGCACGAGGAAAAAACTCTTCGATTGGAAGCTTCTCCTCGGAGTGGCGGTGGTTCTCGGATTGCTCGCCGCTTCGTTGTCGGTGGGTGAATACGACATTCTCAATACCAGCGATGGCTGGGACATGTTCGCCACCACCCGCATTCCCCGGACCATTGCACTGGTGCTCTCAGGCGCTGCGATGGCGATGTCCGGCCTGGTGATGCAGCTTCTCACGCAGAACCGCTTCGTCGAGCCCACGACCACCGGAACTACCGAATGGGCCGGGCTTGGGCTGCTGGCGGTGACCTACTTCGTGCCCGCCGCATCCCTGCTCGACCGAATGTTTGGCGCCGTCTTCTTCGCCTTCATCGGCACAATGGTCTTCTTCCTCTTTCTCCGCCGAGTTTCCCTGCGCTCCAGCCTCATCGTGCCGATCATCGGCATCATGCTCGGCGCAGTGGTGAGCTCGATTTCCACCTTCTTCGCCCTGCAGACCAACCTGCTCCAATCGTTGGGCGTGTGGTTTGCCGGCTCCTTCACTGACATCTTCCGCGGCCAATACGAAGCGCTGTGGATCGTCGTCATCGTGGTGGTGGCCGTGTTCATCTACGCCGATCGCCTCACCGTCGCCGGAATGGGTGAAGAGGTAGCCACCAACGTGGGCCTCAACTACAACCGAATGCTGCTCATCGGCACCGGCCTCATCGCGGTGGCGACGGGCGTGGTCACCGTCGTCGTGGGTAACCTGCCTTTCCTCGGGCTCATCGTCCCCAACGTGGTCTCGATGTTCCGTGGCGACGATCTCCGCTCCAACCTCCCGTGGGTGGCACTGCTTGGCATCGGCATCGTCACCGTCTGCGACCTTATCGGCCGCACCATCATTTCTCCCTTCGAGATTCCGGTGTCCGTGATCCTCGGCATTATCGGCGCCATCGTCTTCGTCTTCCTGATCGTGAGGCAGCGCCGTGGATAAGAAGCGCTACGTCGAAGACATGGTTGAGCGGCCGGATTCCGCGGGAGTGGAAAATTTCCTCGGCAAAGAGACGGCTGCAGCTGCCCGCCAGGAGCAACTCGAGGAAACTTGGCCGAAGCACACTCCTGCCTCGCCACTCGGCCGCACGGCTGGGACCTTCCAGTCGCGGGCCGCCGCCCGCCGATACTGGATTATCTTGACAGCCGTCTACGGATTCGGGCTCCTCTTTGCCTTCGGTCTGCTGGCCTGGGGCAACCCCATGCCGTTTGGCAGTTCGACCTTTTGGCTCATCGCTCAACGGCGTGCCGACGCCGTCATAGCCATGATCATCGTCGCCGTCTGCCAGGCGGTGGCCACCGTGGCTTTCCAGACGGTGACCAACAATCGAATTATCACGCCGTCGATCATGGGATTTGAATCGCTCTATACCGCGATCCATACCTCGACCATCTACTTTTTCGGTGCCGCCGGTCTCATCCAGGCCCGCAACCTCACGACTTTCCTGTTGCAGCTCGTTCTCATGGTGGGGCTTTCTCTCCTTCTTTACTCGTGGCTGTTGACGGGTAAGCACTCCAACATGCATGCCATGCTGCTGGTGGGAATCGTCATCGGCGGCGGCTTGGGCTCTGTTTCCACCTTCATGCAGCGCATGCTTACGCCTTCGGACTTCGACATCCTCACCGCCCGACTTTTCGGCTCGGTCAACAACGCGGACCCGTCCTACTACCCGATCGCCATCACGCTTGTCGGGGGAGCGACGCTGCTCATGTACCTCAATTCCCGCAAACTCAATATCATCGCGCTCGGCCGAGATACCTCAACTAACCTGGGTTTGCCGTACAAGGGCCTGGCCATTTACACGTTGATCCTGGTTTCCGTGCTCATGGCGGTGTCGACGGCGCTTGTCGGTCCGATGACTTTCCTCGGGTTCCTGGTGGCCACCCTGGCCTACCAATTCGCCGATACCTATGACCACCGTTTCCTCTTTCCCATGGCGGCGGGCTTGGCATTCCTCGTGCTCACCGGGGCATACTTCATCATGAATCACGTCTTCTATGCCCAGGGCGTGGTCTCCATCATCATTGAGCTGATTGGCGGCTCGGTGTTCCTGTACGTCATCCTCAGAAAGGGCCGGCTGTGATTACGCTGAACAATGTCCGCAAGGAATACAACAGTGAGGTCGCCATTGGCCCGGTGAATCTGGAGATTCCCGCCGGCGGAATCACTGCCCTCGTGGGCCCCAATGGTGCCGGCAAGTCGACCTTACTCACCATGATTGGTCGACTTCTCGCCTTGGATGACGGCGATATCAAGGTGGCGCAGTACGACGTGTCCACCACTAAGTCCAAGGACTTGGCCAAGATCATTTCCATCCTGCGCCAGGAAAATCACTTCATCACCAAGCTGACGGTGCGCCAGCTCGTTGGCTTTGGTCGTTTCCCTTATTCCGGTGGGCGATTGACCAAAGAGGATGAGGCGATCATTTCTCGCTACATCGACTTCCTTCACCTCACGGATCTGGAGAATCGCTACCTCGATCAGTTGTCCGGCGGTCAGCGTCAGCGCGCCTATGTCGCGATGGTCTTGTGCCAGGAAACTGATTACGTGCTTCTCGACGAACCCCTCAACAACCTCGACATCGCCCACTCCGTCGAGATGATGCGCCATCTGCATCAGGCGGCCCGCGAGCTCGGCCGCACCATCATCGTCGTTCTACATGACATCAACTTCGCCGCCCAATACGCCGATTACATCTGCGCGGTGAAGGCTGGCGAAATCGTCGAGTTCGGCCCTTCCGCGGAGATCATGTGCGATGAGGTCCTCACGAGCATCTTCAACACCCCGGTTCAGGTCATCGAAGGGCCCAACGGTCCGATCGCCACGTACCACTAAAAGATGCTTTTCGACGCCCGCCCGTCCCGACGTTTATCCGCCGTGACCGGCAGATTTGTCTTATCTGCATCGATCTTCGTATAGTATTCAACGTTGCCAACGAGCAGCCGAGAGGTTGCAAGGCGGCAGAGAAAATATGAACTTCATAGCCCGGATTTGACAGTGTCAGTCCGCTAGCGTAAGTTCAAACAAGTCGCTCCGAGCGGGTCGCAAGGCCGCAGCAGAGGGTGTACGGATGTTGTGTGAGAACTCAATAGTGTGCCAATGTACTTTTGTTTGTGATGATGATTGTGCTGTTGGCCAGCTGTGCCCTCCGGCGTGTTGTTTGGTGGGTGTGGTTGGTGTGTGCCGGGTGGTACCTCTTCTTGGATCGGGTGCCACGGTAAATAACGCGCCATGTGCATGTCCCTGTGAGGGGGTGTGTGGGTGGTGAGTGTGTCCGGTACGTGCAGTGATTTGACAGTCGTTGTCGTATATTTTTTTGCCCACCTTGTATCTTCCCCGTCGGGTTGTGGGGGTGGGTGTGAGCAGTTGATGATTTTTTTTGAATCGTTGGTTGTTTGTTTTTTGGTTGGGTTTTGGGCTCTGCCTGGAATTGTTTCTTCTGAAATTTTTTTATGGAGAGTTTGATCCTGGCTCAGGACGAACGCTGGCGGCGTGCTTAACACATGCAAGTCGAACGGAAAGGCCTCAGCTTGCTGGGGTACTCGAGTGGCGAACGGGTGAGTAACACGTGGGTGATCTGCCTCGTACTTCGGGATAAGCTTGGGAAACTGGGTCTAATACCGGATATAACCTTCCTTTAGTGTGGTGGGTGGAAAGTTTTTCGGTACGAGATGAGCCCGCGGCCTATCAGCTTGTTGGTGGGGTAATGGCCTACCAAGGCGTCGACGGGTAGCCGGCCTGAGAGGGTGGACGGCCACATTGGGACTGAGATACGGCCCAGACTCCTACGGGAGGCAGCAGTGGGGAATATTGCACAATGGGCGCAAGCCTGATGCAGCGACGCCGCGTGGGGGATGACGGCCTTCGGGTTGTAAACCTCTTTCGCTAGGGACGAAGCTGCCCTTTGTGGGGTGGTGACGGTACCTGGATAAGAAGCACCGGCTAACTACGTGCCAGCAGCCGCGGTAATACGTAGGGTGCGAGCGTTGTCCGGAATTACTGGGCGTAAAGAGCTCGTAGGTGGTTTGTCGCGTCGTCTGTGAAATTCCGGGGCTTAACTCCGGGCGTGCAGGCGATACGGGCAATACTTGAGTGCTGTAGGGGAGACTGGAATTCCTGGTGTAGCGGTGAAATGCGCAGATATCAGGAGGAACACCAATGGCGAAGGCAGGTCTCTGGGCAGTAACTGACGCTGAGGAGCGAAAGCATGGGTAGCGAACAGGATTAGATACCCTGGTAGTCCATGCCGTAAACGGTGGGCGCTAGGTGTAGGGGTCTTCCACGACTTCTGTGCCGTAGCTAACGCATTAAGCGCCCCGCCTGGGGAGTACGGCCGCAAGGCTAAAACTCAAAGGAATTGACGGGGGCCCGCACAAGCGGCGGAGCATGTGGATTAATTCGATGCAACGCGAAGAACCTTACCTGGGCTTGACATATACGGGATCGCCGCAGAGATGTGGTTTCCCTTGTGGCTCGTATACAGGTGGTGCATGGTTGTCGTCAGCTCGTGTCGTGAGATGTTGGGTTAAGTCCCGCAACGAGCGCAACCCTTGTCTTATGTTGCCAGCACGTTATGGTGGGGACTCATGAGAGACTGCCGGGGTCAACTCGGAGGAAGGTGGGGATGACGTCAAATCATCATGCCCCTTATGTCCAGGGCTTCACACATGCTACAATGGTCGGTACAACGCGTTGCCAGCCCGTGAGGGTGCGCTAATCGCTGAAAGCCGGCCTCAGTTCGGATTGGGGTCTGCAACTCGACCCCATGAAGTCGGAGTCGCTAGTAATCGCAGATCAGCAACGCTGCGGTGAATACGTTCCCGGGCCTTGTACACACCGCCCGTCACGTCATGAAAGTTGGTAACACCCGAAGCCAGTGGCCCAACCTGTTTACAGGGGGGAGCTGTCGAAGGTGGGATCGGCGATTGGGACGAAGTCGTAACAAGGTAGCCGTACCGGAAGGTGCGGCTGGATCACCTCCTTTCTAAGGAGCTTAAATATTTTTCTCACTCACGTTGAGTAGTCACCATTTTCTTGCTGGTCACAGTTGTGGTCGGTGGGTGTGTGTCTGGTGGGTGGTTGGTGGTTGGTGGTCACAAGTGTTGACCCGCCATCGTAAATTATCGGGTGGATCGCATACCACGTGTGGTTGACAGGTGATTGTTGTCGCAAGCGTAAATTATGGTGCATTGGCATGCTGTTGGGTGTCTGGGACAACATCGTTTTTGTTGTTTCGTGATCATGTCTGTGTCGCATCGTCGTGTCTGACCTGGGTTTATGTCCTGGTGGGTGGTGGTGTGGTGTGGGGGTGGTGTGTTGTGTGAGAACTGTATAGTGGACGCGAGCATCTTTATTTTTGGTAGAGAGCATTTTGTAAGTGTTTTGTGTTGTGTGTTCACCGCACACGCGCTGGTTGCCTTGGTTCCTTGGTGTGCCCTTTTTTTGGGTGGGCTGGGGGTTGGGTGGTTGGTGTGTGTGGGTGTGTGTTTGTGTAAGGGCACATGGTGGATGCCTTGGCATGCTGAGCCGATGAAGGACGTGTGAGTCTGCGTTAAGCCTCGGGGAGTTGACAACTAAGCGTTGATCCGAGGATGTCCGAATGGGGGAACCCGGCCATCGTTATGGGTGGTCACCTCACGATGAATTCATAGTCGTGGTGGAGGTTGACGCGGGGAAGTGAAACATCTCAGTACCCGCAGGAGAGGAAAATAAATAATGATTCCGCTAGTAGTGGCGAGCGAACGTGGATGAGGCTAAACCGTGTGTGTGTGTGATACCTGACAGGGGTTGCGCATGCGGTGTTGTGGGATGCACCTGTGGTGGGGCTGTTGACCCGCCGCGCATGATCATGAGTTGAGCGGAAGTGGTTTGGGATGGCCTGCCGGAGTGGGTGAGAGTCCCGTACGTTAATAGCTTGTGGTGTGTGTTGGTGTTGTCCCGAGTAGCAGCGGGCTCGTGAAATCTGCTGTGAATCTGCCGGGACCACCCGGTAAGCCTAAATACTCAGTGTGACCGATAGCGGATAGTACCGTGAGGGAATGGTGAAAAGTACCCCGGGAGGGGAGTGAAATAGTACCTGAAACCATGTGCTTACAATCCGTCAGAGCACCTCTTGTGTGTGATGGCGTGCCTTTTGAAGAATGAGCCTGCGAGTCAGCGGCATGTCGCGAGGTTAACCCGTGTGGGGTAGTCGTAGCGAAAGCGAATCCTAACGAGGGTGTTGTTAGTGGCATGTCCTGGACCCGAAGCGGAGTGATCTACCCATGGCCAGTGTGAAGCAGAGGTAAGACTTTGTGGAGGCGCGAACCCACTTAGGTTGAAAACTGAGGGGATGAGTTGTGGGTAGGGGTGAAAGGCCAATCAAACTCCGTGATAGCTGGTTCTCCCCGAAATGCATTTAGGTGCAGCGTTGTGTGTTGCTTGCTGGAGGTAGAGCTACTGGTTGGTTGAGCGGGACGACAATCTTAGCAATGTCAGCCAAACTCCGAATGCCGGTTAAGTTGAGCACAGCAGTGAGACTGTGGGGGATAAGCTTCATAGTCGAGAGGGAAACAGCCCAGATCGCCGGCTAAGGCCCCTAAGCGTGTACTAAGTGGAAAAGGATGTGGGATCGCGAAGACAGCCAGGAGGTTGGCTTAGAAGCAGCCATCCTTGAAAGAGTGCGTAATAGCTCACTGGTCGAGTGGTTCTGCGCCGACAATGTAGTGGGGCTCAAGTACACCGCCGAAGCCGCGGCAACAACCCGCCTTTTGGGGTGGGTGTTGGGTAGGGGAGCGTCGTGCACAGCTGTGAAGCGTTACCGTGAGGGGGCGTGGAGTGTGTGCGAGTGAGAATGCAGGCATGAGTAACGATTGATGAGTGAGAATCTCATCCGCCGGATGACTAAGGGTTCCTGGGTCAAGTTCGTCTTCCCAGGGTGAGTCGGGACCTAAGGCGAGGCCGACAGGCGTAGTCGATGGACAACCAGTTGATATTCTGGTACCCGTGTATGTGCGCCCATGTGTGAATCAGTGATACTAACCGCCCGCGATCATCGCCTGACTGCAGTTTTGCTGTGGTTGGTGGTGTGAGTGCGTGGGGCCTGAACTGGTAGTAGCCAAGTGATGGGGTGACGCAGTGGGGTAGCTAAGCCACTTATTGGATTGTGGTGTAAGCGTGTGGCACGAGGGGAGTGGTAAATCCGCCCCTCATTTAGTGTGAGGCGTGATGCGTAGCCCCTTTGGGGTGAAGTTGGTGATCCCGTACTGTCGAGAAAAGCCTCTAGCGATGTATGTATATGGCCCGTACCCTAAACCGACACAGGTAGTCAGGTAGAGAATACTAAGGCGTTCGGGTGAACTGTGGTTAAGGAACTCGGCAAAATGCCCCCGTAACTTCGGGAGAAGGGGGGCCACTGTTGGTGACACATCTTTGCGGTGTGGTTGCTGGTGGTGGTCGCAGAGAATAGAGGGAAGCGACTGTTTATTAAAAACACAGGTCCGTGCGAAAACGTTGAAGTTGAGGTATACGGACTGACGCCTGCCCGGTGCTGGAAGGTTAAGAGGACCTGTTAGATCTCACTTGTGGGGTCGAAGCGGAGAATTTAAGCCCCAGTAAACGGCGGTGGTAACTATAACCATCCTAAGGTAGCGAAATTCCTTGTCGGGTAAGTTCCGACCTGCACGAATGGCGTAACGACTTCCCTGCTGTCTCAACCACAGGCCCGGTGAAATTGCAGTACGAGTAAAGATGCTCGTTACGCGCGGCAGGACGAAAAGACCCCGGGACCTTCACTATAGCTTGGTATTGGTGTTCGGTTCGGTTTGTGTAGGATAGGTGGGAGACTTAGATCATGTGACGCTAGTTGTGTGTGAGTCGTTGTTGAAATACCACTCTGATCGGATTGGATACCTGAACCTTGGCCCATGATCTGGGTTGGGGACAGTGCCTGGTGGGTAGTTTAACTGGGGCGGTTGCCTCCCAAAATGTAACGGAGGCGCCCAAAGGTTCCCTCAGCCTGGTTGGTAATCAGGTGGTGAGTGTAAGTGCACAAGGGAGCTTGACTGTGAGAGTGACAGCTCGAGCAGGGACGAAAGTCGGGACTAGTGATCCGGCACCTACTTGTGGAAGTGGTGTCGCTCAACGGATAAAAGGTACCCCGGGGATAACAGGCTGATCTTCCCCAAGAGTCCATATCGACGGGATGGTTTGGCACCTCGATGTCGGCTCGTCGCATCCTGGGGCTGGAGTAGGTCCCAAGGGTTGGGCTGTTCGCCCATTAAAGCGGCACGCGAGCTGGGTTTAGAACGTCGTGAGACAGTTCGGTCTCTATCCGCCGCGCGCGTAGAAACTTGTGGAAGGCTGTCCCTAGTACGAGAGGACCGGGACGGACGTACCTCTGGTGTGCCAGTTGTTCCGCCAGGAGCAGGGCTGGTTGGCTACGTACGGAAGGGATAACCGCTGAAAGCATCTAAGCGGGAAGCCTGTTTCGAGATGAGGTTTCATGTGAGGTCCCCTGGAGATGACGGGGTTGATAGGCCAGATCTGGACGCATTGTAAGGTGTGGAGGTGACTGGTACTAATAGACCGACGAAACACACGCGCACGCTTGAGTGATTGAGTGTGGTGGTGTTGCGCAACGTAACAAAAATAAACCAATGATCGCCCTTGTGGTGGTTGGTTCGCGTCCATTATGCAGTGTCTGACACAGCATCGTGTCACGAAACAGTTCACGTGCCTTGCCTTGTGTGGGGTGGGTGGTGTTGTTTCGGTGGGTGTGTCGGTGGTTGATGGCAGCAGGGAAACGCCCGGTCCCTTTCCGAACCCGGAAGCTAAGCCTGGTTGCGCTGATGGTACTGCACCTGGGAGGGTGTGGGAGAGTAGGTTACCGCCGACGCTAAAAATTTAACAAGAAGTTGGAAGGCTCTGTACGATTGATCCCTTGGTGGGTTGGTGGTACAGAGCCTTTTTCTTTTGCATGCATGCCAAAAGAGGGTGGGTTAGCTATTGGCATCGCCGGTGACACCACAACAACGAGAAGTTGATTGTCGCGCACCTGGCGCTAGCTCATAGTCGGAAACAGCCGTGACGGCGCAGCAAAACTCCGCTCCTTGCCACTCAGAGGATCGATGAACCTGAGCCCGCTAGCCCTTAGATGCATGGGAACGCGGAAGTCTTCTTCGGCTTCGGTGTGGATGCGTGGGTACACGGGATCGCCGAGAATCGGCACGCCGGCGGCCCACATGTGGAGACGCAGCTGGTGCGTCCGACCTGTTTTCGGTTGGAGCACATAGCGACCCTGGGGTTCTAGGGGGCCGTGGACGCTAGTCAGTGCTACTTGTTAATCGGGAGCGACTGGCTGCACGACGAGAAGTGTTGTGTGTGCATTGGGCTCTCCGGGGGTGATGAATCCTTGAATGTCGCCGGGGGTTTTGATCATGTGTGACGACCAGTCCAGGATGCCATGGTTGCCACGATGTGAGATCACCATGTTAAAAGGGTTCCTCTCGCAGCCCCGAGGGCGGGTGAGAGGAGCCCCATTAACAGCGTGAGATCACGCGAAGAGAACTAAATGCCTAGCTGGGTGATCCGCCGGGCGGCCTCGGCCAGTCTTTCGGGCCGTTTGCAGAAGGCGAAGCGGACTTTGGTGCGCCAGGGTTCAGGGTCGTCGCAGAAAACTTGGACTGGAATGGCGGCAACGCCAATCTGTTGGGGGAGAGCGGTGCAGAACTCGACGCCGTCGCTGAAGCCCAGGGGAGCGATGTCGACCACGGTGAAGTAGGTGCCCGCGGTGGAGGAGACGGGGAAGCCGGCGGTGCGGAGGGCGTCGCCAAGCATGTCTCGGTTGGCTTGCAGGTCGCTGACCATTGCCTGGAGCCAAGCCGATTCGTGTTCCATGGCGTATTGGACGGCCGGTTGGAAAGGCGTGGGTCCGACGTAGGTCATGAATTGCTTGGCTTTAAGGACGACGTCGAGAAGCGGGGCGGGGGCGAGTGCCCAGCCGATTTTCCAGCCGGTCACGTTGTAGGTTTTCGCGGCGGAGGAGACGGTGATGGTCCGGGACCACATGCCCGGCAGGGCGGCCAGGGCGGTGTGCGTGGCGCCGTCAAAGACGAGATTTTCGTAAACCTCATCAGAAAGGACGAGCAGGTCGAGCTCCACGCAGACAGTGGAAAGCTCCAACAAGACCTCCCGGGAAAACACGGAGCCGGTCGGGTTGTGCGGGGAGTTGATGATGATCATGGCGGTCCGCGGAGTGATGGCGGCGCGGACGGCATCGACGTCGACGGTCCAGGTATCCCCGGCCGGTGCCAGCGGAACCGCAACACGGGTCGCCCCGGCCAACGCAATGGCGGCGGCGTAGGCGTCGTAGTAGGGCTCAAGGACGATGACCTCGGAGCCCGGTTCGACGAGGCCTAGGACGGTGGCGGAGATAGCTTCGGTGGCACCGACGGTGACCAGCACTTCCGCGTCCGCATCGTAAGCCACCCCGTAGTCGCGCTGGCGCTGCCTGGCGATCGCCGAACGCAGCCCCAGGAAACCGCGGCCGGGTCCGTATTGGTTGTTGCCGGAGGAGATCTCGGAGCAGGCGAGTTCGAGCATGGCGGCGGGGCCGTCGGAATCTGGGTAGCCCTGGCCAAGGTTGATGGCGTCGTATTTGGCGGCCAGCTCGGTCATCGTGGCGAAGACGGTTTCGCCGAAGGGCTGCAGGCGCGTAACTTCCCTGCCGCTCATGACAGCACCAGGAGGTTGAAGTCGGTGGCTTTGACATCGCTGAGCCGCTTGCGGGCCTTCTCCAGGCGGTTCCACTGGTCGTCGGGAATGGATTTGCGGGCAATTTCTACCAGGTCCACATCGGGGGTGCCCCAGGCGATGGGCATGGGGGAAATCTCGTCCCAATGGTCTTGGTTGCGGACGGTGCGGCGGCCGGAGACAGCGGCAACGGGCAGGCGGGTGCCCAGCTTGGGGTCCTTGATGCCGTTGATGCGGGTCACAGTGCGCAGTGCCGCGCCCCAGCGCGGAGGGAGGTCAGGGTCGACGTTGGTGTTGACCAGGGCCATGATGACGAAGTCGCGTTCGTTGACTTCAGCGATGACGGCCGGAGCCAGCGGGTACTTGTCATAGAGGTCTTGGGCGGTGCCGACCTGGCGGGGCACGACGAACACGAGGAAGAAGCACACGATGGCGAAGGTCAGCAGGATAAGTCCGGTGATGAAGCCCCAGGCCTGACCGGCGCCGAACCAGAAGTACACTGCCCCCGCAAGTACTAGGAGAATGAGGCCGAACACGCCTGCCGAGAGTTGGAGACGCCGGGTGTCTTTGAGCATCTCGTTGTTCTTCTTGGCAAATGCCTCGTCGACATCAAACTTAAATACCTTCATGGGGTTTCATCCTAATCGAGGTCGTCGGCGTCGATGATGCGGTAGGCGTAGCCCTGCTCGGCGAGGAATCGTTGCCGGTGGGCAGCGTATTCGGAGTCGAGGGTGTCCCGGGAGACAACGGAGTAGAAGTGGGCTTCGCCGCCGTCGGCCTTGGGCCGCAGCAATCGGCCGAGGCGTTGGGCTTCCTCCTGCCGGGAACCGAATGTGCCGGACACCTGGATGGCGACGGCTGCCTCGGGCAGGTCGATCGAGAAGTTCGCCACCTTGCTCACCACCAACACGGAGATGTCGCCCGAGCGGAACGCATCGAAAAGCTCCTGGCGGCGCTTGGTGGAGGTGCGGCCCTCGATGATGGGGGCGTCGAAACGCTCGGACAACTCTTCGAGTTGGTCCAGGTAGGCCCCGATGATCAGCGTCGGCTGTCCGGCATGACGTTTCAAAAGCTTATCGACGACCCGCATCTTCGCCCCCGCACTCGCCGCCAGGCGGTAGCGGTCCGAGGTCTCGGCCGTGGCATAGGTCATCCGCTCCGCTTCGCTCATCGTGGTGCGGACTTCCACGCATTCGGCCGTGGCGATGAAGCCCTGGGCCTCGATGTCTTTCCAGGGGGCGTCGTAGCGTTTGGGGCCGATGAGGGAGAAGACGTCACCCTCGCGGCCGTCCTCGCGCACGAGGGTGGCGGTGAGACCGAGGCGACGCCGTGATTGCAAGTCTGAGGTCATGCGGAACACGGGGGCCGGGAGGAGGTGAACCTCGTCGTAGATGATGAGGCCCCAGTCGCGGGAATCGAAAAGCTCCAGGGCCCGGTACTCGCCCTTCGTTTTGCGGGTGACCACCTGGTACGTGGCGATGGTGACCGGGCGGATCTCCTTGCGTTCGCCGGAGTACTCGCCGATCTCCTCGGCGGTGAGAGTCGTGCGCCGGAGCAACTCGTCGCGCCATTGACGGCCTGCGACGGTATTGGTGACGAGGATCAGCGTCGTCGCCTGGGCCCGCGCCATCGAGGCCGCCCCGACCATGGTTTTACCGGCCCCACAGGGCAACACGACGACTCCTGAGCCGCCCTCCCAGAACGAGTCGGCGGCGTAGCGCTGGTAGTCGCGCAGCTCCCAGTGTTCGTTGGCGGTGGACAAGGCGATGGGATGAGCTTCGCCGTCGACGTAGCCGGCAAGGTCTTCTGCGGGCCAGCCCACTTTGAGCAGTTCTTGCTTCAGTCGCCCACGTTCGGAGGGGTGCACGGCAAAGGTCTCGTCATCGATCCGCTCACCGAACATCGGTCGAATCTTTTTGTGCCGTTCCAGCTCGGCGAGGATCGCTGGCTCGGCCGATTCGAGGACGAGGCCGTGGGCCGGGTGTTTGTGCAACCGCACGCGACCGTAGCGAGACATGGTCTCGGCGACGTCGATAAGCAAAGGCTGGGGGACGGGGAAGCGGGAGAAACGCTCCAGGACATCGACCACCTGCTCGGCGTCGTGGCCCGCGGCGCGCGCGTTCCACAGCGCGAGGGGCGTGATGCGATAGGTATGCACGTGCTCGGGGGCGCGTTCTAGCTCGGCGAACGGCGCGAGGGCGGCGCGGGCCTCATCGGCCAGGGCGTGATCAATCTCCAGCAGGACCGTCTTGTCCGATTGCACGATGAGGGGTCCGTCGCCAAAAGCCATGGACGCCATTATGGCACGTCAGTCCAACAGCACCTCCGTGATGCGACGCAGCAGGAATCGCTGCACGTCACCAGAGACTTCGTCGAGGGCGTCGACTTGGCCGGCGCTCACCGTCAGCGGCGTCACCACCCGGTGCACAGCGCGCCCCTGCTTATCGACGAACCCGAGGGTCACCGTCCGCCCGCCCCGCGCCGCCGCCTGCAACACTGCCAGAGTCCTCCCGCTTTCGGCAGGTACTTTCTGGGAGGTGTCGTCCGCGTGGCGGATCGCGGTCACCGCCGCGGCAATGCGCTCGGTGGGTAAAGCGGTGGTGCGAGTGGCGGCTGGCGGGGGAGTGGGCAACCGCAGAGGTTGCGGACGAATGTCCAACAAGGCCCCCGAGGCATCCTCAGCCACGGGTTGGAAACCAGCCCCCCGCAGGGCGTCGATAACCCGGACCAAAGGGGCCTGGGAAATGGCGACGGTGGGGGCGATGATCTGGAGAGCGACGTCTTCGGCGGCAGGCGAGCGGCCGGCCTCAGCCAGGAGGGCTGGGTCATCGCAACGCACGTAGCTTAGCGCGGGTCCACCGCGGAGGGTGCCGTGGCGACGCGCGACGTCGTCGATGAGATAGGTGATGGACTGCGGCACCTCGCCGAGGACGTGGTCGCCCAGCCAGTTCTTCACCTCTTCCGCCGTGCGGCCGGCGTCGAGAGCGCGGCGAATGGACGCATCAGAGACCCGATAGACACTGGCCAACCCGCCCGAATCGAGGTCACCGAGCAACTCCAATTCCGTCTGCAGGGAACGGGGAAGCGGGCCCGGGGCGAGGATCGTCATATCCGCTTGCGCGATGACGCGCTCGACGGTACCCGGGGTGGTATCGGCAGCGACGGAGTCGGCATCGGCCTCCGGGTCGAGCAGCGCGCGCAACAGGGAAGTGGCGGTACCGCCGGCGAGGGCCCCAATCCAGCGGGCCTCGGCGAGGATCTCTTCCACGGTGCTCGGCGGCAAAAGAGTGGCGGCGATGGGGTGGGTGAAGAAGAAATCATCCAGCATGTCCTCGTCGCTCAAATTCACCCCGGGGGCAGGGTGGGAGAACTGAGAAAGCACGAGCTGGCGCTGCTCAGCCAACTGCGGGCGGAGAGACGCCTCGGAGAGCAAACGGATCGGGAGCTTCTTCTCATCCTTCTTCCCCACGAGCCACGTAGCCCAGGGGGAGGTGAGCCAGCTGCGCAACAGGGTCAGCCATTGCGTGCTCAGTTCCGCCTCTAACCATTCATCAGCCGCCTGCGTGGGAGCCAAGCCTTCCTCGCCGCGGGCGAGCAGCCGGGCAGCCGTGCCGAGGCCAACAAGCCGATTGATCTCTTCCTCGCTGACCCCGAGCTGGCGAGACAAGGAGGCCGTAGCCCGCACACCGAGAGCACCATCCTTGAGAAGTTCTGCCGGATGCGCACCTAGCCAATCCAGCAGCTGCCGCAGATGGCGGGCGACCTCGAGCCCCGCGCCGGCGCCGATGGTGTCGGCGCGGTCGAGGCCGCGGGCGTCGTTAAGCATCTCCCCTCTCACCCGCAGCGAGGGGACCAACGGCCGGGCCACCTGCGGGCGTCCCAAGAGTGCGGCGCGAATGCCGCGGGGTAGGCGCACGGTGCCCGCGTCAACGCGGGTGAGCAGTCCAGCGGAGAGGAGTTGCGAAATGGGGTGGGCGGGATCAGCATCTGGGGCGGCGTGCCTGGTCGTGCCCACGCCACCGGAATGGAGCAACGTGTCCAGAATGGCGCGCTGCTGGGCAGGAAGATCATCCGGCAACTGCGGAGTCGTGCTGTCCAGCAGCTGCCAATCCTGCGGCAACGCCGGCATCGCTTCACTAGTGAGGAGCAGGCTGCCGGGGCTGCCAAAGAGAATGGCGAGCGCGCTTAGCCTGTCCGCGGCCGCCTGGATCTGCCCTGGGGTGGCAGCGGGAATGCGCCGATCTGCTTCTTCATGGAGGGCGGTGGAGGTGATCGGCTCCAGCTCCGCCCCCAGCTCAGCCGCGACTTCGACCACCGCGAGCTCAAGCGCCGTGAGTGTCCTCAACGTCCGCCCGACTGAGGCACGCAGCTGCAAGCGAGCCGCCAAGGGGGTGATCCCCGGGGGGAGCGGCAAGACCACGTCGGGGCGCGCGCCGAGGAGGAAACTCAGCTCATCATCGCTGCGCTGTGCCAACCAGGTGCGGAAATCGGGACGATCGGGGGTAGATGTCATGGTGTGGACGAGTTTAATGGCAGTTCAAGTTACTTTTTGTCCCCGGGTTTGCAAGAATGGACGGCATGGCAAACGTTGAGAAGAAGGGCTACGTCGATCCGGCCTGGCCGAAGAATATCCCTGAAGACGGTCACGTGGTGACCGAATTGATCTCCAAGCTGGCTGGCGCGTCCAGCCCCTTCGGCGACGACACCGTGCTTCCGGTCCCGGCCGAGCAGCTCGGCTACGTCCACCCGTACACCCGCTTCAACCACTAAGCGTACTTTTCTTCCATCGCGGATCCCCCGCACCCCAGGCACGTTTGTGCTGGCCAGGGTGCGGGGGATTGGCGTGTCTGCGTCTCTCTCAACGTGAAAACCCGCTTTCGCTAACAACTTGGTGGGTTCGGAAGGCAGTTAGATGCCAGAGTTGTTAGCGAGTGCGGGTTTTGGGGTCGGCCTGGAAATCAGATGGCTCGGCCGACACACTCGTTCGCTACGGAGCCTTCGGCAACACGCTGCGCGCCTACGGGGTAAAAGTGCGATATGACTTCACCCATTAATCGAGTGGCGGGATCCGGGCACTCGATTAATGGGTGAAGTCATATCGCACTCTTGGCACCCACCCCACACTGGTCCCTCCGACGACTAAGCCCCCGCACCAAGCGGTGCGGGGGTGTGTCAGGCGTCTGGGGGAGTTTAGAGGCCCAGGGCCGGATCGATGATGTGGCGGTTAGCGCCGTAGAAAGCATCGAAGTTGCCGCGGTTGGCGCTGTAGGCGGCCTCGAGACCAGCCGGAACCTGCATGCCGAACTGAGCGAGGTTGCTCTGGATGGCGCTGTAGACTGCATCGACGGCGAGGGCGTCGGAGGAGGCGCCTGCCTGCTCGACGATCTGCTGGACGACGGCCGGGGCGTCAGCGGCCACGCTGCGCGGGGTCGGAGCGGAGTTCAGACCCAGACGTGCGGAGCAAGAGGGCCATGCGCCCCAGCCCTGGCCGGCGAGGGTGCGCTCGGCGACAGCGATCTGCTGCTCACGGGTGGCCTGGTAGGCGTAGGGGGCGAACTCGGCGCCGCCGTAGGCACGCCAGGTAGCCGGGGAGAACTGCAGTCCGCCGTGGTAGCCATTGCCGGAGTTGATCTGCCAGTTGCCACCAGCCTCACACTGAGCGAGACGGTCCCAGTCGGAGTCGGGAGCTGCGGAAGCGGTCGGGGCGAGCAGGGCAGCTGCTGCGCCGAAAGCGACGGTGGTGGCGGCGAACTTGGTGCCGAGGGACGCGGTCTTGCGGGAATGACGTGCCATGTTGAAAAGTGTTCCTCTCATATTGACGCCTGCGAAGTGAGCTGTCGGGTTCGGGCGGAGGATCACTGTGCCCGGCCAGATGGTGGCTTCACCCCGAGGGCGGATGCCCGTTGCGAAACTCTGGTGATACTTGAGGTCCGCGGTGGTTTCCCCGCTCCTGTCCACATGGAATTATTCACGATTGTGGTGCACGACTTACGTGGTCTCTCGCCATCCTGGACAGGATTCGGCGTGGGAGGCGAGGGGTATGACCGACGCTGTGCCTGCCATGCAGAGTAACGGTTTATAACGTTTTAGTCACGCTCGACTCACAAGTTGGCTCTAATTTCCTTTGGTCAAGGCGGGGCTGCAACGGTTTTTCCCAGGCCAGCCCCGCCAACCGCCTCTAGTGTGACGTGTGTCTCATTATGGTGCGGTGGCCGCGGTAACGGGCGGAGGAGGGCGCGTGATCCTCACCCGTGGCCGGGGTATACTCGTGCCTTCACGTGTTAAGAAAAGGAAAGTGGTGAGGATCGTGCCGATCGGCAAGGTGAAGTGGTACGACGCCGGAAAGGGCTTCGGTTTCGTCTCTAACCCGGGGGATGAGGATGTGTATGTCGGCAAGCAGGTGCTGCCTGAGGGCGTAGAAGAGCTGGTTGCTGGGCAGCGCATTGAATTTGACTTCGCTGCCGGCCGCCGCGGCCCCCAAGCGCTGCGCGTCAAAGTACTGGACTCCCCGCGCCGCCGGCCCACTCACAAGCACAAGCCGGAGGAACTCTCCAGCATGATTTCCGACTTGCTTACTTTGCTTGAAACCCAGGTGCAGCCCGGGCTCGCCGCTGGCCGTTACCCCGAGCGTAAGGTCGGCCGCCAGGTCGCGGAAATCCTCCGCGCCGTGGCGAAGGAGCTCGACGCTTAGTGCCGCGTCGCGTTCGCTAGCTCATCGTGCTCAGTGACCACACCGTTGTATAAGGAGTTTCCTCGCCGGCCTCGTTGTATCCGAGCATGACGGAGGAAACCTCGACGACCATGAGGCGGGGGCGGTCGGAGTTCTCGCCAGTCGGCTCGGTTGAACCCGGGATCTCCACTCGCTCTGCGTCGTTGGCGCCATGGAGTTGTTGGTCGTTGGCCGCCGGATCGTCGTAGATCATGAGGACTTGCCAGTCGTGGTCGTAGATCTCCTCGGGGATCTCTAGCACCAGCGTGTCCTCGGGGCCCACCGTTAGATTGGGTACCTCGCCTTCGGGGCATTCCACGCCTGGCTCGCACACCAGGTACGGGGAGATCTCGAGGGAGGTGTCTCCGACGCTCGCGCCGATAGTCACATCTTGCGGCTGTGGGCCGGGGCGATTGTTCCACCAATTCTGCAGCAACACACCGCCGACCAACAGGATAACGACGGCAATCAGAAGAGCGAGGATCTGCAGCAGGGACTTCTGCCGCGCCTGTTTACGGGTGGCCATGGGTCCCCATCCTACCGTTGGGGAACGAACTCAACCTCATACAGGTCGGGCCAGTGCTTGCCGCTGAGCAGGAAGCGATCGGTGCCGGGGATGTGCGCAATCCCGTTGAGGACATTGTTGGGATCGGGGTTGGAATTGTTGGGAAGCCCTGAGGCGTCGATGGTGCCGGTGACCTGGCCGGTGGCGGCGTCGATACGCAAGATGTCGGTGCTGAGGAAGACGTTGGCGTAGACGTTGCCATCGACGCATTCGAGTTCGTTGAGGTCGATGACTTCTTGGTCTTCACGGTTTACCACGGTGCGGGAGCGTTCCTCGAAGGTTACGGGGTCAAGGTGGCGCAACTCGTCCGTGCCGTCGGACATGATGAGTTCGTCCGCGAAGGAGCACAGCCCCCAGCCTTCACCGGGGTAGTCAACGCGGTCCAATTCCGCCAGCGTTTGCGCATCGCGCTTGATGGCGATCCCGTTGAGCCAAGTCAATTGCCAAATGACGTCGCCGTGACGGGTGATGCCCTCCCCGAAGAACCGCGGCTCCAGGTCCACCGACGCCAGTTCCTGGCCAGACAAGTCGCGGCGATAGAGGCGGGACTTGTCCCATTGGCCGGTACCGACGAGCAGAGTGCCGTCCTCTTCCATCTCCAACCCTTGGGTGAAGCTCAACACGTCAAATGGGTAGGAGGTGATGATGTTGGCCTCCAACGGTTCGACGGCCAGGCCCGCCTTCTCCTTGGGGGCCGCGCAGGCGCTCAAGGCGAGAGCGGGAACCACGGCTAAAGCGAAGGCTGAGGCGGCGACTCGGAGGCTCATGACCAACATTCTGCCCCAGATGGCCCATAATGAGTGGCGTGTCCCCTAGCAATCGTCGCCGGAAAAACAGCCCGCTTCTCGACGCCCAGGCCGTCGACCTCGCCCGCACCGCACTGGAGGAGCTCGGGGACGGCGGGGTAGGCGACCACATCGGGGTCCAGGTTCTGGGGCGCAATGTGGCAAATCACCGCTTCGCGGCGGATGTCCCCGGCTACAGCGGCTGGGAGTGGAACGCGGTCCTGGCCTGTGCCTCGGGCTCACGGCACGTCACTATCAACGAGCTGGCGCTCGTGCCCGCACCGAGCGGGGACGCGCTGCAGGCTCCCGAATGGGTGCCGTGGGCCGATCGGATTCGCCCTGGCGACCTAGGCCCCGGCGATCTCATGCCGCCGGAACCTGATGATTCGCGCCTCGACGACGAGGGAAAGCTCTCCGATCAGGGCCTGCGGGACGCGCTGCAGCGCTGGCGCACCGGCGAATATGGCCCGACCAGTGAGTTCGCCGAAAAAGCCACCCTCGACTGCGGCACCTGTGCCTTCTTTGTCCCCGTCGGCGATGTCATTGGCTCCAATTTCGGGGCTTGTGTCAATGAATACTCGGCCGACGGCCACCTGGTGCATGCCAAGTACGGCTGCGGTGCCCACTCGCGCACTCCCGCCGACTCGCTTGTCGACGCCCCCGATGCCTACGACGACGAAGGCATCATCTTCTAGTCGTCTTCTAGACGTTTTCCGCCTTTGCCCACATCCGCTCGTTGATCTCGCGGTGGGTGGGAGCCCCTCCCCGTGGTTGACCGGTGATCTGCGGCGGAAGAGTGGAACCGTATTCCATCCAACCGGTGACGTTGCGGACACCTTCCAGCGAGCTCATCAACCACGTCTCCTTGGTGCGGAGCTGATGCATGGGCAGACCGGAGGGATGCTCGACGATGTCGACCCCGGCGTCGATAAGCATGCCTAAGGTGGCGTCCAGCGTGATGGACTGCGCGGCGCGGGGGTGCGCGGAAACGTGGGCGGTACCCCCGCTGAGGTAGAGGACGCTGGAGAAGATGCCGGAGATGATGTTGCCGCGTTCGTCGACAAGCAATCCAGCACCGGCGCCTCGATTACGCACCCGCTGCAGCTTGTTCATCTGCCACCCAAAGTCCGGACCCTTGCGCGTCGGGCGACGGCGCTCATCCCGAATGCCCTCGGCATCGACCACCACATCATCCGGCGGCATCACCGCGGGCCGCAGGTCAACGGACACTGTGGAGCCCACTACCTCGATGTGGGGGCGGAAGACACCGGGGCCCGCGGAGCGCAACGTCGCCAACACTTCGTCCTCGGCGGAGGGGTGGAAAGTGGTCGCAGTGCGCAGCCGATGAAGGTGGGCACCTAGGTTGGCCACCCGACCATCACGCATGAGGAAAGTTGTGGCGTACACGTAGCTCAGCTCCTTGGGATATCGCTCATGAATCTAGGCGAAGTTGTGTGGAAACGCGATTGAGTCCAAAATTCAGTGGTTGGAATTGTCACCATTTGAGCCACAATTGAATTTCTGAACAGGGGAACCACACCATGACCGCTGGCGTGCAAACGGCCCGAAACAGCAGCGCCTTGGACCGCTATTTTCATATCTCGGAACGAGGCTCCACCGTCGGCACTGAGGTTCGCGCCGGCGTGGTCACCTTCTTCGCGATGGCCTACATCGTCATCCTCAACCCGCTGATCATCGGCACTGTCGAAGACGTGAACGGCAACACCCTGGGTATCCCGCAGGTCGCGGCCGCCACCGCCCTCACCGCCGGCGTGATGACGATCGCCTTCGGCCTCATCGCCCGCTACCCCTTCGGCATTGCCGCTGGCCTGGGCTTGAACACACTCGTTGCCGTCACCCTCGTCGCCAGCGAGGGCCTGACCTGGCCAGAAGCTATGGGCCTCGTCGTCATCGACGGCATCGTCATCGTGGTGCTGGCAATTTCTGGCTTCCGCACCGCCGTGTTCCGCGCCATCCCGCAGTCCATGAAGGCTGCCATGGGCGTGGGCATCGGCATGTTCATCGCCATGATCGGGCTTGTCGACGCCGGCTTCGTCCGCCGCATCCCCGACGCCGCCGGCACCACCGTCCCCGTCGGCCTGGGCATCGACGGTTCCGTCGCCTCGTGGCCGACCCTCACCTTCGTCCTCGGCCTCATCATCTGCGGCTTCATGGTCGTCCGCCGCGTGCGCGGTGGCCTTTTCCTCGGCATCGTCGCCACGACCGTCATCGCCATGATCGTCGAAGCCGTCACCCACTCGGGCGCCTCCTTCGAAGACGGCCAGCCCAACCCCACCGGCTGGTCGCTGGCCGTGCCCATGATCCCTGACACCTTCGGAGGTCTGCCGGACCTCTCCCTCGTCGGCGCTGTCGACCTGATCGGCGCCTTCACCCGCATCGGTGTGCTGGCCGCGTCGCTGCTGGTGTTCACCCTCGTCCTGGCCAACTTCTTCGACGCCATGGGCACCATGACCGCGTTGGGTAAGCAGGGCAACCTCGTCGGTGACGACGGCGTGCTGCCCGACATGAAGCGGGCCCTGGTCGTCGAGGGCTTCGGCGCTATCGTCGGCGGCGGCACCTCCACCTCTTCGGCCACTGTTTACGCCGATTCTTCCGCAGGTATCGCCGACGGCGCCCGCACCGGCTTGGCCAACATTGTCACCGGCGTGCTGTTCCTCTTGGCCATGTTCCTCACCCCGCTCTACGAGGTCGTCCCGATCGAGGCCGCCGCACCCGTGCTCGTCATCGTCGGCGCCATGATGATCGCCCAGATCACCGACATCGACTGGTCGAAGTTCCACATCGCCCTCCCGGCCTTCCTCACCATCGTCATCATGCCGTTTACCTACTCCATCGCCAACGGCATCGGCGTCGGCTTCATTGCCTTCTCCGTCATGGCCGTGGCCGCAGGTAAAGCCAAGGACGTCCACTGGATCATGTGGCTCGTCTCCGCCCTCTTCGTTCTCTTCTTCGGCATGGACCCGATCCTGCAGGCCATCAACTAACCCATGCGCATTCGTATTGACGACCCTGCCGACCCCCGGCTGGATGACGTCCGCGACCTAAAGAAGTCCGACGGACCCTCCCGCCGACTCGTCATCGCCGAGGGCCCCCTCGTGGTCGGCCGACTATTGGAATCCCGCTTCCCGGTCCGCAGCATCGTCGGCTACGCCCGCAAGCTCGACACCTTCCTCGAATCCCACGATGTGGACGACGCCATCCCCATCTACGAGGTCACCCGCGACATGCTCACCGAGGTGGCAGGCTTCGACATGCACCGCGGCCTCCTCGCTGCAGCCGACCGCGCCCCGGAGCCCTCCGTGGAGTCCATCCTCGCCTCCGCCTCGACCATCGTCGTCCTCGAGGGAGTGGGCGACCACGAGAACATTGGTTCGCTCTTCCGCAACGCCGCCGGAATGGGCGCGGACGCCATGCTCTTTGGCAATGGCTGCGCCGACCCGCTCTACCGTCGGGTCGTTCGCGTCTCCATGGGTCAC
Organism: Corynebacterium atrinae; assembly: GCF_030408455.1. NCBI lineage: Bacteria > Bacillati > Actinomycetota > Actinomycetes > Mycobacteriales > Corynebacteriaceae > Corynebacterium > Corynebacterium atrinae. Next base: position 667,741 of record NZ_CP046977.1, read on the forward strand.
GTCCTGCGCACCCCCTACGCGCACCTGGAAGGCACCTACACGACGTGGCAACGGTCCCTGTCGCAACTACGCGACGCCGGCTTCCACCTCGTCTCACTCACCCCAGATCCCAACGCCGCCCACCTCGCTGATGCGCTTGTCGACGCCGCAGGGAATCCCCACCCCAAAGTCGCCCTGCTCGTCGGCTCCGAGGGCCCGGGCCTGACAGAACACGCGATGCGTGCCACGGACGTCCGCGCCCGAATCCCCATGGCACCGGGCACCGACTCCCTCAACCTGGCCACTTCGGCGGCGATCGCCTTCTACGAACGCGATCGCAGCCTGCGCTAGCGGGCAGACCTAGCCGCGGTCGGTATGCCGCAGTTTGTCGCTCAGGTAGGCGCGGGCGTTGCGCCACCGTCGGGTCAGCGATCCGCGGAAGCTCTGGACAGCCTCCGCTGAAGAATCCGCGAAACGAACGAACGCGTCTGACTCTTCCTTGTGTTCCTCGTAGTCGTCATAGTCGCCATCCACCGGCCCTAGCTCCGGGGCCTGCCTGACACGGCCCTGGGGGGCATCATTGAACTTCGGTTCGGGGCGGCCGTCCACGGCGTAAGCCACGACTTGGATATCGGGTCCCTCGGGGGAGACATCGACACCAATCCACTGCCGCTGGGCCTCTTCTACCAAGTCGCTGGGCTCGAAAGGGAGGGAGATCCCGCCGATTGATTCGGCGCGTTCGCCGGCCCAGAAGGGCGACTCAAAGGGCTCAGGCAGGCCGACGTCCTCGTAGGTGCGGGTGCGCGTCGCACACAGGGAGCGTTTGAGCACTCCGCCGCGCCAATGGGCGAATCCGCCGTAGCCGCGGGCGCCGCTCGCGAAAGCATAAACCTCGGCGGCGGGCACGGAATCGAGCAGGCGTGAGCTGATCTCGGAGAGCTGGGGGACGTCTTGGATGACCGTCTGCACGATGGTGAGGCCGGGGAATCCGGCGACGTAGAACTCGCCAGTCGAGGCGGGCGCGGAGCGGTTGAGGGGGAATTGGCCGATGGGCACGATCGGCCACGCGGGGTTAAGTTGCGCGAGGTACTTGCGGCCGTAGCCGCGGTCGGCCTTGGGCTCCGCCTCGATGACCGTGGCTGGCTCGGCGGCCGTGACGAACCAGAGGGTAACAACGGATTCCATTGCTACCCGCGTGGGCGCTTCGTATTCGTCCGCACGCCGAGGAGGACGTCTTCCCAATGCGGGGTCACTGCTTTACGACGTCGCTTCGTCGACGCCGCGGGCTTATCCTCCGGGTCCGGGTGGCGCAGAAACTCCTCACCTTCGGCGACTCCGTCGCCTTCGAAGTCGAGGTCGTCGGGCTCTTCTTCGTAGCGGTTGCCCCGCCCGACGGAGGTCAAGGTGCGCACGGGCTGGACGAAATCGGGGTCGGTGAGGTCCGCGGCGATGGCGTTGCGGGCTTCAGCCGTCGATGCGGAAGAGGCGTGGTTGTTGACGGTCCATTCGGCTTCGTTGTCCGATAGCCCCGCCGTCCAGCTCACGCGCACGACCCACTTGCCGGTGGGCTCGCGGTAGGCATCCCACGTGCTGTCGGCGACGGATTGACCACGGGCGGCGAACGCCGTGGCGAGGACTTCCCACAGGGTCAGCTTGGCCGGGCCGTCTTCGCGGATAGGGTGGGCCTGTTTAGCCAGCTCCGCCATGCGTTGGCGCTCCAGGATGACGGGGTGGGCGAAAGGCTCGACGCGGGACTCGGCAACGCCCATCTCCTCGGCGAGGTCGGCGATGCTGGCGCCGCTGCGGATGCGCCCCTGGATGTCTCGCGGGCGCATGGTCAGGGGAGTGGTGAGCAGTGGGTCCGGCGCGGGAATGGAACGTTCAACCTCGACGACGGCTTCCTCGGGCTCCGGCTCTGCCGGAGTTTCTACGGCGGGAGGGGCCAAGAGGGAGGTGCGGGCGGCGTCGTCAAGCGAATCGACCGCAACGAAGAACTGTTCGCCATCCTCGGCGCGCAGCACCAAGGAGGTATCGGTTGAATCTTCATTGACGAGGAACAGCTCGCGCATGAGTTCTCCTTCGGGCCAGCGGGACTGATGCGTCTACCCTAACGCAGACATGCGCCGAACCGTGGCAGGTCCGGCGCATGTTGATGCGGGTCAACGGGGCTTATACCCGGGCGACACCCGAATTAAGGGCGTGATCGATGGCCTTGGTCAGCGTCTCGACGTCCGCAGAGTCGATTGCCGGGAACATACCGATACGCAGCTGGTTTCGGCCCAGCTTGCGATAGGGTTCGACATCAAGGATGCCGTTGGCGCGCAACACCTTGGCGACGACCGCGGCATCCACCGAATCATCAAAGTCAATGGTGCCCACCACCAGTGAACGCTTCGCCGGGTCGGAGACATAAGGGGTCGTCTCCTCGCGGGCTTCGGCCCAGTTGTACAGGGCATTCGAGGAAGCGGTGGTGCGGGCGACCATGCCGTCGAGGCCACCGTTGTCGTTCATCCAGGTGACCTGGTTCTCCAGCATCAGCAGCGTGCCCACCGCCGGGGTGTTGTAAGTCTGATTCTTCCGCGAGTTTTCCACGGCAGTCTGCAGATCCAGGAATGCGGGGATGAAACGGCCACTGGCGCTGATGGCAGCGATGCGCTCGATTGCCGCCGGAGACATGGCTGCCAACCAGATGCCGCCGTCGGAGGCGAAGCACTTCTGCGGGGAGAAGTAGTAGACATCCGTCTGGGAGATATCGACGGGCAGGCCACCGGCACCGGAGGTGGCATCGATGACAACGAGGGAGCCTTCGGAGCCAGCGGGGCGGACGACCGGGACCATCGCGCCCGTCGAGGTCTCGTTGTGTGCCCAGCCGAGGACATCAGCGCCCTCGATGGCCTGCGGGCTGGGGGCATCACCGGCTGGGGCCTCGATCACCGTGGGCTCTGCGAGCCACGGGGCCTGCTTGGCGGCCTTTGCAAACTTGGAGGAAAACTCGCCATAGGACAGGTGCCCGGACTTGTTCTCGATGAGCCCAAAAGTGGCGGCATCCCAGAAGGCGGTGGCACCACCCAGGGAAAGAATGATCTCGTAGCCCTCCGGCAGGGAGAAGAGGTCGGACAGGCCGTCCCGGATCGAACCAACGACATTCTTGACGGCAGGCTGCCGGTGAGAGGTGCCGATGATGTTCTCGGCGCCGTCGACGATGGCCTGGATCTGAGCAGGGCGGACCTTGGACGGCCCGCAGCCGAAGCGGCCGTCATTGGGGATGAGGTCGGCGGGCAGGGTGGGGAACTCACTCATGAGGAAGTTGTCCCTTTCATCGCTTGGGGAGGGGGAGGGTGCTGGACCGACCATTACTCTAGCCGCTATTTGCTCAACTCCAAGGCCTAAATCCGCAACTGGTGGGAACGCGGATGATGGGGGTAATTTCCAGGGGGCGGGGGTACCACAACGTGGCAAAGTCAACGGGTGTGACCTGTAAAGAAGAATCATGTTGCCCCCATCACATAATTTGCTAAACTGTGCCCTGATCCACCTATAGCGGGGCGGGCGGCTCCTTTCGGAGGAGCTGAAATGCCTCGTGGTGGGAGCGCAACATTAAAGTGTCGTCATCTTCACTTCCCGGCCCCTCGCCGTGGGGGGATAGGGAGCTAAAATGCGGCACGCTCAACGTGAAAGCGTCACCTAAGCTGAAAATGACTCACCGTCATGATGGGACTACGGTGGGCATCACACCTCCATATGGTCCCCATCGGCGGTTGAACCCTCGACGCGGGGCAAGGTCGACTAGAGAAGTCTGAAAGGTACACAGTGGCTACTGACAACAATGACAAGGCCGTACTCCACTACCCGGGCGGCGAGTTCGAAATGGACATCATCAAAGCCACAGAAGGCAATGATGGTGTTGTCCTGGGGAAGATGCTGGCTGATACCGGTCTGGTGACCTTCGACCCAGGCTACGTCTCCACCGGCTCTTGCGAATCTGAGATCACCTACATCGATGGTGAAAATGGCGTCCTGCGCCACCGTGGATACGACATTGCTGATTTGGCGGAGAACGCCACCTTCAACGAGGTGTCCTACCTGCTGATCAACGGTGAGCTGCCGACCGTCGAGGAGCTGCACAAGTTCAACGACGACATCCGCCACCACACCCTGCTCGACGAAGACTTCAAGTCGCAGTTCAACGTCTTCCCGCGTAACGCGCACCCGATGTCCGTACTGGCGTCCTCCGTCAACATCTTGTCCACCTACTACCAGGACGAGCTTGACCCGCTGAACGAAGAGCACCTGGACAAGGCCACCGTCCGCCTCATGGCGAAGGTGCCCATGCTGGCCGCTTACGCCTACCGGGCTTCCAAGGGTGCTCCGTACATGTACCCGGACAACTCCCTCAACGCCCGCGAGAACTTCCTCCGCATGATGTTCGGTTACCCGACCGAGCCCTATGAGGTTGATCCCATCATGGTCAAGGCTCTGGACAAGCTCCTCATTCTGCACGCCGACCACGAGCAGAACTGCTCCACCTCCACTGTCCGCATGATTGGTTCGGCGCATGCCAACATGTTCGTTTCCATCGCCGGCGGTATCAACGCCCTTTCCGGCCCGCTGCACGGTGGTGCCAACCAGGCCGTCCTCGAAATGCTCGAGGAGATTGATGCCAACGGTGGCGACGCAACAGACTTCATGAACCGCGTGAAGAACAAGGAGAAGGGTGTCCGCCTCATGGGCTTCGGACACCGCGTCTACCGCAACTACGATCCGCGCGCGGCCATCGTCAAGGACACCGCATACGAGATCCTCGATCACCTCGGCGGCGACCACCTGCTTGACCTGGCGATGAAGCTGGAGGAGATCGCACTCAACGACGAGTACTTCATCTCCCGCAAGCTCTACCCGAACGTGGACTTCTACACCGGCCTCATCTACCGCGCCATGGGCTTCCCGACGGACTTCTTCACCGTCCTCTTCGCCATCGGCCGCCTGCCGGGCTGGATTGCTCACTACCGCGAGCAGCTGAAGACCTCCACGAAGATCAACCGCCCGCGCCAGATCTACACCGGCCAGAACCTGCGCACTCTCACCCCCCGTGAAGAGCGCTAAAAGGCGCTAAGCAGCGCCTAACTCAGCCGGGCACATCGGGACCTCTTTATAATGGGGTCCGTTGTGCCCGGCTCGACTATTTCTAAAGGAGACAATTTCCACATGGAAAAGCCACAGATTGACACCCAGTCCGGACCTGCCCCTGAAGAACTCGTGGCCGTTGATCTCATCGTCGGTGACGGCGACGAGGCCCAGCCAGGTGGCCTGGTTAAGGTCCACTACGTCGGCGTCGACTTCGAATCCGGCCAGGAGTTTGACTCTTCCTGGGACCGCGGCGAGGCTATTGAGTTTCCCCTCAACGGCCTGATTGCCGGTTGGCAAGAGGGTATCCCCGGCATGAAGGTGGGTGGGCGTCGCCAGCTCACCATCCCGCCGGAGCTGGCCTATGGCCCCGCAGGTGGCGGGCACCCGCTCTCCGGCCGCACCCTGGTGTTCGTGATTGACCTGCTCAGCGTCGGTTAATTATTGAGCGTTTTCCCATGCAGCGGCGACCGCCTTGCTCACGGCAGGGGCGACGCGGGCATCGAGAGGTGAGGGGACAATGTACTCCACATCGAGATGCTCCTCGGCGACCTTGGCGATAGCGCGGGACGCCGCTAATTTCATGGCCGGGGTGATCTTGGTGGCCCCAGCCTGCAGTGCGCCGTGGAAGATGCCGGGGAACGCAAGGACGTTATTGATCTGATTGGGGAAGTCCGAGCGTCCGGTGGCAACAACGGCGCCGTAGCGGTGCGCCAGTTCCGGATCGATCTCCGGGTCGGGGTTGGCCAAGGAGAAGAGGATCGGCTCGGGCGCCATGCCCTTGAGCGCCTCTTCTGACACGTGGCCGCGCGAAAGCCCGATGAAGCAGTCGGCGCCGGCGAGTGCGTCGGCGACGGATCCTTCCACCGCTCGGGGGTTGGTGGTGGCGGCGAGCTCTCGCTTGATGTCGTTGAGGTCCTCACGCCCGGCGTGGACGGTGCCGCGCGAGTCGAGCATGATGATGTCGGATACGCCGGCGTCGAGAAGCATTTTTGCGCATGCGACTCCGGCAGCCCCCGCGCCGGAGATGACTACCTTGAGGTCCTGCATGGTGCGGCCCAGCAGCGTGCAGGCATTGCCGAGCGCTGCGGTGATGACGACAGCGGTGCCGTGCTGGTCGTCGTGCATGACGGGGATGTCGAGAGCCTCGACGAGGCGACGTTCCACCTCAAAACAACGCGGCGCGGAGATGTCTTCGAGGTTGATCGCGCCGAAGGAAGGGGCGATGGCCTTGATGGTGGTGACCAGGGCGTCGGTATCAGTTTCATCGAGGACGATCGGGAAGGCATTGAGGCCGGCGAAGCGGTCGAAAAGCTGGGCTTTACCCTCCATGACGGGCAGGGCGGCCTGGGGTCCGATGTCGCCGAGTCCGAGCACGGCCGTGCCATCCGAAATGATTGCGACGGTGTGCCCCACGCCGGTGTAGCGGTGTGCGAGCTTGGGGTTTTCGGCAATTGCCGTGCAGACTTGAGCCACACCCGGGGTGTAAGAGATGGACAGATCGCGTTGGGTCTTTAAGGGGCGGGCGGTGTGGATGGAAAGCTTGCCGCCCTCGTGCGCGGCGAAAATCTCGTGGTCTGAGAGTTCGGAAATATGATGGGCGTGGGGACTACGCGGGTCAGTCATATGGACCATCCTAAGGTGTGATGGGGGTCCGATCGGGCACACATGGACAGTAATAAAGGGCACAATGGGCAATATGACGACGAATAGTCCCGTGAAAGTGCCCAGCGTCACCCTCAATGATGGAACCGAAATGCCTCAGCTTGGGCTGGGGACGTGGAACCTGACGGGGGAGGACGGCGCACGCATCGTCCGCGAGGCCATCGCAATGGGCTATCGCCATATTGATACAGCTTCGATTTATCACAACGAAGAAGAGGTTGGCCAGGCGATCCGAGAAGCCATCGCCGCCGGTGATGTTACCCGCGAGGAGCTGTTTGTCACCTCCAAGCTGTGGAACGACGACCAGGGCGAGGACCGTGTGCCCGCCGCCTTCCAGGAGTCGCTGCACCGGCTCGGCCTGGAATACCTCGACCTCTACTTGGTGCACTGGCCGGCCCCGTCGCTGGGGAAGTACCTGGAAAGCTACGAGGCCATCGCCCGCCTCCAGGGCCTCGGAGTCATCCAGTCCATCGGAGTGTCGAACTTCTACGAAGAAGTTCTCCACGAGCTTATCGACGCCACCGGGACCGCCCCAGCCGTCAATCAGGTAGAGCTGCATCCCGGCTTTTCCCAAGCTCCGCTGCGTCAGGTCCACGAAGAGCTGGGAATCCTCACCGAGGCCTGGTCGCCGCTCGGCCGTGGTGCCGTGCTGGCGGATCCGGTCCTGGACGCCGTGGCCCGGGACGTGGGGAAGACGACAGCTCAGGTGGCCTTGCGCTGGGAGATGCAACTGGGCTGCTCCGCTATTCCGAAGTCCACCAACCTCCAGCGGTTGGAGAAGATTCTCGAGGTCACGGACTTCTCGCTGAATTCCGCCCAGATGGATGCTATTAGCGATTTGGACCATGCCGAGGGCTTTGGGCGGATTTTCGACGATCCCCGCTCTTATCCGAGCGAAGACTAGTTGACCAGCCTGGCACCGCGCTGACCTGCATTTAGTTCAATGGTTGGCTAAGTGAGTTAAGCGAGGTGCTAGGCATTGGCAAGGCTTGCTAATATCGGCAATCTAGCTAACGGATGCTTTGCAAAATTAGCTATTGCCGATGTCTGTATTTTTGGGGGTAGAAGCCGCCCCGTCGAATGTCCAGCTTAGGGGAGTGCTCGGGGGTGGGGAGTGGGTCTAATCGGTAAAAGATTTCTGTTTCGCTTCGTCGTTGCATTGTGGGGCAGGTAACTTCAATTTGCAGCACGCGGTGTGATCACTGGCACAGGACGTACGTCCCGTGGCAGAGGCCACCACAAGATTGACCCCCAGAATTCTCTGGGGCCAAGTGAAAGAGAGATCAACGTGAGTGCAACTCCAGTGGTCCGCCCGGATGGACGGCGCGAGCCGACCTCCCAGGACTTCATCGACATGCAAAACAGCGAGCAGTTTAAAAAGCTGCGGAGGACCTACCGGTCCTTCACCTTCCCCATGTCTGTGGCCTTCTTCGTTTGGTTCATCCTCTACGTTCTCGTGGCTACCTTCGCTGCGGACTGGATGGGCACCGAGATCGGCGGCGGCTTTAACATCGGCATCGTCTTCGGACTCCTGCAGTTCGTGACCACCTTCGTGATCACCTGGGTCTACGTGCGGTACGCCAACAAGAACATCGAGCCGCAAGCGGCCGCCATTCGCGAAGCAATGGAGGGTTAGAACATGACCACTGCATACCTTGCTCAGGAATCTTCCAGCACCGGCAACCCGATCCTCAATATTGCGGTCTTCGTTGTCTTCATCGTTGTCACCATGGCCGTGGTCATGCGCGCCGGCAAGTCCACCAAGGAAGCAGCCGACTTCTACACCGGTGGCGCATCCTTCACCGGCACCCAGAACGGCCTCGCCATCGCAGGTGACTACCTGTCTGCTGCGTCCTTCCTCGGTATCGTCGGCTCCATCGCCATTACCGGTTACGACGGCTTCCTTTACTCCATTGGCTTCTTCGTCGCATGGCTGGTCGCCCTGCTGCTCGTCGCCGAGCCGCTGCGTAACGTCGGCCGCTTCACCATGGCTGACGTCCTCTCCTTCCGACTGCGCCAGAAGCCGGTCCGTGTGGCCGCCGCCGTGGGTACCCTCGCGGTCTCTCTCTTCTACCTCATCGCCCAGATGGCCGGCGCCGGCTCGCTCGTCTCCGTGCTCCTCGACCTTCATGGCACCACGGAGCAGGCCATCGTCGTTGCTATCGTCGGCGTGATCATGATCGCTTACGTCCTCATCGGCGGCATGAAGGGCACCACCTACGTCCAGATGATCAAGGCTGTCCTGCTCGTCGGCGGCGTCGCAATTATGACCATCCTGGTCTTCGTCTCCATCCGCGGCGGCTTCTCCACGCTGTTCCATGATGCAGTCGCGATGCACGCTGACTCCGCACAGCTTCAAAAGGTTGGCTACGAGGCCACCGACATCATGAAGCCGGGCCTGAAGTACGGCGGCACCTTCATCAAGCAGCTGGACTTCATCTCCTTGGGCCTCGCCCTGGTGCTGGGTACCGCTGGTCTGCCTCACGTCCTCATGCGCTTCTACACGGTCCCGACCGCCCGTGAAGCACGTAAGTCCGTTACCTGGGCCATCGTCCTCATCGGTGCTTTCTACCTCATGACCCTGGTCCTCGGCTACGGCGCTGCCGCACTCGTCGGCCCGGACCGCATCCTCGCTGCTCCAGGTGGCGCGAATGCCGCAGCACCGCTGCTGGCGCTCGAACTCGGTGGCAGCATCTTCATGGCCCTGATTTCCGCAGTCGCCTTCGCCACGGTCCTTGCGGTCGTCGCTGGCCTTGCCATCACGGCCTCGGCCTCCGTCGCCCACGATGTTTACGACGCCGTCTTCCGCGATGGTCAGTCCTCCGAGGCAGAGCAGGTCCGCGTCTCTCGCATCACTGTTGTGGTCCTCGGTGTCATCTCCATCATCCTGGGCATCCTGGCCATGTCGCAGAACGTCGCCTTCCTGGTGTCCCTCGCCTTCGCCGTGGCCGCCTCTGCGAACCTGCCGACCATCCTGTACTCGCTGTACTGGAAGCGCTTCAACACCGTCGGTGCTGTCGCCTCCATGTACACCGGTACCTTCAGCGCCCTGATCCTCATCTTCCTGTCCCCGGCCGTCTCTGGCGCACCGTCCGCGATGTTCCCGAACAGCGACTGGTCGATCTTCCCGCTGACCAGCCCGGGCATCGTGTCCATCCCGCTGGCCTTCCTGGTGGGTTACCTGGCTACCGTGTTCAGCAAGCCGGACAACCTCGATCACCTTGCTTCCGAAATGGAAGTCCGCTCCCTCACCGGAGTTGGTGTGGAGGCCCCGGTCGACCACTAGGTTGATCCTCTCCGCATAGAAAAGTGCCACCGTCGCGATAGCAATCGCGACGGTGGCACTATTATTTGTAGATGTGTCTTCAACTAAAGGTCGCTTGACGACGATCGTCCTCGCCATCGTCGTCATCATGGCACTCATTGCGGTGCCCGTTGTCTTCCTCTTCGGCCGCACCGGCGGGGAGAGCGAGTTAGACGCTGGAGGCGGGGAAGGCGGGAGCGTCGTCAAGCTCTTTGACTCAGCGGCCCCGATGGGGCCGGACACTGGGGTCTTCGACGACTACGCGATGGGCTCGCAGGTGAGCTTCTACCGGCTTTCCGACGGCCATCGCACCGGCACCGCCACCGAGCGGTTCGCGCGTCCAGCGCTGAGCCTGAGCAAGCTCTACATCGCGGACTACGTCCTCGAGCGCGGCTCCCTCGCCGAACAATACGAGGCGATCGAGATGATCAGCTCCTCCGACGACCGGTCCGCAGACGACTTGTATGAAAAATACCCGACGTCGATCACCGCGGTGGCCAGAAAGTATGGGCTCACTTCCACCCGGGCCGACGAACAGTGGGGCTATTCGGTGACGTCAACCTACGACGTTGTGAGCTTCATTGCCCAGCTCATGCAGAAGAATCCGACCCATCCCATCCTCGTCGCTATGGCGGAAGCCAGCCCCGTGGCTGCTGACGGCTACGGGCAGGACTTTGGCACCTCCACGCTGCCTGGGGTCATTGGAACTAAGTGGGGCTGGTCGGACGCGGGTGACCTTCATTCTTCGGTGTCCTTCGGGGAGAACTTCATCGTCGCCGCAGCCGTAACGGGAACGTCAAACGACCTCACCGATCTCGTCGAATTTCAACTATCCGACGAGATCAATGAGGCCGCAAGGGTGAGGTAGCGCCTAGCTGGACAGGCCCTGCACCGTCTTCACAATCTGGTTGATCTGGTTCTGATCAATGTTCGGCAGACCCGGGATGCTCGGAATTCCCGGGCTCGACGCTGCGGGGGCGGACGGAGCCTGACCCGGCATCCACTGGCCCCAGTCGTGGGCATAGACATTGTTGATATCCACCGTGAGGTTGCCGATCTTGCGCTGCTGCGACCCCGGCAACTGGTGGATCGTGGTGCGCGGGTGGATCTTGCCGCCGGAACCCCAATCGTGCATCCAGTAGAAGGTGCCGATGTTGTCCCGCGACGCCCACTCAACGACGTTGTAGTTGCCGTAGACGCCCGTCTGCAGGCCCGCAGCACTCAGTGCCAGCTGGAACGCCTGCAGGTACGGGCGGATCTGGCGGTTGTACTGATCCCACGTCGGATTGTCATCGATAGCGACGTAGATCGGACGGCCATTGGGGCCACCCGCCGCGCGATGCAGCGCGATAGCCTGCGGGGCATGCACGGCGGCCCCGGCAGCGCCCTGGAGCCAGTCAGCGGTATTAGCGCGGCCGAACTGGTACACGGAGGCAGTGGAGAGGCCGTTCGCGGCGAAATCACGCGTCTCATTGAGCATGACCGGCTTGCCGACCATCCACTGTGCGTCCGGACGACGCTGCGACACGTAGCGCACGGCGCCGAGGTGACCGGCCGCCTTCACGGACGCGCCCGAGGGCACACCTGCGGCGTAATCGATGACGGTGCCCAGGATGGGTCCTAGGGCATGGGCTTGGGGGACGCTGGCGCCCACGGTTCCTACGGCGGCGGCAACAGCGGCGGTACGTAGGAAGGTGCGGCGGCTAACAGACACATTCTTCACAATGGCCACAGTAGCAACATCTGCCTCAATGGGCTAGGGGGAGGTGCTGGTGTGAAAAGGGTGATTTGACTTCACCCATTAATCGAGTGCTGGCAATCGGCTGCTCGATTAATGGGTCATCTCGAATTGCCCTTTTGGCATCCTCGATCATTCTGACCGAGGTGAAGGAGCTCAGAGGGTGCGGAGCCAGGCACGGATACGGCGGCGCGGGTTACGTCCTTTAGCGTGGTGTATCTGTAACTGCCGGTGACGACCCCCAGAGAAAATGTGGGCGACCACCGCAGTACCTTTCGAATCAACTCTTACCTCTCCTCGAAAGGGAACCCACGATGGCCGCTGGCCCCCATTCTATCGACCCGACCACCTACCTCGACGATCTACTCTCCCAGGCCTCGCCGGACCTGATGCGCGAGATGCTCCAAAGCTTCATCAACCAGATTCTGTCGACCCAGGCCGACCAGGTCTGCGGCGCCGATTACGCCACCACCAGTGATGCTCGCGTCAACGTCCGCAATGGCTACCGCCACCGCGACCTCGACACCCGCGTCGGCACCGTGGATGTCGCCGTGCCGAAGCTGCGCACCGGCTCATTCTTTCCGGACTGGCTGCTAGAACGACGCACCCGAGCCGAACGGGCCCTGACCACCGTCATCGCCACTTGCTACCTGAAGGGCGTGTCCACCCGCAGGATGAACGACCTGGTCGCCACCCTCGGGATATCCAACCTGTCGAAGTCGCAGGTATCCGAGATGGCCAAGGATCTTGACTCCATGGTGGAGGATTTCCGCACCCGGCCGCTGGATACCAGCCCGTATCTCTACGTCTCGTGTGACGCCCTAACCATGAAAGTCCGCGAAGGCGGACGGGTGGTCAAGACCTCCGTGCTGCTGGCCACCGGCGTCAACGCCGAAGGCTACCGGGAATTGCTGGGCATGCAGGTCGCCACATCCGAGTCAGTCGCCTCATGGACCGGCTTCTTCCGCGATCTCAAGGCCCGGGGCCTAGATGAGGTGTACCTGGTCACCAGTGATGCGCACGTGGGTATCCAGCACGCGATCGGCGAGGTCCTGCCGAATGCGTCGTGGCAGCGGTGCCGCACTCATTTTGCGAAGAACCTGTCCGGGCTGGTGTCGAAGACGCAGTGGCCGACATTATCGGCGATGTTCCACACGATCTTCCAGCAACCGGATGCAGCATCGGTGTGGGCCCAGACCCGCGAAGTCGTGACCTTCTGCGAGCAGAAGTTCCCGCACGTAGCCGACTACCTGGAGGAGTCCCTAGACGAGCTGTTGGCCTTCACCCACGCCCCGAAGAGCGTGTGGAAAAAAGTCTGGTCGAATAACCCCACCGAGCGGCTGAACCGGGAGATCCGCCGGCGTACCGACGTCGTCGGGATCTTCCCCAACCGGGACGCCGTGGTGCGTCTGGTGGGCGCGGTCCTGGCCGAGCAGCATGACGATTGGATACAGCAGAAGCGCTACATGTCGCTCACGGCACTGGAGCAGACGAAGGCCATGATGAGCGCCACCGTCATCGATGCCGGCGAATCCACTCAGGAGGTCGCATGAGTCGACACCACTACCGGGCTCGGGACGGCCCTTGCACCGTCATCCTGCCTGTTTTATCGAAAGGCAGAAACACCACTCCCGCGGACTTGACCGCGGCGCGCATCGGCATATGGAGAGGACGTGTTAAACGAGATCATGCGACCCATCGTCCATTTTCCGTACCAGGGCTGAGCATTTTGCACGCCGGCTCGGGTCTGGGGTCGCGATCAGGAAGTCGCGATGGCCAAAATTCTCTAGAATGTAAAACCCGATTCCCTGCGACCTGCGGAAACGGAAAGTAATACCATTCATTCTAGAGAATTTTGGCACCCGCCAGATCGCACCGCTCGAACGTGCCACATAAAGATGCGCCGGGAGCCCAACTAGTGGCTCCCGGCGCCCGTGGTTCTGAGTGGAACGATGTCTCGAGACATGAAAAAGCGCCCTAGAGAGGAATCGAACCTCCGACACCCGCTTTAGGAGAGCGGTGCTCTATCCACTGAGCTACTAGGGCTGGACGTGACTAGGTTAGCGCATATGGGGGAGGAGTCGGAAACTCATGGGGCGCCAACTAGTCTGTAGGGAGGACCTTAAAGCACCCCCACTACATTGATGTGAGAAAGGACCACAGCCGTGGCCCAGAACGAGCCCACCTTTACTGATGTCCAGCGCCGGGACATTGTCGTCGAAATTGTGACCAAGGACGGTGTGCCGGTGTTGTCGATCGAGAAGCAGGTGCCGGGTGGGTCGTCGAAACGCATTTTGTTGCTCAACAAGATTGACGCCAAGCAGCTGTCGAAGGTGCTGGATAATTACCTGAAGCAGGTGTATTCGCTGGAGCTGTCGGGTCTGAATTCGTCGTTGTCTCCGGCGGATATGGTGGAGCTTTTCGGCGAGGACGACGAGGACTAACGCCCCCAAAACTCCTAAGCGCTGAGTTCTTCCAGCTTGCGGCGCACTGCCGAGGCCTCGGGGTTGGTGGCGTGGGTGCCGTCGGAGTATTTGACGGTGGGGACGACGCGGTTGCCGTTGTTGACCGATTCGACCCAGGCGGCGGCATCGGTGTCGGCGTCGACGTCGATAAGCTCGTAGGGGGTTTCCGTCCGGTTAAGGCGGCTGATGAGGTTTCGGCAGTAGGGGCACCAGTCGGTGGCGTAGATGGTGACGTGCGCGGGGTTGGCGGTCATGCGGCTTCCTTTCGTTGGTAACGCAAGAAACGGTACCGCAAGGGGAGATCGCTGCGGTGACCGTCGAGGGTAAGCCGGCCTTTGTCGGAGATCAGCCAGTCGGTGTCGGAAACTAACCCGAAGCTGGCGGGGATGTCGGGGGCGAAAACGGCGCGGTCGCCGAGAGCATCTCCCAGGTGGGCACCTATGAGGGTGATTTCGAGGACGTCGACGTCGTCGATGGTCGCGGCGTAGACTTGTCCGCCGCCCATGACCCAGGATTCTTGGTCGGGATAGGTCAGGGAAGAAATGACGTGCCCGCCGGCTGACCACTGACCGGGTTCCCTGGAGCAGAGGATGTAGTTGTCGCGGCCCGGCAAGGGGCGAAAGGCTGGCGGCAGGCTCAGCCACGTGTGGCGGCCCATGATGACGGGATGGCCGGTGGTGACCTCGCGGAAGTGGGCTAAGTCTTCGGGCAGGTGCCAGGGCATGGACTGGCCGTCGCCTATGATCCCGTCGAGGGATTGCGCCCAGATGGCCCCGAGAAGTGACATTAAACGGACACCTTGGCTTTGATGGTCGGGTGCGGGTCGTAGCCTTCGACGACGATGTCATCGAAGGTGTAATCAAACAGCGAGGGGGCTTTCCGCAGCTTTAGCTGCGGGTAGGGGCGCGCATCGCGGGAGAGTTGCTCGCGGACCTGGGCCAGGTGGTCGTCGTAAATGTGGCAGTCGCCGCCGGTCCAGATGAGCTCGCCTACCTTGAGGCCGGCCTGCTGCGCGAACATGTGCGTGAGCAGGGCATAAGAGGCGATGTTGAAGGGAACGCCGAGGAACATGTCTGCGGAGCGCTGGTAAACCTGCATGGACAGAGTGCCGTCGACGACGTAAAGCTGGAAGAGCAGATGGCAGGGGAGAAGTGCCATCTTGTCTAGTTCGCTGACGTTCCACGCGGAGACGATGTTGCGGCGCGAATCGGGATCTGACTGGAGCAACTCCAAAGCCCCGGCGATCTGGTCGATGTGGGTGCCGTTGGGAGTCGGCCAGGAGCGCCACTGCACGCCATACACCGGGCCCAGCTCGCCGTCCTCGGAGGCCCATTCGTTCCAAATCCGGATGCTGTTGTCCTGCAGCCAGCTGATGTTGGATTCCCCGCGCAGGAACCACAGCAGTTCGCCAACGACGGAGTGCAGGTGCACCTTCTTAGTGGTGAGCAGGGGAAAGGACTCGGCGAGGTTGTAGCGTAGTTGCCTGCCGAACACACTGAGGGTGCCCGTGCCGGTGCGATCACCTTTCTGGGCACCCTGGTCCAAGATTTCCTGGAGGAGATCTTCGTAGGGCGTGTCAATGGCGGAGTCGGTCATGCGCTCCACCATACCGCTGGGATGAACAGGGACTAGTAGCGGCCGTTTTCAGCCAGGAAGTCCGCGGCAATGCCTAAGATTTCCTCCGCCATCTCCGGGCGGCAGATGAGCACGTCCGGGAGGAAGGTGTCCTTGTGGTTGTAGGTCAACTCCGAGCCGTCGAGGCGGGAGCAGTGCAGGCCAGCAGCCTTGGCCACACCCACCGGAGCAGCCGAATCCCACTCGTACTGGCCGCCGGCGTGGACGTAGGCGTCGTAATCACCGAGCAAGACGTGCATGGCCTTGGCACCGGCGGAGCCGATCGCCGCCGTCTGGAAGCCCAGCTTCTCTGCGATGTGCAGGGCGACTTTCGGGGGTCGGTTGTGGGAGATGGCGATCTTCTTGGCGTAGGGGCCTCCGACCGCGCGGGCCTCATCGGAGTGGAAGACCACGCCGAGGTCGGGCAGGCCGACGGCGGCGTGGGTGGGGATGCCGTTTTCCACGAGGGCGATGTGCACGGCCCAATCGGAGCGGCCGGTGGCGAATTCTTTGGTGCCGTCGAGCGGATCGATAATCCAGACGCGTTCCTTATCCAGGCGTTCAGGGTTATCGGCCGCTTCCTCGGAGAGGAAGCCGTCGTCGGGGCGGTGCTGCTCTAGGACGCGGGCAATCCAGTTCTGGGCGAGGTCATCGCCTGCATCACCGAGGTTGCGGCCGCGCAGCGCGCCGACGTTGCGGACTCCCTTGAGGATCTCACCCGTGCCTTGTGCGAGGAGGCGGGTGAGGCGGGCGTCGTCAAGCTGAGCTGTCATGCAACCGACATTACCGCGCGGGTTAAAGTTGGGCATGGCCAAGGACATCCTCCAGCGTTTCCGCCCCCAAGTGGCCACCTGGTTCACGGAGGTATTCGCTGCGCCCACCCCGGTGCAGGAGCGAGCATGGCAAGCCATCGCCGATGGCGACAATGCCCTGGTAGTGGCCCCAACTGGCTCAGGAAAGACGCTGGCGGCTTTTCTGTGGGCGCTAAATTCCCTAGTCGAAAGGCCCGGCCAAACAGCCCTCCCGGTGGCTGATCCGAAGGCCAGTCACGATGGTGTACGCGTGCTCTACATCTCACCGTTGAAGGCGCTGGGAGTGGATGTAGAGAACAATTTGCGCGCTCCGCTAACGGGAATCAGCCGCGTTGCTGATCGCCTCGGACTTGATCTGCCGGACATCTCCGTTGGTGTGCGTTCCGGTGATACCCCGGCGGCGGAGCGGGCGAGGCAGGTGCGCAAGCCGCCGGACATTCTCATCACTACGCCCGAATCGGCGTACCTCATGCTCACCTCCAAAGCAGCGGGCATCTTGAAGACGGTGGACACGGTCATCATCGATGAGATCCACGCGTTGGCGGGCACCAAGCGGGGCGTCCACCTCTCATTGACCTTGGAGCGCCTGGCCCGGCTGACGGGTGGGTTCCAGCGCATTGGGCTATCGGCCAC
This sequence comes from Corynebacterium atrinae, assembly GCF_030408455.1. Lineage (NCBI taxonomy): Bacteria > Bacillati > Actinomycetota > Actinomycetes > Mycobacteriales > Corynebacteriaceae > Corynebacterium > Corynebacterium atrinae. Next base: position 685,075 of record NZ_CP046977.1, read on the forward strand.
CGTCCGGCCCCTGGAGACTGTCGCCAACTTCCTCGGCGGGGACCGGCCCGTGGAGATCATCGCTCCGCCAGCGGACAAGGAGTGGGAGCTCAACGTCCACGTCGGTGTCGAGGACATGTCGGACCTGCCGGTGCCCGAGATTGCATCGACGATCGGTGAGGCCACCATCGATGATCCGCTGGGGCTCAGCGGCGAGCCGGTGATCGGGCAGCAGCGTTCCATCTGGCCCTTCATCGAGCAGGACGTTTACGACGAGGTGATGGCGCACCGCTCCACGCTGGTCTTTGTCAACTCCCGTCGCTCCGCCGAGCGCCTGACCAGTCGGCTCAATGAGATCTACGCCGAGATCCACGATCCAGACTCGCTCTCCCCGGAGCTGCGGCGCCCGCCCGCTCAGATCATGGTTCCCTCGCTCCAGGCGGGGAAAGCGCCTCCGGTGATCGCCCGGGCCCACCACGGTTCGGTGTCCAAGGACGAGCGGGCCACCACGGAGCGCCTGCTCAAAGAGGGGGCGCTCAAAGCCGTGGTGTCCACCAGCTCCCTCGAGTTGGGCATCGACATGGGTGCGGTGGAGTTGGTCATTCAAGTGGAGTCACCGCCGAGTGTCGCCTCTGGCTTGCAGCGGGTGGGCCGCGCCGGGCACTCCGTCGGCGAGGTCAGCCACGGCTCTTTCTACCCCAAGCACCGTTCGGACCTGCTGCAATCGGCCGTCACGGTGCAGCGGATGCGCGCGGGCCTCATCGAGGAACTCCACGTGCCGAACTCTCCTTTGGACGTGCTGGCCCAGCAAACCATCGCGGCGGTCTCGGTTAGTGATTGGGATGTGGAGGAGTGGTACGCCATGGTGCGGCGGTCCTGGCCGTACCGCGACCTCTCTCGGGATGTGTTTGACGCGGTCATCGACCTGGTGAGCGGCGTCTACCCTTCGACGGACTTCGCGGAGCTGCGCCCCAAGGTCCATTTCGATCGCATCACCGGCCAGCTGCAGGCGCGCCCCGGGGCCCAGCGAGTCGCGGTGACCTCCGGTGGCACCATCCCTGATCGTGGCATGTTCGGCGTGTTCCTCCTCGGTGGGGAGGGTGCCCCGCGCCGGGTTGGGGAGCTGGATGAGGAGATGGTCTACGAGTCCCGGGTGGGCGACGTGTTCACCCTGGGGGCGTCGAGCTGGCGCATCGAGGACATCACCCGCGATCAGGTCCTGGTCAGCCCCGCGCCGGGTCACACCGGTCGGCTGCCTTTCTGGACGGGTGATGCCGCGGGCCGCCCCTTCGAATTAGGGGTGGCCCTGGGCCGGTTCCGCCGCGAGGTCCACACCGATCCTACGATCGCCGAGACTCGAGATCTCGACGTTCATGCCCGCAGCAACCTCCTCGCCTTCCTCGAAGAGCAACACGAGGCCACGGGCATTATCCCGGATGAGAAAACGCTGGTCTTGGAGCGGTTCAAGGATGAGTTGGGGGATTGGCGGGTCGTGCTGCACACCCCCTTCGGCCGCCCCGTCAATGCGGCGTGGGCGCTGGCTGTTGGCTCGCGCTTCGACATGGATGTTCAGGCCGTCGCCGGCGACGACGGCATTGTCCTGCGCCTGCCGGAGGGGGAGACCGAACCAGACGCGTCGATCTTTCTTATCGACGCCGAGGACATTGGCGACATCGTCTCCGATCAGGTGGGCAATTCGGCCCTGTTCGCCTCCCGTTTCCGGGAGTGCGCCGCCCGGGCGCTCCTCCTGCCGCGCCGCAATCCTGGCAAGCGGGCGCCGTTGTGGCAGCAGCGGCAGCGCGCCTCCCAGCTTCTCGACGTCGCCCGGAAATACCCCAGCTTCCCCATCATCTTGGAGACGGTCCGCGAGTGCCTCCAGGATGTCTATGACCTGCCCGCCTTGACGCAGGTGTGTGCCGATCTGGGGAGCCGGCGCATCCGCATTGCGGAGGTGACCACGGAGCAACCCAGTCCCTTCGCTTCATCGTTGCTGTTCAACTACACCGGCGCGTTTATGTACGAGGGAGATAGCCCCCTCGCCGAAAAGCGCGCTGCCGCCCTGGCGTTGGATCCGGGGTTGCTGGCTAAGTTGCTCGGCACGGTGGAGCTTCGTGAGTTGCTAGACCCGGAGATCATCGCCGAGGTGCATGCCCAGTTGCAGCGCACCGCGGCTGATCGGCGGGCGCGCAGCCCCGAAGAGTTCTATGACATCCTCCGCCTGCTCGGCCCCATCCCCGTCGAGACCGTGCCGGAAAAGATCACGTTCTCCTGGCCCGCGCCGCTCGACGATCGCGCCATGGAGGTCCGGATTGGGGGAGTGCCGCATGTCGCGCAGTCCCTCGACGCGCCGCTGCTTCGCGACGCCCTCGGGGTCCCCGTCCCTCCGGGCGTCGCCGCCCAGCAGGGCACCATCCTCGACGCGCTCGATCAGCTGGTCTCCCGCTGGGCCCGCACGCGCGGCCCGTTCGTCCTGCGGGATCTGGCTGAGGCCTTCGGCCTGGGGGCCAGCGCCGCCCACTCCGCCCTGCAGGCGTTGCTTGCCGACGGCCGCGTCATCGACGGTCGCTTCCGACAGGGCATCGACGAGCAGGAGTACTGCTCGGCGGACGTGCTGACGATCTTGCGGCGGCGTTCGCTCGCCGCCGCCCGCGCGGCTACCCAACCCGTATCGCAGACTGCCTTTGCACGCTTCTTGGCGGACTGGCAGCAGGTCGCTCCCGTGGGTAAACGTCCAGCCTTGCGAGGCGCCGATGGGGTGTACGCGGTCATCGAGCGGCTCGCCGGCGTTCGACTGCCCGCGAGCGCCTGGGAATCCTTAGTACTGCCGGGACGCGTGGGCGACTACCAGCCCAGCATGCTCGATGAGCTGACCGCGAATGGCGAGGTGGTCATCCAGGGGGCCGGTACCGCGGCCGCCCGGGACCCGTGGATTATGCTGCTGCCAACGGACATTGCGCCAGAAATCGTCGCCGACATCGAGCCGGAGGGCCTGACGTTCATCCAGGAACAGGTCATGGAGATCCTGCGCCGCGGCGGTGGTTTCCTCTTCAGTGGCCTGGCGGCGGAACTGACCGACCTAGTGACGGCGGAGCAATTGCGCGAAGCCCTGTGGGGACTGGTGGATGCCGGACTGGTGAGCCCGGATGGCTTTGGCCCCCTGCGGGCGCGGTTGGCGTCGACGGGAGGAACCACGGCTCATCGCGCCCGTCGTCGCCCCAACCGCACGCGTCGTCGACTGGGACCGCCCCTGGACATGGCTGGGCGGTGGGCGCTGAGCACCCGGGCGGATCACAATGCGACGACCCGCTCGGTGGCGCTGGGGGAGACGTGGCTGGACCGCTACGGGGTGGTCACGCGCGGCAGCATCGTCGCCGAAGATGTCCTGGGCGGGTTCGCGTTGGCCTACAAAGTGCTCAGCAGTTTTGAGGAGTCCGGCAAGGCGATGCGCGGCTATCTCGTCGAAGGACTGGGGGCGTCGCAGTTCTCCACCCCGGCGGTCATCGACCGGCTGCGTGGTTGCGATGATTCCACCGACATCGAAGGGTGGCCGTCGGGAACCACTGACCCCGATGTGTATGTCCTCGCCGCCGCAGATCCCGCCAACCCCTATGGTGCAGCGCTGCCGTGGCCGGAGACCGGACCGAGCCGGGCGGCGGGCGCGATGGTCGTCATCGCCGACGGCGTGCTGCTGGCCCACCTCACCCGGGGTGGGCGGACCCTCACCGTCTTCGACGAGCAGCACATCGGCATCATCGTCCACGCCCTGGCGCAGGCGACGGCTCAGCCATTGACGGTGGAAAAGCTCAATGGTGAACCGGTGTTCAGTTCGCCAATGCTGGAGGCATTGCGGGAGGCGGGGGCGTCGATAGGCCCGAAGGGGGCACGCATCGGGGGACGCAGTGCGGCCCCTCGCACCCCTGTTAGGGGGAGGACCATGACCCAAGCCCTGGACGATCTTTAATTCCCACCATGATGGGCACGGCTGCTCGGTGGTGGTGGCAAAGGTATGGGCATAATCGGCACCGGCACGGGGCGCGAGGCACACCCACAGCCGTCGCACTGGGATACACAATCGGGGGGTTGGTGGCGGCGGGAAACGCGCCCCGTGCAGCGGGAGTAGATTAAGGCCCGTGCCCGAAGGTGATTCCGTCCTCCAATTGTCCCAGCGCCTGCAATTCATGGCCGGCCGGGAGGTGGTGGCGTGTTCGCTGCGCGTGCCTTCGGTGGCGCTCGTAGATTTCAGCGGGGAAACGGTCGACCGGGTGTGGCCCTACGGCAAGCACCTGTTCATGCAGTTCGGCGAGCGGATCTTGCACACGCACCTGAAAATGGAGGGGACTTGGGCAATTCACCTCTCGGGAGACCGCTGGCGTAAACCGGGGCACACGGCGCGGGTTGTGCTCCAGCTAGCCGGTACCCCGCACCCCCGTCCGATCGAGATCGTGGGTCACTCACTGGGCCTAGTCGAGGTGTTTCGCACCGTCGACTATCACGAACGGATGGGCTACCTCGGGCCGGACATCCTGGCGGACGACTGGGACCGCGAGGAGGCGTGCCGCAGGGTGAGGGGGCGGGCGTCGAGAAGCATTGGGACAGCTTTGCTGGACCAGCACAACTTGGCCGGAGTGGGCAACGAGTATCGCGCCGAGGCGTGTTTCCTGTGCGGGATTCATCCCGCCACCCCGGTCAGCCAGGTGGACGTGGGGAAGGTGCTCGACGTGACGCGGCGGATCATGTGGGCCAACCGCACCTCACCCGTGCGGGTGACCACCGGGATCAAACGCGCAGGTGAGACCTCCTACGTGTTTGGCCGCAACGGCAAGCCCTGCCGTCGCTGCGGCACGCCGATCGAAAAGGCGATGCTGGGCAATGGCCGCGAAGAGCTGGAACGGGTTATTTGGTGGTGTCCTCGCTGCCAACCGGCGGAGTAGCCCGCTTGTGCACGCGATCCCGGCGGATGAGATAGATGAGAGCCCCGGCCAGAGCGAGGGCCACGAGGGCGTAGATGACCGTGGCGTACTTGCCGATGTAGACCTCCACGAGCTGATAACGCTCACCGAGCAGCACGCCGAGCCAGATGAGAAAGGCATTCCAGATCGCCGACCCGGTGGCTGTGAGCGCGCCGAAAGTGAGCAGACTCATGCGGTCGATACCCGCCGGAATGGAGATGAGCGAGCGGATACCGGGAATGAGTCGCCCGAAGAAGATGGACACCTTGCCGTAGCGATCGAAAAACGCCAGCGACCTATCCACGTCCGACGGGTCCACCAGCCACAGGCGACCGGCGATCCGGCGCAGGCGATCCGCACCGACCGCCGCCCCCAACCAATAAAGTAGATACGCGCCAAGCACGGAGCCCAGCGTGGCGAAGAGGAATGCTGCGTAGACGTTGAGTGTTCCCTGTGTCGACGTGAAGCCAGCGAGCGGCAACACCACCTCGGAGGGGATCGGCGGGAAGACGCTTTCCAACAGGATGGCGATACCCACGCCCGGGGCGCCGAGCGACTCCATGAGGGAGACCACCCAATCGACGATCGAATTCAGCATGTCGGAAGACTACCCCGAGTGGGTCGCTGGGGAGCTGCTATTCCAATTCGCGCAACCGGTCGGTTGCCTGCTCGAGCCGCAGCTTTCGCTCCTTTTCCTCGATCTTCTTCAAGTCCTCGTAGGCTTTCTCATCCGCATCCGAGAATCCGCTGAGCAGGCGGGGGATAACCATGACGCCGGCCATCACGGGCCACACCACCCAGGCCATGGAGACGTTGAAGACAAACATGAGGATGAAAAACGACGCCAGGGTCACGGAGAAAATCGCCCCATCGAGCATCTCGACGCGCTTGCCCTTCTCCTTGATGGTGGCTAGCTCCTGCAGCTCGCTGTCCGGTATGGCAGGAACCGCCGTGGTGCGCGTCGGTGTCAACGCCTCTTCGATCCCGCCCGGCAAGTCCGCGAATAAGGGCAGCAAATCAGCATTGATGCGGGCAGTGCTCGCGACCGCCGTGCGCTCATCGAACTCCTGGTACTCCAAGCGACCCTCGGCGTAATGCGACGCGAGCGCTTGCAGCGCGTTGATGCGATCGTTGTCTGACAGCCGCAGGTTCTCGTCCATGCCATTTATCGTAGTGAAGGCGCTAAATTGGGGCTATGAACCTCCTCCTCAACATCGCCTGGTTTATCTTCGGCGGATTCTTCCTCGCGGCCGGCTACTTCCTCTTCGGCATCCTCGCTTGCTTGCTCGTGGTCACCATCCCCGCCGGGGTCGCCTCCTTCCGCATGGCCAACTACGCCCTCGCCCCGTTCGGTCGCACCGTGGTGCAGAAAAAGGGCGGCGGCAGCGGCCTCTCCGCCATCACCAACGTCATCTGGTTCCTCATCGCGGGCCTGTGGCTGGCCATCGGGCACATCACCACCGCCGCCGCGCAGGCCATCACCATCATCGGCATCCCGCTGGCCATCGCCAACGTCAAGATGATCCCCGTGACCTGCTTCCCCTTCGGCAAGGAGATCGTCCCCTCGGACCGCATCCCCTTTGGCTACGAACCGATGGTCAAGCTTTAAGCTCCGATGGTCCACGTATGCACGGGCTCATCCGTCGCCTGATGCTGCAGGTAGAGCCGCAACATGCTCGCCAGCGCCTCGCGCCGGGCCGGTGAATCCGGGACCGTGCCGCCGGGATGAATGGCGTCGAGCGTACGCAACTGCCACATCGCGCCATTCTGGCGCGTCCGAGCCCGCTCCCTGATGATGCCCAAGTAGTGGTCGATGACATGCTTATCGACGTCGAGGGCCTCCAGCCCGAGCCTCGCCTGCGGTAGCAAGTGCTCACTCACCAGCGTCGCGACGTCGATCTTCCCCAGCGTCGGCCACGTCATCCGGGCAAACATGCCCGCCCGCGCCCCCACCTGGAAGTTGGCTTCCGCATCCGCGAATGTCAGCCGCGACCATACGGGACGAGTTTCCATCGCGAGGTACTTGGCCATTCCATAGTAGAAAGCGGAATCGGCGATGATGTCGGACACCGTGGGGCCCGCCGGAAGAAGTCGGTTTTCCACCCGCAGGTGGGGCCTCTCCTTGCCGGGGGCATAAATTGGTCGATTCCAGCGCCATACAGTTCCGTTGTGGAGGTTGAGGTAGTGCAGCGTCGGGCTGCCCTGGGAGGCGGGGGCGTCGGTTGCCTCTTTGTGCTCGGCGATGAGCGGGGAGAAATACCGCACGTTCTCCTCAAAGAGGTCGAACACGCTGGTAATCCACCGCTCGCCGAACCACACCCTGGGGCGCACCCCCTGGTTCACCAACTCCGGGGTCCGCGTATCAATGGATTGGGTGAACACCGGGATGCGGGACTCGTGCCACACCTTCCTACCGAGGAACAATGGGGAATTGGCAGCCAAGGCCACTTGGATGCCCGCGATAGCCTGCGAGGCATTCCACGCCGCCGGGAAACGCTCGGGGGCTACCTGGAGGTGCAGTTGCATCGACGTGCACGTAGCTTCCGGCGCGATATTGATGAAGTCGTGCCGGCAATATTCCCGATCGGAGGCATCGATGTGGATGAGTTCGCCGCGGGTCTCCATGATGGTGTTGCTCAAGGCCCGATAGCGGTTTTCCGGAGTCATCCACTCCGGGCCCTCAAGCAGCTCCCTGGTCACGGTCGGAAGCGTGCCAATCATCGCCACCTGGGCGTCTGCCGCCTTCGCCGCCTCGCGGACTTGATCGAGCCTCGAGGCGATGCCGTCATGCATCTTCTGCAGGCCGTCACCCTCGACTGACAGCGGCGGATGGTTCATCTCGACGTTGAAGGCGCCGATCTCCGACTGGTACTCCTCATCCAGGCCCTCCAGGACCTGGCGATTAACCAGCGCCGGTTGCATATTCTCATCGACGAGATTTAGCTCCAGCTCCAGCCCGATAGTGCCCTTGTTCTCGAACTCCGCCGACTGAAGGTGGGCATCGAAAATTTCCAAGTCAGCTCCGAGGCGTTGGCGGTACCTAGTCCGCTGGCTCGGGGTGTAGTTCTCGGAAGAAATGGCTTCGCCCATGACGTTGAGATAACCATACTTTTCGCTGCTGGCATATAGTTTCGCACCAAAATTTCTGAGTGTTTCCCACGCTTGGCCAACCGCTGGAGCGAGGAAGAAAAAACGTACGCCCCGAACCGGCTGGGCTCGGGGCGGACGTTGTCGTGCGGTAAGTGGATCTACCTACCGCTTCGACCGGTACCAACGGATCAATGAGTCGGTGGAGGAGTCGCCGGAGTTAACCTCTTCCTCACCGGACACGGCGGCAGCCAGCTGGTTGGCCTGCGCCTTACCCAGCTCCACGCCCCACTGGTCGAAGGAATTGATGCCCCAGATTGCACCCTGGACGAAGGTGATGTGCTCGTAAAGGGCGATGAGCGCACCCAACACCGCCGGGGTCAGCTCCTCCGCGAGAATCGTGGTGGAAGGGCGGTTACCTGGCATGACCTTGTGCTCAACCAACTCAGCTGGAACGCCTTCCGCGGCGATTTCCTCGGAGTTCTTGCCAAACGCCAGGACCTTGGACTGAGCGAAGAGGTTGCCCATGAGCAGGTCGTGCATGGAGCCTTCGCCCGAGGCAGTGGGCAGGTCATCCTTGGGGCGGGCAAAGCCGATGAAATCGGCGGGGATGACGCGGGTGCCCTGGTGCATGAGCTGGTAGAAGGCGTGCTGGCCGTTGGTGCCCGGCTCGCCCCAGTAGATCTCACCCGTGGAGTAGGACACGCGCGCGCCGTCGCGACGCACGGACTTGCCGTTGGACTCCATGGTCAGCTGCTGCAGGTAAGCGGGGAAGCGGGCCAAATCCTGGGAGTAGGGGAGCACCGCGTGGGTGTCGCAGCCATGGAAGTTCGAGTACCACACACCCAGCAGGGCCATGAGGACCGGAACGTTCTTCTCAAAAGGAGTCGAGCGGAAGTGCTCATCCATCGCGCGGAAACCCTCAAGGAAACGGACGAAGTCATGTGGGCCGATGACCGCCATGAGCGACAGGCCGATGGCTGAATCGACGGAGTAGCGGCCGCCCACCCAATCCCAGAAACCGAACATGTTTGCCGTGTCGATGCCGAACTCCGCGACCTTCTCAGCGTTGGTGGACACAGCGACGAAGTGCTTGGCCACTGCCGACTCATCGCCATCAAACTTCTCCAGCAACCAACGCTTAGCGGCGTGGGCATTGGCCAACGTCTCCTGGGTGGTGAAGGTCTTCGACGCGACGATGAACAGCGTCGAATTTGCATCGAGACTATCCAACACAGCCGTCATGTCAGCCGGGTCGACGTTGGACACGAACTCGGCGGTGATACCCGCCGTGGCGTAGGGCCGCAGCGCGAGGGTAGCCATGGCGGGCCCGAGGTCAGAGCCACCAATGCCGATGTTGACGATCTTCTTGATCGTGTGGCCAGTATGACCCTGCCACTTGCCGGAACGCAGGGCGGAGACGAAGTCGCGCATACGACCCAGGACCTCGTGGACATCGGCCGCAACGTCCTGGCCGTCGACCTCCAGGTCCTGTTCCACCGGCAGACGCAGCGCCGTGTGGAGCACTGCGCGATCCTCAGTGTTGTTGAGGTGAGCGCCAGTGAACATCTGCTCAATCGTGTCCGTCAGCTCGGCTTCCTTGGCCAAGGCGATGAGCGCCTCCACCGTCTCCTCATCGATGAGGTTTTTGGAAAGATCCACGTGCAGACCCGCAGCGTCGAAGGTGAGGTTGTGTGCGCGTTCCGGATCAGCGGCGAACAACTCCCGCAGCGTGGTGGCCTGAGTCCGCTCGTACACGGCCTCCAGGTTCTTCCATTCGGCGGAGAGGGTGATGTCAGCCATGGTGTGGGCTCCTAAATCGATGGACAATATGCGTACCTACCCCGAATCTAGTGAAGAACCGACCATCCCGCCGCCAGAGGTAAATAAAAGGCATGATGATCACATGAGCATCGTTAAGATCAACGCCATCACTGTCCCCGAGAACGCCGGACCGGAGCTGGAAGCCCGCTTCGCCGCCCGAAAGCACGCCGTCGATTCCTCCCCTGGTTTCGAGGGGTTCCAGCTCCTGCGCCCCGTCGCCGGCGAGGACCGCTACTTCGTGGTCACCCGCTGGGCCGACGAAGAATCCTATGCTGCCTGGCGCGACGGTGACGCCCGCGCAGCCCACAGCGGCGAGGCCCGCAAGCCCGTTGCCAGTGGTGCGGAACTTCTCGAGTTTGAGGTCGTCTTCGATTCGACGGACTAGCAAGACGCTTATCGACGTCCGCGTTTACCCCAATCGTCCCCGCCCCATCTTCAGCAGTGCGGAGGCAATCTCCGGGCCCTCCGGGCCCAGTTCCTCGCGGAACTGATTGATGATGGCTAGTTCGCGGGTGTGCACCAGCCGGGTGCCCCCGGAGCCCATCCGCGTCTTGCCGATCGCCTTGGATACTTGGGTGCGGCGCTTGACCGCGTCGAGGATCACCCGGTCGAGTCGGTCGATTTCCTGGCGGTACTGCTGAATTTCCGCATCTGACAGTGGGTCTTCGGTGCCGGAGGGCATCCGGATTTCAAACTGGTTCTCAGCAGCATCGTTCATGCCCCACATTGTGCCACGGGGGTTGTGTCGGGTCCTACGAGTAGGTTGTTAGACATCATGGAATCGCCGTTTACTCCCAGCCCTGCTCCCAGCCCTCAGCCTTCTTCCCAGGATCTCACCCTCGGTCTCAATGAGCAGCAGCGCGCTGCCGTTGAGCACGCGGGCTCCCCGCTTCTCATCGTCGCCGGTGCTGGTTCTGGGAAGACCGCCGTCCTTACTCGGCGAATCGCCTATTTGATGAGCCAGCGAGGGGTGTCTCCCTTCGATATCTTGGCTATTACCTTCACCAACAAGGCTGCGGCGGAGATGAAGGAGCGCGTCGCCGCCCTCGTGGGCCCAGTCGCGGAGCGGATGTGGGTGTCCACGTTCCACTCGGTGTGCGTGCGTATTTTGCGGCAGCAAGCGCAGCTGGTGCCGGGGTTGAACACCAACTTCACCATCTATGATTCGGATGATTCGCGCCGGCTGCTCAGCATGATCGCTAAGGATCATTCGCTGGACCTCAAGCGGTTTACGGCGCGAGTTCTGGCGAGCGCTATTTCCAATTTGAAGAATGAGCTGATTGGGCCGGAGGAAGCCATCGCGGATGCGGAGGCGACTCGCAATCCTTTCGAGATCACCGTCGCGCAGGTGTACAAGGATTATCAGCGGCGGCTGCGGTCGGCCAATGCCGTGGACTTCGATGACCTGATCGGTGAGGTCGTGCGGATCTTCACCGAGCATCCGGCGGTGACGGATTACTACCGGCGTCGCTTCCGCCACGTCCTCATCGATGAGTACCAGGACACCAACCACGCGCAGTACATGCTCATCGCCCGTTTGGTCGGGGATGGGCCGGATGCCCCGGAATTGTGTGTCGTGGGTGATTCGGATCAGTCGATCTACGCTTTCCGTGGGGCCACGATCCGCAATATCGAGGAGTTCGAGCGAGACTATCCGCAGGCACGCACGATTCTGTTGGAGCAGAACTACCGCTCGACTCAGACGATTCTCAATGCCGCGAACTCGGTCATTTCCCGCAATGATGGCCGCCGGGAGAAGAAGCTGTGGACGGCGCTGGGGACCGGCCAGGAGATCATCGGCTACGTGGCGGACAACGAACACGACGAGGCGCGGTTTGTTGCTGGGGAGATTGACGCGATCGTCGATAAGGGAAAGACCTATGCCGATGTGGCGGTGATGTACCGCACGAACAATGCTTCCCGCGCACTGGAGGACATTTTTATCCGCTCCGGCATTCCATACAAGGTGGTCGGCGGCACGCGCTTTTATGAGCGCCGTGAGATCCGTGATCTGGTCGCCTACCTGCGGGTCCTGGACAATCCGGATGACACGGTGAGCCTGCGGCGCATCATCAATACCCCCCGCCGTGGCATCGGCGACCGGGCGCAGGCCTTCATCGCGTTGCACGCGGAGAACAACAATCAGTCCTTCGGACAGGCGCTTATCGACGCCGCGGGGGACAAGGTGGACTTCCTCGGCGCGCGCGGACGCAATGCGGTAGCAAAGTTCAACGAGATGATGGACGCCGTGCGCGCAGAGATGCCGTCGATGACCAACGAGGTGACGGGGATGCCGGACCTCGGCGAGTTGATCAGCCGAGTTCTCGACATCACGGGCTATCGCGGTGAACTGGAAGCGAGCAACGACCCGCAAGATGGGGCTCGTTTGGATAACCTCAACGAGCTCGTGTCCGTGGCTCGGGAGTTTTCCTCAGAGGCGGCGAACCAAGTTGCCTACGCCGAAATGGATGGGGATGAATTCGAGCTGGAGGAAGGTGAGGCGCAGCCGGGCTCACTCCAAGCCTTCCTGGAAAAGGTCTCGTTGGTCGCCGATGCCGACCAGATCCCCGACAATGAGCAGGGCGTGGTCACGCTCATGACCCTGCACACTGCCAAGGGCCTGGAGTTCCCCGTCGTGTTCCTCACTGGCTGGGAGGACGGCCAATTCCCGCACCTGCGTGCCCTGGGAGATCCCAAGGAGCTGGCAGAAGAACGGCGCCTGGCCTACGTGGGCATTACCCGCGCCCGGGAGCAGCTCTACCTCACCCGAGCCATGCTGCGATCTTCCTGGGGCAACTCGGTGACCAACCCACCGAGTCGCTTCCTGGCAGAGATTCCGCTGGAGCTCATTGATTGGCGCCGGGAGGAACCGGAGCATTCCTTCTCCGATGCGTGGGGGATGAGCTCCGGCTATCAGCGGCCGAGCGTGCCGAAAAAGAAACCGAGCCTGCCCAAGGCCTCGCGCAATAACAACCTGCAACTGGCAGTGGGGGATCGCGTTAACCACGATAAATATGGCCTGGGAACGGTCATCGCCGCCGACGGCTCGGGTGCCCGTGCCACGGTGACCATCGATTTCGGGTCATCCGGCAAGGTGCGCCTCATGCTCATCGGCGGCGTGCCCATGGAAAAGCTCTAACGAACGGTAATCCCGTTCCGCGCGAACCAAGCGGTGGGGTCGGTCGGGCTTGCGCCGTCGGGGCGGATCTCGAAGTGGAGGTGGGGGCCGGTGGACTGGCCCTCGTTGCCCATGCCGGCGATGCGCTGACCGGCAGTGACTCGCTCGCCGACGTTGACGTCCAGGGTGGACATGTGGCCGTAGACGGAAATGGAGCCATCGTCGTGGCGGATGCGGATCCAGTTGCCGAAGCCCTGCGCGGGTCCGGAATCGATGACCGTTCCGTCCATGACGGCGAGAACGGGTGTGCCGACCGAGTTGCCGATGTCAATGCCCTCGTGGGTCGCGCCCCAGCGGGAGCCGTATCCCGACGTGTAGGTGCCGCTGGTGGGGAACACGACGGTGCGTCCGTCGGCGGTTTGACCGCGGACGGGTCGCATGGTGGTGGTGACCCCGAGGAGGTCACTGAGATCCTTCGGCAGGATGTCAGGACCGGAGCTGCCGAGGAGGAGCATGAGGGGGTCGATGATGACATTAGCGTCCGAGCTGCCCGCATCTCCGGCATCTGCCTTGGGGTCGACCGCGGCGGCGACCTTGCCCTCGTTGGCGGCCTCTGCGAGTCGAATGATCGCCTTGAGGGCGGTGCTAGCGTCATCGGCGTCGAAGCCGCTCACTCCGTTCTGATTGACCGTAAAAGAAGCCTCCTGGGCGGAGGCGGAAGGGGCAACCAGGGTGGAAGTGATTCCGATGGTGGCGATGGCGGTGGCAGCAAGAAAAGCCTTGCCTCCGAAGCGTGTGAACATGCGTCAACCTTCTCGTGATTGGGAACGAGTTAAAGCTACCTGTAATCCTCCGCAGGATCAACGGATAAATGTGCAGGTAGAGAGGTTTTCGCTCTTCAACGTCCAGGAAAATGGCAGGTCAGGGCTATGTTTTCTATGTTACTAATGTGACTAAAATTAACTTGTGTTGCATCGAGTTGGGGGTGAAAATATGGACTAGTCGGCCCGCAAAGGCGTGAGAAAACCCCACCCGACAAAACCTAGGTGGGGTTCGCGGAGGAAGAACCTTAGGTCTCCCGATACTCCAATTCTCTACGGCGGCGATGGAACAAGGAGCCCACCCCAGCGGCTAGGAGCGGGGCAACCACCACCAACGCGATGACGGGGTACCAGCTGATCTGGAAGAAGCGCAGATCTCCATTGCCGATCACCTGGCCGGTGGAGGAATCGATGAAGTCGGTTTGCAATGTCAGCCAGGTAAACAACAGCCCGGTGGCGGTGCCCGTGAGGGTGCCGGCGAGGGTCAAGCCGCCCGCAAACAGGGCTGTGGCCCGGGAGGGGAGTGACGGTGAGGCTCCGAGGGCGTCGATAAGCGCGAAGTGGCGACGCGATGTTTGCATCGACAGGGCCAGGACCAGGGCGACCACCACAACCACCCCGAGCGCCAGAATCGCGGCCACCAGTGGCGCAGTGTACTTCCAGCTGACGCCATAGGAGGGAGTGAAGTTCACGTTAAGACCGATAGTCGATTCTTGGAGCGATTTCGTGATCTCGGAGCGCTGCTCGTAGGTCAACTTGTTCAAGGGCAGCAGAGTGGTGCCCAGGTACTCGTAAGGGAGCTTAATCTCCTCGGCGGTTGCGGGCGGAACGATCGAGCCGCCTGCACCGGCGGGCAGGATCGCCTTCGCCGGGAGTTGGATGGGCTCGGAGGTGTCTCCCGTCTGGATCTCAAACAGCGCCGTTCCATCAGCCTCGATGAGGGGTGCCTGGGCTGTGGGGATGAGAATCACGCCCCGTTCCAGTGCGGCTGTAGCCTCCTGGCGCTCTGCGTCGCTAAGGGTGAACATCTCCAGCAAGTCAGATCCCCCGATGAAGGTGTTCATAAATCCCAAGCTGAATGGGCCAGATACCCAGGAAGTGTCGTACAGCTCCGAGCATGTTTCTATCGCCAGTTCCTCAGGCGAATTGCAGTCCGGGAACTTGATGGCGAGGGTCGCGTTGGGCAGCCCGGTGGAATAGGACATGCGTGTGCCGTACAGGTCTACCTCCTTGGCCGGACCAGTAATCACCTTGACGCTGTCGAGGGTGCTTTGCAGCTCCTCCTTCTTCACTTCCTGGGACAAGTAGCGAGACGACGCGATAGTTGCAGTGTCATACTGGTACACCGCTGCGGTCTCCGTGAGCTGCCGATTGTTCGATGTCTCCGCGCTCGTCCACACGTTGACAGCCACGAACGACACGGACATGATCGCGGCGAGTGCCGGAGCCGTCTTCATCATCTGCCGTCCGGCATCACGGGCGGCA
This sequence comes from Corynebacterium atrinae, assembly GCF_030408455.1. NCBI lineage: Bacteria > Bacillati > Actinomycetota > Actinomycetes > Mycobacteriales > Corynebacteriaceae > Corynebacterium > Corynebacterium atrinae. The sequence continues at coordinate 700,338 of NZ_CP046977.1, forward strand.
AGACGCATGATGAGCGGCGCGGATCGGCCGAGCCGGGCAATAATCCACCCCAAGGCCGGCGCCGAAGCGGCCAATGCGGCGACGACAACCAGCTTGCCGAAAGAATCATAAAACATGTACCAAACCGGGATGGCTTTCCGCATCACTGCCAAAACCGCGAAGGTCAGCACAAGAACGACAGGGCCGACCGCCATCCACGGTCGCCAGCGCATCATGCGGTCCGGTGTTGCCCCGGCGATGCCGGCGCTTATCGACGCCCGCGATGCCAGCACCGCCGGCAAGAATGCCGCCACGACCGAGCCAATCACCGCCGCCGCCCAGGCGGCACCGACAATCTGCCACGGGATATCCATCGGCCATCCGGGATAGCGATACATCCACCAACCGGTGGCTGTGGCGAGGCCGATAACCCCGCCGAGGGTCGCACCAACCAAGCCTGCGCCAAGGCCATAGGCGAGCACTGCCCAGCGGATCTGACGCGGAGTCGCCCCCTGGGAACTCATCAGGGCGAATACCTTCGTCCGGCGAGAGACTGCGATGGTGAACACAGGCGAGATTAGAAGAAGGATGAGCATCCCGATCAATACGATGCTCGGAATGATGAAGGAGAGGAAGAAACTCCACGACTGGTCGGGATAGATGGGATCCAATCCGCGCATCGCCGGATCGATGTCCTCCTCCGCAGGCGGATTGGCCTTGACATCCATGGAGTTGACCACGAAGCCCGCGGAGTTGAGGGTCTGCACATCCTCCCAAGTGAACTTCCGGTCGCCGGATATCACCCACGAAATACCCGAGCCGAAGCCTTCAGACTCCGTGGAGACCGATTCCGGGGAGAGCAAGGTGGGTTGGATGGTCAGCGGCCAAGCGCCCGGCATCGTGCCAGAAATGCGCAGCGGACCAGAGGCTGCCTCGTGATCGGGGGCAGTGAAGGTGATGGAGTCCCCTACGGAGACTTGTAGTTGGTCCGCGATACTCGGCGAAATCATGATCTCGCCGGAGCCAGGCAGGGTGCCGGTGCGCGGCTGCAGGTTATGCGGTAGTGACTCAGCCGGAAGCTGCTGAATTGAGGAATAGACGGTCCGATTATTGTCGGCCCGAAGTTCACCTGGGAGGAGGACGCTCAGCTCGGTGTGAAAGCCGGAAGGCAGGGCCCGCTCCAGTTCCTCGCGCTCGTTCCCAGTGCTGGAGGTGCCGGTGCACTCGGAGTTCGATCCGGAAACCGTCTGGACGCACGACGCGCCCCCGCCCTTCCACGCCGTGGTGTGAACCTCCGCGGTGCGCAGGGCATTGTTTGTCGAGGTCTCGGACGTACCCATGGAGACGATGAGAAACACCGGCAGGGCGACGAGCAACATCGCCGCGAACAAACGCCAGGGGTGTTTCACCATGTCGCGCCGGGTCGGCCGAGTGGCGGCTAGGAGCGTGCTCATCGCTGATCATCCTCATCAAAGATCCGACCGTCGCGCACCATGACGACTCGGTCAGCCCAGCCGGCGAGGCGCGGCTCGTGGGTCACCAGAAGGCCAGCGGCTCCGGAGTCGACGCGCTCGCGCAGGATGCGCAGGACGGCGTCGCCAGTGGTGGTGTCGAGGGCGCCGGTGGGCTCATCGGCAAGGAGCACGCGCCGCTCACCGATGAGTGCCCGGGCGATAGCCGCGCGCTGGGCCTGCCCGCCAGAGATCTCATCGGGGAAGCGCGCCGCCAGGCCCTCGAGTCCGACCTCGGCCAAAGCGATCTCCGCAGCGTCCCGGCACTGGGTGGGGGAGACCCCGTCGAGTTCGAGGGGAAGCGTCACGTTCTCGCCGATGGTGAGGGTCGGAACGAGGTTGTAATGCTGGAAGACCAATCCGATGCGGCTTCGCCGCAGCTGTGCGGACCGGGATGGGGAGAGATCGGCGGCATCGGCGCCGTCGATAAGCACTCGACCGGAGGTCGGCGTTTGGAGGAGCCCCGCAACATTGAGCAGGGTCGACTTGCCGGAGCCGGACGGGCCCATGACAGCCACGAGCTCGCCAGGGGAGACCGCCAGCGACACATCATCGAGGGCGACGACCTGACGGGGACCCTGCCCGTACACGCAGGAGACGTTCTGGAGCTCGATGGGGTAAGGGGACGTGGGTGACATGGGTCATGCCTCCTTGGTTGCGGGGTGGGTGCCTGGACGGGAAAGGGCCTCAACGCGGTCGAGCCAGCGAACCTCGGACTCCAAATCGTGAATCCGGCGCTCAACCTGGAGGCGCTCGGCGGTGCGCGTATCGGGCAAATCGCGGGAAGTAATGGTGAGCGCGCGCAGATCAGCTATCGCAGCGCGGCGCTGCCTATCGAGGAGGGCAATGAGGTCGATCTCGTCGAATTGCGAGGCCAAGGCTACTTTTATCACCAACTCATCGCGTTCAGCCTTCGGGCGGACGACCGGCTCGGTCCACCACGAGGCGAGGAGAGCCCGGCCGGCGTCAGTGAGCTGGTAGGTATCCGTGGGGTGCCCGTTGGCGCCGATGGTCTGCTCGGCTGATTCAAGGAGGCCGTCGCGTTCGAGGCGGGAGATCGTCTGCGTGACTTGGCCGATATTCAGTGGCCAGAATTCATCAGTAAGCTGGCGAAACTGGTTTTGCAGCTGACTGGCGGAGCAGGGGCTCTTGGCCAGCAGGGCGAGTATCGAGTATTTGATTGACATCGTGACGTCCTTTACGGGAGACGGAGGTTACTGAGTAACCTTCGACGTTCAGGTTACTGGGTAATCTGCGGGGCGTCAATGGGGTCGGGTGCTGTTATCGTCATCGCGACGGGCTGACCCCGACTTTTAGCGCACTATGTGTTGTGTGCCGGCCCTTAATCGCCCGCGGAAGCGTTCCGGTCGCGATCAGGGGGTCGGGATCACGCGCCGGGCATGAGAAAAGGACCCGGCAGGCTCGGCTGGATAGTCATCGCGACGGGCTGACTCCGACTTTTAGCGCACTATGTGTTGTGGGCTGGCCCTTAATCGACCGCGGAAGCGTTCCGGTCGCGATCAGGGGGTCGGGATCACGCGCCGGGCATGAGAAAAGGACCCGACCACCCTGGTCGAGTCCTTCTCGAAGATAACTAACAAGATTTAGGCGATGACGATGCCGCGCTCTGCAAACCACGGAACAGGATCGACCGCTCCGCCACCGGCGGGGTGGATCTCAAAGTGCAGGTGTGAGCCGGTGGAGAAGCCGCGGCTACCCATGCCGGCGATCTGCTGACCGGCGTGAACGGTCTCGCCGACGGAGACGTTGAGGGTCTCCATGTGGCCATACACGGAGATGGAGCCGTCAGCGTGCTGGATGCGGATCCAGTTGCCGTAGCCGGAGGCCGGGCCGGAGTCGATGACGGTGCCGTCCATGACGGCGAGGATCGGGGTATTAATGGCGTTGGCAATATCGATGCCAGCGTGGAGAGCACCCCAGCGCATGCCGTAGCCGGAGGTGAAAGCACCCTCGGCGGGCTTGACCACGGCCGGTCCGCGCTGTGCGAGGTCAGCCTGGACGCGGCTAACGTTGTACTCGATGGCCTTGTTCAGCTGGTCCTGAATGTTGACGACCGGCTTGAATTCTGCGATGGCCAGGATCTGCGGGGAAGCGTTGAGAGCGCCCGCCAGGTCGCCTGCGTTGGCGGCGAGCGCAATTCCGTTGTCGGCCGGTGCATCCTGATTGTGAAGGGTCGCGGCTGCGGCGCCGCCGATACCTGCGGTGGATACAGCGCCAGTGGCTACTGCCACGAGCGCGATGCGACCTTTGGTCGTCTGCGAGGTGGAGATCTTGCGGTGCCTACCTCGAGCTGACCGCTGAGTCGTCTGTCGCATGAAGCCCTCTTCCATTTCGCCACGTCCCAATTGGGTTATGGGATTGTGACAATCTTGTTATCTACGGATGGTAACGATAGCGTCTCGATTGCCCCAAGGCAACTGGATCGAGAAAAAACCTTAAGTATTCGTAAAAGTTGTCACCAGTGTTACAACCCGCGCGGGCATCGGACGCGCCAACCGTTTTCCGATGGGCCATCGTGGCACAGTAGGCAGTGATGAGCAAAAAGACGAGTCCCCAGTCGCGCCCCAGCAGGCGCCTTCGTAATCTTCGGGTGGGCGGAAAATCATCGGCTAGCTCGAGCCGCACCCCGGATGTCGCCCCGGAGGCACCCCTGACGATCGCGGGTCGTCTCCGCCGTTATGTCCCGGTGGTTGCCATTCCCCTCGGCATTGTTGTGCTCGGCCTCATCGTTGTTTCTCTGGCTGGCCTCATGGTCACTGGGCTAACGCTCACTGCCTTTTCGGCCACTGTTGCGCAATTGTGGTTGGTGCTCAACTTGGTGCCCGTCAACGCGGCTGATATCTCCATTGGTGTCTTGCCGCTCTTGCCCACCATCGCTTTGATCGCTTTCTTGGCTCGCCGCATCCATCGGGCGGTCCGTGATCGGGTGAGCGTCGCCGACCTGCTTGTCTTGGCGGCGGCCACGTTGTTCATTCCGATCGTCCTCACTCTCATTGCCTCCGGCATGATGTGGGATGCAGGCCGCGTCTTTGACGTCGGCGCCCCTCCGCTCGGTCACGCCATCGGCCGAACTCTGCTCGTCCATGCCATTGCGCTGGTCATTGGCATGGGCGGTCGGCTGTGGCGAGCGTTGCTCAGCCGCTATGGGGCTCCGGAATGGCTTGTCGACGCCGCCGTCGTCGCCGTCCGCATTTTCACCTGGCTGGCTCTCGCCTCACTGGTCCTCTTCGCCATTTTGCTGGCGACCGGGTGGTCCCGCCAGGTCGAGATGGCCCAGGCCTACTCGAGTGCGGGCGGCGTCGTCGGCGCCATCATTGTCTCCCTGCTCTATTTGCCCAACGCGCTCATCTGGTCAATCGCTGTGTTGTTGGGCTCTGAGTTTCACTTCGGCGCCGCCTCCATTTCCCTCTACGCCATCAACTTGGTGTCCCTGCCTCCGCTGCCTCTCCTCGCGCTCATTCCGGGCGCAGTTCAGCAATGGGCCATTGGACTCTTGGCTGTCGTTGCGGCGGTGTGCGCCTACGTGCACGGGCGCATGCGCCCAGGTTTCCGGCAGGCACTTGCCTCGGGGGCTATCGCAGCTCTGGTAGCACTCGTCGCCTGCTATCTCACGTCCGGGGGTGTTGGCTACTTCGGCAAGGTCGGGCCGATGCTGTGGATGACGGTGGGGCTGGCTTTCGTCTGGGTGGCGGGAGTTGGACTCGTCGCGGCGGCCGTCGGGTTGATCGCTGATCGCCGTGCCCCGGCGGTGGAAGTCATCGAGCCGGAGCCGGAGCCGGAGCCAGAGCCAGAAGCTGAGCCGGAGCGGGAAGAAGAAGAGGAAGAGATTCTCGAGGGTGAGATCGTCTCCGAGGAAGCTCCGGAAGAAGTCTCAGAAGAACCAAAAGACACTGTAATAACAGAGGACACTTCAGTCACCGAAGATGGGGGAGAAGACGACGAGAAAGACCCGCCCACGGGCTAGTATCAGACGCGTGACTTTTCCTCCCGCGCATACCCGACTCAACGTTGTCGTCCTGGTATCCGGAAGCGGCACTCTATTGCAGTCGCTTCTAGATAACCAGGACGATTCCTATCGGGTCTCCCTCGTCATCGCCGACGTCCAGTGTCCGGCGCTGGACCGTGCGGAAGGGGCGGGCGTCGATACGCGAGTCGTCGAACTCGACGGCGACCGTGCCGCCTGGAACATCACACTCGCCGACGCGATAGCGGAGGGGCACCCCGACCTCATCGTCTCCGCCGGATTCATGAAAATCCTCGGTGCTGGCGTGCTCGACCGCTTCGGTGGGCGCATCATCAACACCCACCCGGCTCTGCTCCCCTCATTTCCGGGGGCCCATGCCGTCCGCGACGCGCTGGCCCACGGGGTGAAAGTCACCGGCTCGACCGTCCACTTCATCGACGCGGGAGTGGATACGGGGCCGATCATCGCGCAGCAAGCGGTGAGCATAAAACCAGGGGAAGATGAAGATTCCCTCCATGAACGGATTAAGCAGATCGAACGCCAGCTCATCGTTTCGGTGCTGAAGGCGGCAACCATTGACCACACCACCAGGAAGGTTGAGTTCATCCATGAGTGATGATCGCAAGGCAATTAAGCGCGCACTGATCAGCGTCTACGACAAGACAGGCCTCGAGCAGCTAGCTACCTCGCTTCACCGCGCCGGCGTGGAAATCGTCTCCACCGGCTCCACCGCGGCGAAAATTGCCGAGCAAGGCATCCCCGTCACCCCCGTGGAACAACTGACCGGATTCCCCGAGTGCCTCGAAGGCCGCGTCAAGACTTTGCACCCGAAGGTGCATGCCGGAATCCTCGCCGACACTCGCAAAGACGACCACCTGGCCCAGCTCGCGGACCTCGGAGTTGAGCCCTTCCAGCTCGTCGTGGTCAACCTCTACCCCTTCTCCGAGACGGTCGCCTCCGGCGCCTCCTTCGACGAATGCGTCGAGCAAATCGACATCGGCGGTCCCTCGATGGTCCGCGCCGCCGCGAAAAACCACCCATCAGTGGCCGTCGTCGTCTCACCGTCCCGCTACGACGACGTTGCTGCCGCGCTTTCCGACGGCGGCTTCACCCGCGCCCAGCGCACCCACCTCGCCCTCGACGCCTTCCGCCACACCGCAGCCTACGACGTCGCCGTCGCCACCTGGCTCGGCGAACAGGCCGACCGGGACGAGACCTTCCCCGCCTGGATCGGTTCCTCCCACGAGCTGTCCCACACCCTTCGTTACGGTGAAAACCCCCACCAAGCGGCAGCCCTCTACGCCGACAAGGGTGCCGGAGGATTGGCCAACGCCACCCAACTCCACGGCAAGGAAATGAGCTACAACAACTACCAGGACGCCGACGCCGCCTGGCGCGCCGCCTGGGACCATGATCGTGCCTGCGTCGCCATCATCAAGCACGCCAACCCCTGCGGCATCGCCGTCTCCGATACCTCCATCGCCGACGCCCATCGCCGCGCCCACGCCTGCGACCCCATGTCCGCCTTCGGCGGCGTCATCGCAGCCAACCGCGAAGTCACCGTCGCCATGGCCGAGCAAGTCGCCGATATCTTCACCGAAGTCATCATCGCACCGTCTTATGCCGCCGGCGCCGTCGACGTCCTCGCCCGCAAAAAGAACATCCGCGTCCTTCAAGCCGAGCCTCTTTCCCGCTCCGGCCTTGAGCGCCGCGAGATCTCAGGCGGCGTCCTCGTCCAAGAGCGCGACGCCCTGCACGCCGAGGGTGACGATGCCGCAAACTGGACGCTGGCTGCCGGTCCGGCCGTCTCCGACCAGGTCCTCGCCGACCTGCAATTCGCCTGGGCAGCTGTTCGCGCCGTCAAATCTAACGCCATCCTCATCTCCCGCGACGGCGCCACCGTCGGCGTTGGCATGGGGCAGGTCAACCGCGTCGACTCCGCCAAACTCGCTGTCGAACGCGCCAACACTCTCGCCGGCGACGTCAACCGAACCAAGGGCTCCGTCGCAGCCTCCGACGCCTTCTTCCCCTTCGCTGATGGCTTCGAAGTGCTTTCCGACGCCGGCGTCACCGCCGTCGTTCAGCCCGGCGGCTCCATCCGCGATGATGAAGTCATCGCTGCTGCCGAAAAAGCCGGAGTGACGATGTACTTCACCGGGGCACGTCACTTCGCGCACTAGTTGGCTCTTCCTGCCCTCCCGTGAGGGAGCGAGTGCCAAAATTCTCTAGAATGTAAATCCACCCGAGCCGCGACCTGGGAAAACGGGCAACGCTCGCGCGCATTCGAGAGAATTTTGGCACCCAGCAGAGTCCTTCCGACCGGAAAGCTGAGCTCGAGAGGTACTAGGCGTCTTCCGGGGTGCTGACCTGAGCAATGAGCTCTAAGGTGCGAGCCTCGCGGTCGTCCGGAAGGGTGGTGTGGAGGACGTCGAGGGCGGCGTCGGCAAGCATGACTGCCGTTGACGGCAACGATGACTCCGAAAGGGGCTCGGGGACGGTGCCGTCGTTGGGCCGCATCTCGATCGCGGAGAGGGCGATGTGGAAGGGGAGGTCGATGCGGGGGTCGTCGGCGCCGACGATGTCAGAGGCGAGTGAGCGGAAGATGTCGTGGAGCTCAGTGCGCTGAGCGTGGTAATCAGAGAATTCTTCCGAGGCGGCGACCGGGAGCTGGTAAAGGCGGCCGACGTTCCAGCGGCTAGACAATAACAAGCGTGCTTCGGCGGCGACAAGGGCCCAGAGTCGGAGGGTGGGGGAGGCGTCGGATTCGCCAAGCGAGACGGCCAGCTGGAAGGAGGGCTCGATGGTGGACTTCAGCAGGGTGAGGAAGATTTCCGTCTTGGAGGGGAAGTGATAGTAGAGGGAGGCTTGTCTGATTCCCACGGCGTCGGCGATTTGGTGGGTGGAAGTGGTGGCGAAGCCTTTGGTGGTGAATAGTTCCGCGGAGGCGTCGAGGATCTCTTCCCGGGCGGTTGAACCGCGGCGTCGGGGGCTGTTTTTGCGGGGACGGCCGACTGCTCCTGCCAAGATTCACTCAACTCCTTTCTATTGACCAAAAGGCGATTAATCCATGAATTATAACCACAGGCGGCAGTGTCACTGTCCCTGGCTGTCGGTGAGCGGGATGTCGTGTCGTGCGGCGAGGGAGCGGAGTGCTCCAGCGAGGAGACGGGCGGCGGCGGAGTAGGCGCTGCGGTCGACGGCGGAGAGGTGGGCGAGGGCGGTGGTGGGCCCAGAGAGGTGTTCGTACCAGCGACCCATTTCTAGGGCGGCGCCGGTGGTCCAGGCCTGGGTGAGGGAGTCGGCTTCGTCGGCGGTAAGGATGTCTAGGCGGTGGGCGTCGCCGAGCCGGGCGCGGGTGGTTGACTCGGTGGAGGAGGCGAGTAGGCCCGCCCAGCGGGCGACGTCGACGGCCGGGGACATGAGGGTGGCTTGGATGTTGACGTGCGCGTCGTAGTCGGGGCGGCCCTCGGTAAGTCGCAGCGCCGGGGGACGGCGCGCGATGGCCCGCTCCAGGAGGGTGGGCAGGAGGTGGGCGTCGATAAGCATGCCATCGGCATCGGTGACGGATGCGGCGTCCTGGGGGCCGTCGACAGGCAGGCCGGCGTCGAGGAACAACTCGGTGAGGGCCGAGTTGGCGGAGGAGGAGTCGAGGGGGATCCAGCCAATTGGATCGGTGGGGAGTGCCTCGAGGCGAGCGAGGGCGCCGATGGGGCGGACCGTCTCCCCGGCCAGGAAAGATTCCACGGCGGGGCTGGCCAGTGTTTCGAGGATGGTTCGCGAGTACCAGGCGGTGAGCTCACCGACGGGCTCCTGGTGGGAGATAGCGTTGCGCAGGAGGTCGTGGGACTCGGCGAGGACGCCGCGAACCATGGCGGGGGAGCGGCTGGTGCGGGCTTGCTCGGTGAGGTCGATGAGGGATGGGTGGAGCATGGGCAGCCTCCTGGCGGGAGTGAATCTGGTGTAGCAGTGAAATTACCAGCGCCCGGACCCTGTGAATGCAACAACCCGCCCCTCCCGTAATTGGGAGAAGCGGGTTGAGTGTCTTTTACCGTGTCACACTAAGGGGCAGCGGCAAAAGTGCGCTGTTGTGCCCTGCAGCCGGTTTAGCGGCTGGTGAACGGCAGGAGTGCCATTTCGCGTGCGTTCTTCACGGCGGTGGCGACCTGACGCTGCTGCTGCGGGGTCAGGCCGGTGACGCGGCGGGAACGGATCTTGTGGCGATCGGAGATGAACAGACGAAGGGTCTTGACGTCCTTGTAGTCCACCTTCTCAATGCCCTCAGCCTTGAGGGGATTCTTCTTGGGGCGACGGGACTGCTCGATCCGCGCCTTCTTGTGGTTGGTGCGCTGCTTCATGTTTGCCACCCTCTCTTACCAGCTGGACTTACGGACGCCCGGGAGCTCACCGCGGTGAGCCATCTCGCGCATGCGGACACGGGAAAGACCGAACTTGCGGAGGAAGCCGCGGGGGCGACCATCGTGAGCGTCGCGGTTGCGGACGCGCACCGGCGAGGCGTCGCGGGGCTGGCGGTTCAGCTCGAACTGAGCCTCCAGGCGGTCCTCGTCGTTGGTGTTCGGGTTGCTGATGATGGCCTTGAGCTCAGCGCGACGCTCCGCGTAGCGGGCGACGATTTCCTTGCGCTGCTCGTTCTTGGCGATCTTGGACTTCTTAGCCATAGATTATCGCTCCTCGCGGAATTCGACGTGCTTGCGGACGACCGGATCAAACTTCATCAGCGAGATACGATCGGGGTTGTTGCGCTTGTTCTTACGAGTGACGTAGGTGTAACCCGTGCCAGCCGTAGACTTCAGCTTGATGATCGGACGAATGTCATTACGTGCCATTACTTAGATCTTCTCCCCACGTGCGCGAATCTTGGCGACAACGGACTCAATGCCATCGCGATCGATGATCTTGATTCCCTTGGTGGAAACAGTCAGGGTGATGGTACGGCCCAAAGAGGGCACAAAATACCGACGACGCTGCACGTTGGGGTTCCAACGGCGCGAAGTGCGGCGGTGCGAGTGCGAGACGGACTTACCGAACTGCGGCTTGCGTCCCGTGACCTGGCAAATAGCCGACATGGACTTTCTTTCTCCTAGCCGCCCACATCACAGCAATCTGATTGCGCCGCACCAACTGATAAAGGTTGGGGCGCCATCGAACAGCCAGCTGACGGGGCGTAGACGTATACTTTCGACAACAGCAAGGGACAACCCTACAGAATTTCGGCCCGAAATCCTAATCCCGCGTTCACTGCCCGAAAGCCTTGGATAGCCGCAGCGCCAGCATCGTCCGATCTCGGGCATGAAGCTTGCGTAATAGCGCCGAGACATGGTTTTTCACCGTCCCCTCCGCGAGGTGGAGGTTGGCGGCAATTTCCTGGTTGTTGAGCCCCTGTGACACCAGCTTGGCGACGACGCGTTCGGTCCGGGTCAGCACCGCCAGCTCTCCCTCCCGGTCGTTGCTTTTCGACGCCCAAGCGTGTCGCGCAATGCGGGGGTCCAGGACCAGGCCGCCGTCCACGGCGGCCCGGATTGCTTCTGCCAGGTCGTCGGGGGAGACGTCTTTGAGAAGGTAACCCGCGGCGCCGGCTGTGAGGAGCCGGTCGACGAGGGAGGCGTCGTCGAAGGTGGTGAGCACGAGGGTCGGGATGTGAGGGGCGCATAGGGTGACCACAGCGAGGCCGTCGGTGTCGGGCATGGCGGCGTCGGTGATGACGATGTCCACGCGGTGCTCCCGAGCCAGGGTCAACGCCTGGGAGCCGTCGGTGGTGGTGGCGACGATGTCGATGCCATCGATAGTGTCGAATAACAGAGACAGGCCGCGGAGCAGCATGAGGTGGTCGTCGATAAGCAATGCTTTGATGGAGGTCATGGTGCCTCCGAGATGACGAGGCTAAGGCGGCTGCCGCCACCGAGGCCGCCGTGGGGGTGGATATCCAACCGATAGCCGTGGGTTGCGGCGGATTGTTGGAGATGACGCAGGCCGAAGCTGGGTTCCGCGTCGTTGCCGCGGCCGTTGTCGGACACTGAGATGCTCCCGTCCGACACAATGATGTGCGCGTGATCGGCGCCCGAGTGCCGAAGAACGTTGGTGAGTGCTTCCTGGACAAAGCGGACTTTGAAGGCGACGCAACCGGGATCGGTCTCAGGCTGGGACTGCTCATCGACCACGGTGACTGACAGGCTCGTGGTGTCAAACGTGGCGGCAAACTCCCGCAGGGTCTGCGCCAGCTCGGGTGCATCGTTGGCGTGGTCGACGGCGACAGGTCGCATGGCCCGCACAGTCGCGCGCATGAGATCCAGCGCTTCGGTGGTGGAATGCCGTGCCCGCTGGACTTCCTCCCGCGCGCGCTGGGGATCTCGGTCGATCATGCGGGAGGAGAAATCGAGGCCGAGCCCAATCGTGGTGAGCCGATGCCCCAGCCCGTCGTGCAGCGAGGCCGCAATTCTCTCGCGTTCGTGGGCGTAGGCCAGTTCCGTGGAATGCCGCAAGTTTTCCCGCAGCTCCTCGAGCATGCGTTGATTGCGTTGAAAAAGCTCGGCGAGAGCGAGACCGGCGGCGGCGACGAGGACAGCGGCGGTCGTTTCGAGGAGAATGCGTTCGATAGGGCTGCCAATGCCGATGTGGGCTGTCATGGTAGTGAGCACCACAACTAACGCATAACACGCAGCTGCGACTCTTCCCAGACTGATGAGCAGAACAACGAGTGTGATCCATTGAATACCGATGCTCACCATCGAATCCGCGATGATGAAGGAGGCGAAGGAAATCACAGAGAAGACGACAGCGGTGCTGGGGCGCGTGAGCCTGATCCATATGACCCAGGCGACCAAGAGGAGGACGGCGCTGGCTATTCCGGCCAGCTGCCACTTCGGTGGACGGTCTTCGGAGAGGACGGCGCTGAGGAATAAGAACATGGCAGTGCCGAAAAAGAAGCTAAGGAGCCTTCGGTCCATACCTCCCACGCTACCGGCGGGAGACCATGACTCGGGTCATGACTTTGGGGCCTAAAAACTCGTGACCCACGGGGGTTCTGCAATGAGTGGTGGGGTCATAGCGTCGAACTCATGACCCGAAACAACACCTTCGAGCCCGTTCAGCCACTGCTACCAGCTAACTGGTGGGGGCTGGCACTTCGGGCGGTACTCGGAACCCTGCTCATTGTCGTGGCCAACCTCGTTCGCTTGCCTTTCCATCATTGGGCGGAGGCCGCCTTCCCAAGCCCTAATGCCAATCTCGCCGCGACGACCGTCATCTTTCTGCTCACCCCGGCGGTGGTCATTCCAGCGGTGGCGGCATGGATGCGCTGGGTAGAGAAGGCCCCGATCGGTGTCACGGGCCTCCTGCGAGTTCGCAAGATCATCCCTGGCATGGCAGGCGGCATAGCGCTGGCGGCTGTGGCGGTGGCCGCGGGGTGGGCGATCCTCGTCCTCGTCGACGCTGCCAGCACCTCAAACCCGCCTCTGGACGATCTCGCAGCATCGAACCTAGCTCTCATACTGCTTTTCATGACTACCCGTGCCTTCCTCCTGCAGGGGTTGCCCGAAGAACTCATCTTCCGCGGTTGGCTCTTTCACCTCACGCGGCACCGTCCCCTCCTTACCGTTGCGTGGACTACCGTGGCGTTTACCGTCATCCACCTCACTTCCTCCGGCGGGCAACAGAACTTTGGTGATCGCCTCTTCTACCTCATGGTCCCGTTCGGCATGGGATTGCTGGCTGGATCCGTGGTGTTGTGGAAGGGACTGTGGTGGGCCGTGGGCACCCACGGCGGCTTTCACGTGTCATTGGAAATCGCCTCCGCCATCTATCCCCTGGAGTTAGGCCGTATAGCTTGGGTGACGTTGGGAGTATCGCAAGCCCTCGTTGGTGCGGGAATCGTCTGGTGGTGGTTACGTGCCCGCACAGCAGCGGAGGCGGGAGCGAAGGCGTCACAGCAGGTAATTTCATAAATCCGATGCTCACGGGTAGTATGTTCCGAGTTGTCAATCTCCAACCCAACTCAGGCACGATCGTGGCCTCTGCTGAGCATGTATTCGGCACGCTGTGAACCGACCTGATGTTCCATCCTGAGGGAATCGAGAATTTATGAAGAAGGATATCCACCCCGACTACCACCCGGTGGTCTTCCAGGACGCCGGCACTGGTTTCCAGTTCCTGACCCGTTCTACCGTCAAGAGCGAGCGCTCTGTGACCTGGGAAGACGGGAACGAGTACCCGTTGATCGTCGTTGACGTCACCAGCGAGTCCCACCCGTTCTGGACCGGTGCGCAGCGTGTCATGGACACCGCTGGTCGCGTCGAGAAGTTCGAGAAGCGTTTCGGCGGCATGGCCCGTCGCAAGAAGAAGGCTTAAGGAGGGTAAAGAACCATGGCAGTTCCGAAGTTTAAAAAGTCCCGCGCTAACACGCGCATGCGTCGCTCCCAGTGGAAGGCCGACAACGTCGCCCTCCAAGAGGTGAAGATCGATGGTCAGACTGTTCGCGTTCCGCGTCGTCTGGTCAAGGCTGCACAGCTTGGCCTGGTTGAGGTTGAGCAGTTCTAGCCTTTACCTGTAGCTATGCAAGCGATTGCACCGGTTGTTCCCGTATTAAAGCGGAGGGCAACCGGTGTTTTTGTTTCCGCGTGATACATAATGGCTTCTATGAAGATTCTTGTAGTCGATGACGAACAGGCCGTCCGCGAGTCTCTGAGGCGGTCCCTGGCGTTCAACGGATATGATGTTGTGCTGGCCGAAGATGGCGTTGAGGCCCTCGAGGAGATCCCGCGCGTTCAGCCAGATCTGATCATCGTCGACGTCATGATGCCGCGGATGGATGGTCTGGAAGTATGTCGCAACTTGCGCAGTTCCGGGTATGACCGACCGATCCTCGTGCTCACCGCGCGTGATGGAGTTTCCGATCGGGTGGCTGGCCTGGACGCGGGCGCGGATGATTACTTGCCTAAGCCCTTTGCACTGGAGGAGCTCTTGGCCCGTGTACGTTCCCTTTTGCGGCGCGCCGCCGTGGAAGCTGCTCCGCAGATTGAGGACACGAAGAAGCTCGAGTTCGAGGATTTGACCTTGGACCCCGAAACTCGGGACGTGATGCGCGGGAAGCGGGGGATCAGCCTGACCCGTACGGAGTTTTCCCTTCTACGCCTGCTAATGCAGAACCCGCGGCGCGTGCTCTCCCGGAACACCATCCTCGAAGAGGTCTGGGGTTATGACTTCCCCACTTCTGGCAATGCACTCGAGGTCTACATTGGCTATCTTCGTCGCAAGACCGAGGCTGACGGCGAGATCCGCTTAATCCACACTGTTCGCGGTGTAGGTTACGTCCTGCGGGAAACCGCTCCGTGATTTTGCGCCGTCTGGCTATCAACGCTGAGACCGCTGCTCCTGAGAAGGAGACTCCAGCGTCGGCGGCCGCCGGCCCGCGTGGTTCCTGGTCTCAGCGAGCCACGCTTAAGATGCGCTTGGCGGTATTCACGGCCGCCATGGTGACTATAGCCGTGGGCACGATCTCGATCATTGCCTATTGGACGGTGTCGTCCGCCTTGACTGCTTCCGTCGATCGGGAGCTCGAGGCGAAGGCTGGCATCCTCATGCGCCAAGCGATCGATCCGCTGCGCCTGCCGTATTTGAAGTCAGATTTGGAGCAGTTTAAGCAGTTCAACCCCAATACTCGCGTGTCTGTCTCGCCGCCGGGGTGGACTTTTAGCACGGGCGATACTATCCCCATCGGCGGGGACTTTAAGGTGATGGGGGATTCGTCCATCCAGTCCATCCGTACTGTCGCTGGTGAGCGGATTTTGGCTCGTTACGACACGCTGGGCACCACTGTCGTCGTTGCTCAAAACATGGACCCGACTCACCAACTCATCACGTCTTTGGGCATTGTGTTGTTGGTCATTTCCTTCATCGGCGTGTTGGTGGCTATTACCGCAGGCGTTGTTATCTCCACCGCGGGGTTGACTCCGTTGTGGCGCTTGCAAAGGGCGGTGGACTACGTGACCCGGACGGACGATCTGCGTCCGATCGCGGTCGTCGGAAATGACGAGCTTGCTCACCTCACCCGCTCCTTCAATGCCATGCTGGCCACACTCCAGGAATCGCGAGTGCGGCAGGCCCAGCTGGTGGCAGACGCCGGGCATGAACTCAAAACCCCGTTGACGTCGATGCGGACCAATATTGAGTTCCTCATGATGCTCAATCGGCCTGGGGAGCCCAACCGCCTCAGCGAGCAGGACCGGCAGGATTTGGAAAGAGATGTTCTTGCGCAGATGGAGGAGCTTTCTACCCTCATTGGCGATTTGGTTGACTTGGCCCGCGAGGATGCCCCCAGCGCTGTGACCGAAGAGGTTGATGTGGAAGAGATCATTGGTTCCTCCCTGGAGAGGGTCAAGCGCCGTCGCCCCGATGTCACTTTTGAGCTGCACACCATGCCGTGGATGCTGTACGGGGATCCCTTCGCGTTGGGGCGTTCCGTGGTCAATCTCATGGATAACGCGGCTAAGTGGTCTCCGCCGGATGGCACCGTGGTCATCACCATGCGCCAGGTGGGGGACAATGTCGAGATATCCTTTGTCGATTCCGGCCCGGGTATTAAGGAAGAAAACCATGAGCGAGTGTTTGAGCGCTTCTATCGCGCCCCCGAGGCTCGGGCTTTGCCGGGTTCGGGTTTGGGCCTGGCCATTGTCAAGCAAGTCAGTGAGCGGCATGGTGGCAGCATTCGCGTCGAGTCTTCCGATGACAGCGGTACCGACATGCGCTTGGTCCTCCCCGGTCTCAGCAACGGGTCGCCGGGGCGAATGGCCCACCTAAATGTAGACTCACCCAGGTAACGTACAGATTGAGTCCAGCGCTACCTCAGTGGACAAGAGAACAATGAGGATCCATGAACGACGAGACCAATCCCACCAATGAGCCGACGGCTCGCTCACCTTATTCTTCGTGGGGCCAACAGGAAGAACAGCCCCAAAGTGTAAACGAAGCTCCCGCCCCCGAATCCCAACAGTCGCCCAAGCGCACCGTCGGTTTGGGCACCGCACTGGCGCTCATGCTGGTCGGCTCGGTGGCAGCAGGCAGCATCACCGGAGTTGTAGCGTCCAACATGGCGGGGAACGAGTCCGCGGAGGTTGTCAACTCCTTGCGGGAACCGAGCCAGCCCGCCGCCTCTGCACCCGCCGGTGGCGTCGAACGGGTTGCGGCTAACGTCCTGCCGACGGTGGTGTCTATTCAAGTAGCCACCCGTACCAGCGGCAGCGAAGGTTCCGGGTCGATCATCTCCTCCGACGGCTATGTGCTGACCAATCACCACGTCGTGTCCGGCGCCGATGTTGGCGGTCAGATACAGGTCACGCTAAACGACGGCCGCGTCGTCCCCGCCGACTACGTCGCCTCCGACGCGGACACGGACATCGCCGTCATCAAGATGCGGGATGTGTCCGGGCTGCCGACCATCACGTTCGGCGACTCTAACTCGCTCAGCGTGGGGCAAGAAGTCGTGGCGATTGGTTCGCCGCTGGGTCTGAGCTCGACCGTGACTTCGGGCATTGTTTCCTCGATGAACCGCCCCGTGCGTGCCTCGGACAGTGGTGGGGAGTCCTCTCTTATCGACGCCATCCAGACAGACGCCGCTATCAACCCCGGCAACTCGGGCGGGCCTCTCGTCGACATGGAAGGCCACTTGATCGGTATGAACTCTGTGATTGCCTCCATGAGTAGTGGAGGAGAGGCTGGTTCTATCGGTCTGGGCTTTGCTATTCCTTCGAATTTTGCCAAGCGAGTGGCGGATCAGTTGATGACGACAGGCAAGGCGACTCAGCCCATGCTTGGCGTGCAGGTTGCAGCCCGGACTGATGTGGAAGGGGCGCTCATCGCTTCTGTGGAGCCCAATGGGCCGGCTGCGCAGGCGGGGCTCGCCACTGGTGACGTGGTCACCCGCCTCAATGATCGCAAGATCGATGACCCCGACTCGCTGATCGCGGCGGTACGTTCCCAGGGCTTCGGGGACACGGTCAGCCTTGAGGTAGTGCAGACTGATACGGGTCAGACTCGAACGGTAGAGGTTACGCTGACCTCGGAGTAGATTTAGCTCCAACAGCCCTCCACTCAGGCCCCACGACTTATGAATTGCAGGATGGATAGAAGATGATGATTTCATCCCCGGATGTGTCGCGTTCCTCGGCGTTGCTCGATGTCGGAGAGCCGGATGAGGAGTTCCTTTTCGCCTCTGAACAGGAGGAAAGGCGCCAAGCCCAGCGTCGAGCCCTCGTTGTCCTCATCTCAGATCACGCTATCGGATCAGGAGAGGACACGGACCGGGTCGTCGCCGAGCTCTTAGTCGAGGCCGACTTCGCGGTGGACGCTGTGGTGTCGGTGAAGTCGAAGAAGTCCCAGATTCGGCAAGCGATTGAGACTGGGGTGGTCGGCGGCGTTGATCTCGTGCTCACCATTGGTGGTACGGGGGTAGGCCCGCGAGACAAGACTCCGGAGGCCACGCGGGTCTTGCTGGATCAGATGGTCCCGGGCATTGCTCAGGCGCTGCGTTCCTCAGGGTTGGCGTGCGGCGCGGTGGATGCCTGTACCTCGCGGGGAATCGCTGGGGTGTCGGGCTCGACGGTGATCGTTAACCTCGCCGCTTCCCGCTCAGCGGTGCGTGACGGGATGGCGACGTTGACGCCACTGGTTCATCATCTGATTGATCAGCTGCAAAAGTACAGCGTTGAGTAGAAAGCGGCGGCGGGTGGAGCGGCGTTCCGACGCCGTGGACTATGACCGCACGGCGGATACTCCGAGTGCCTTTTTAGACAAAGAAAAACCCGCTGATGATCAGCGGGTGGTGATCCTCGACCCAGAGGCCGAGGACCAGTTAGTGGGAGAGGATTTCTGGCGCGAGCAGCGCCCTCCCCACTACGAGTGAGATTTAGGACTTCTGCAGCAGGTCGCGGATCTCGGTGAGCAGCTCGACGTCGGTCGGGGCCGGAGCCTCTTCCTCGTTGGTGATGCCGCGGCGACGCTCCTGGAGCTCCTTCATCTTGTTCATCGGCATGACGATGACGAAGTAGACGACAGCAGCGATCATCAGGAAGTTGATGGCAGCAGTGATGACGGCGCCGAAGTCAAGGAAGGTGGCGGGGTTGCCGGAGATGACGTGGAAGCCGAGGCCGCTCACGTCGGAGCCGCCGAGGGCGGCGATGAGGGGGTTGATCAGGTTATCAGAGAAGGCGGTGACGATGGCGGTGAATGCGCCGCCGATGACCACGGCAACGGCCAGGTCAACGACGTTACCGCGCATGATGAAGTCCTTGAAGCCTTGCAGCATGGTGAGTTCTCCTTGATTGCTTGAAAATGAGGACACGTGAACTTTAGTCCATATTGCTCAAGTTTGCGCGGTCCCCAGTCAGCACAACCGCTAAAGGTGTAGACAGAGAAGCCGCGGCGACGGCACGGGCGGCATCATGGGGTAATGCGACGAGGAGGGTGTGGGGGGTACCCTCAGTGGTCGCTAGAAGCACCCTGCCACCTGCGGCAACAATTTCCGGGGACAGTTCTTCGCCGCGATGGGTCACGATGGTGACGGTGTCTCCGTGGCGTGAAAGCGGAACAATTTCGGGTTCTGCCAGCCGCACTGGGACTATGTTGGTGATTTCACCCACAGAGCCGCCCGAAAAGGCCACATCGACGAATTTTGACGTAGTTGCCACTTCACCGGCTTCGGCCGCGGCAACGATCACCTGACCCTCGATATCGGACAGGGAGTTCAGTGCCGTGCGGGGTAGGAGATGGGCGGGGACGCGGGCCACCGCGACGTCATCAAGCGAGAGCGCCGTACCCGCCTCGACGTCGCGGGCGAAGACGACGGCGGGCGGGTCGCGGTGGGCGACCTCCATGACTGAGACCACCAAGGCGGCCAGGAGTAGAGCGGCGGCCGCAGCGCGGCGCACAAGCAGGCTGCGGCGCCAGCCAGGGGTTTGCACTATCTGGCGAAAGGGCACCATGTCCTATTGGACTGCCCACATCGGCCTAAGGTTCCCCGGCTACCTCGCTAACTAAAGGTTCGTATCCCCGTGGGAGTAATTGCAAGGTCGACGGGCATGTCGTGGGCTTCGGCCGGTATGTCATCGCGAATCTCGCCGTTATATAACAGCATCGCGGTGCGTGGCGGGTGGGGGAGATTACTTAAGGCCGATAGCGCGCGGTCGTAGAATCCACCACCCTTTCCCAGGCGAATGCCGGTGGGGCTGACCGCCAAAGCAGGGACGAACACAAGGCTGCAGGACTGCAAGGCGTCGGGGCCTAGGCGCGTGCCCGTTGGCTCGGCGATGCCCAACGCGCCGGGGCTCAAGGCGAGGCGGCCTTCGTAGCGGGCCCAATCGAGCTTTCCGCCCGGGAGGGAGACGGGTAGGAGGAGTGCGGAAGCCTCGCCATGCAGGGCGTCGAGAAGCAGTTTTCCGCCGGGCTCACCGACGAGAGGTGCGTAGGCGGCGACCGCCGTATCGGCGGGGGATAGGGATCGCAGCAACGAGGCGGCGTGGGCGATGAGTGCGGAGTTTTCGCGGTGGGTATCCTCCATCGACATGGCGCGGCGGGCCTGCTGGAGGAGTTCGCGCAACTGTGTCTTCCGCTCCCGGGTGTCCATGGGCACCAGCCTAACCGCGGCGGGGGTCGCTCAACCACCCTGAGGTGGCAGGTAGGATGAGCTGTTATGAGCTTGTCATCTCACGAACACCCCCATGGGGTGAAGACGGTTATTGTTCCCGCCGCGGGCATGGGTACTCGATTCCTACCGGCGACCAAAACTGTCCCGAAGGAGCTGCTCCCGGTCGTCGATACCCCGGGCATCGAGCTGATCGCGGAAGAAGCCTCCGCGCTGGGGGCCACGCGGATGGCCATCATCGTGGCTCCCGACAAGCAAGATGTCATGCGCCATTTCGGGGAGTTTCCGTCGTTGGTGGAGACGTTGAGCGAGCGGGGCAAGGACGAGCAGGTGGCCAAGGTGCAGCGGGCCGGGCAGCTGATCTCCCCGGTGGCAGTGGAACAGGTCAAGCCGTTGGGCCTGGGCCATGCCGTTGGTTTGGCGGAGTCCGTGCTCGACGAGGATGAGGACGTGGTGGCTGTCATGTTGCCCGATGACCTAGTCCTCCCCGTCGGCGCTTTGGAGAAGATGGCGGCGGTGCGCGCTGAATTGGGCGGCACCGTGTTGTGCGCCTTCAACGTCTCCCGCAGCGAGGTGGTCAACTACGGAGTCTTCGACATTGAGGAGATTCCGGCGGATTGCTCCCTGTCCGCGGGTGAGGTGAAGCGCGTGGTGGGCATGGTGGAAAAGCCATCCGTCGAAGATGCCCCCTCCACCTTGGTGGCTACCGGCCGCTACTTGCTGGATCGTGCGGTATTTGATGCTTTGCGCCGCATCGCCCCCGGTATGGGCGGGGAGATCCAACTCACCGATGCCATTGAATTGATGATCCAGGAGGGCCACCCGGTCCACATTGTCATTCATGAAGGCAAGCGCCACGACCTCGGCAATCCCGCCGGATACATCCCGGCGTGCGTGGACTTTGGCCTTGGTAACCCGACGTATGGCCCGGCCCTGCGTCGCGCTATCACGCAGATCCTCGCCGAGCATGATGCCGGCGAGGCACTCACCGCCCAAGACTGATTGAAAGGAGTTCGCCATGCGTTCCGTGGAGCAACAGCTTGCCCTGGTCACCGAGGCCACGGTTTCCCCTGAGCCGGTCCGCATTGCGATCGCCGATGCCCTCGGCCTCATGTGCGCCGAAGAGGTCCAGGCCACCCGCTCTCTGCCGGGTTTCCCGCAGGCGGCCATTGATGGCTATGCCGTTCGCGCCGTCGACATCGGGGGTGAACGGGGCCTGGGGGTGCCTGAACCCGATCCCGAGGCACCCATCGAGCCCATCGAACGTTCCCTCCCCGTCGTCGGGGAGGTCGCGGCCGGTTCCCAGCAGCCCCTACGTCTGCAGCCGAAGCAGGCCGTGCGCGTCCACACGGGCGCGCCTTTGCCCACGCTTGCCGACGCCGTCCTTCCCCTCGAATGGACCGACCGCGGACGTAGGCGGGTGACTGCCCACCGGGTGGTCCGATCCGGGGATTTTGTCCGCCGCGCTGGCGACGATATCCAGCCCGGTGATGTGGCGGTGACCGCCGGATCCGTGCTTGGTCCCGCCCAAATCGGCCTGCTCGCCGCGGTGGGTCGCTCAAAGGTGTTGGTGTACCCCCGTCCGCGCCTGTCGGTCATTTCGGTGGGCCGCGAGCTGGTGGACATTGACCGAGACCCGGGCCTGGGCCAGATTTTCGACGTTAACTCCTATTCTCTCGCCGCAGCAGGCAAAGAGGCGGGCGCCGACGTCTTCCGAGTTGGTATCGCCATCGGCGAGCCGCGGCGGCTGAAGGAGATCATCGAGGCGCAGATTTTGCGCAGCGAGGTCATCGTTATCACCGGGGCGGTCGGCGGGCAGGGCTCGGAGATGTTCCGTCACGTGATCGAGGAGCTCGGGACCATAGATACCTCCCGCGTGGCCATGCACCCTGGTTCGGTCCAAGGCTTTGGACTGCTCGGTGAGGAACAGATCCCCGTCTTCCTGCTGCCCTCGAACCCGGTCTCGGCGCTGGTCACCTTCGAGGTCTTCATCCGCCCGCTCATCCGGATGTCGCTGGGCAAGCGCAATGCCCAGCGCCGGGTCGTGCGGGCGCGCGCCGTCAACCACGTCGCCTCCCGGGAAGGCCGACGTGGGTTCGTCCGGGCCCGGCTCATGCGCGATGCTGACACCCACGACTATTTGGTGGAGGGCCTTGGAGGCGCCACCGGTGCACCCGCTCATCTGCTCGCCGGCCTCGCTGAGGCCAACGCCATGATCCGCGTGCCGGAAGAGGTCACGGAAATCCGGCCCGGAGACGTCGTCGACGTCATGTTCTTGTCGCAGGGCAGCTAGTGCTCGACCCGCTCGGCTTGTCCTATCGCCGCGTCAGCCGTCCCGGCTCCGGCCCGCGAGACCTCGTCCACCCCGGTTGGCCCGAATCCACCCCGCTGGTGCAGCTGACGGATGGCTCCCGCCTCCGCCTCCGGCCCCTCATGCGTCGAGATGGCCTCGATTGGTCCGAGTACCGCACCCTCGACGAGGCCTTTCTCAAGCCAGTGGAACCAACCATGCCCGAGGATTGGGAGGACGCCCACTCGCGGTCTGCATTCTGGCGTTTCCTCACCGGCCTGCGTTCAGCGGCCCAGCGTGGCCAGGTCGTCCCCTTCGCCATCGAGCTGGAGGGAAAGTTCGCCGGGCAGGTCACCCTCGGCAGCATTCAGCATGGCAGCATCTCGGACTGTTGGATCGGCTACTGGGTCCACTCCGCCTTCATGGGCCGCGGGGTAGCCACCGCCGCCTGCGCTTTGGGCACCGACCACGCTTTTCTTCGCATCGGCCTGCACCGGGTGACGGCGACCTATTTGCCTGATAATCCCGCTTCCGGCCGAGTCCTGGCCCTCAATGGCTTCCGCCAGGCGGGTTTCCTCCACGGCAACCTGCACATTGACGGTCGTTGGCAAGACCATCACCTCGTCGCCCAAAACCGGGAGGACTACCGCGGCACGTGCGTCTCTCGCCTGCGCGAACAGGGTCGCTTGCTCTAAGCCAAGTTGCCGGTCGACACGGCGGCGTGGCAGGGCTGGGAGAGCAGTTCGCGGGATTAGTCTGGACACATTCGACGTCCCCGTCCCCAGGAAGGTGGCACGACGCGTGTCCGGAAGCCTGATCATTGTCCTGATCATCGTGGTGTGGCTCTTTGTGCTGGCACCGCTGCTTTTGCGTGGTCAAAAGCCCATCCGCAAAGCGGGCGAGGCCTTCGACGACACCCGGGTGCTCTACGAGGGCGGCTCCGGTCGGCTCCTCGGCAGCATTCGCCGTCGGCCTAAGCTGCCGCAGGTCAGCGAGCACACGGGGGAGTCCTCCGAGGATTACGAAGAGGTCCCCGCCGAAGACGTATTGCTTGACGATGCCCGTCCCTCCCGCCCCTTCCTCGGCATGTTCACCCGCCGTGACTCGGCCGACGAGGAGCCGGGCATCATCGACGGCGCCGTCGTCCACGAATTGGAAGCCGTCCCCGACTCGGTCGAGGAGCCGGTGGAGGAGGATGAGTTCTACTACGACGAGGACGACACCACCTACGCCTACGACGATTCCTACACCGCGCCGGCTGACCTGATGTACCCGGATGACACGGTGGTCGAGGTACTCGACGAAGAGCCGGTCGACGAAGACGCGGAGTTTGAGGTGGGGGCCGAAGAGAACGACCTCACCGACGAAGAAATCGAGTTCGCCGAGAGCCGACGCGGGCGTGGTGGCTATGATCCCGTCGCCGATGCCGAGCACTCCACCACCCGTTACCAGCGCCGCCAGCGCACCCTCATTGGCTTGATCGCCGCGGTCGTGGTCACCCTGGTTCTCGGGTTCTTCCTCGGTGGGTGGGCCTGGGCCCTCCCGAGCGCTGCCGCCCTGGTCACCGCGGTGTACCTGGTCGCCCTGCGCACGCAGACCCGGCAGGAGGAAGCGTTGCGTCGCCGCCGTATCCAGCAGTTGCGCCGCGCCCGTCTCGGCGTGCGAAACGTCGCCGACGAAGAGCTTTCCATCCCGCGCAACCTCCGCCGTCCAGGTGCTGTCGTGCTCGAACTCGATGATGAATCACCGGATTTCGAGTACCTGCCAGTGGCCGAGGCGCACTTCGAAGAAGACATCGATGTCACCCCGGCGCGACGCCGTCCCTTCCGCCGCGTGGGTTAACTAGCGCGGGCTCCCCAGACCCCGGAGGAACCGCGCCTCCACGATCCCACCAGGTGGGTATCCACGATCCCGATCGCTTCCATGAGCGCGTAGATGGTCGTCGGCCCGACAAAAGAGAAGCCCTCTTTCTTCAGCGCCTTCGCCAGCGCGACCGACTCGGCCGATTGCGAAGGGACCTCCGCCGCAGTGACGGGTGCGGGGGTCTTGGCTGGTTGATAGGACCACACGAACTCCGCCAACCCCTCCCGGTCCCGCAGCCCAATCGTTGCTTGAGCATTGCGGACGGTGGCCTCGATCTTGCGGCGGTTGCGGATGATCCCGGCGTCCGCCATGAGACGGTCCACCTCGGTGCTATCAAAACCCGCCACCGCGTCAACGTCGAATCCGTGGAAGGCCGCGCGGAAGTTCTCGCGTCGACGCAGGATGAGCTCCCAGGACAACCCGGCTTGAAATCCTTCGAGGCAGAGGCGTTCGAATACGCCCTGTTCTGAGCGGACGGGCATGCCCCATTCGGTGTCGTAATAGTTGCGGAGAAGGGAGGAGCCGGACGCCCACGTCGGACGGGCGAGGCCGTCGGGGCCGATGATGAGATCAGGTGAGTGAGTCATGGTCTATTGGACTCCACCGGTGGTGTCCCGGTTCCCCACGTTCGTCGACGCCACCATGAGGTCCTCCTTCGATTGCTTAGGGGTAGTCTATGCACATGGATAAACCGGCTGTGAGGGATGCAGCGCTGCTGTTGCTGCGCGTAGTCCTGGGCACCGTGTTTGTGGCGCACGGGTGGGACAAGCTGCTCATCACTGGCCTCACGGAGACTACGGGCCAATTCAGTGCCTGGGGGATACCGCAACCGAAGTTGTCGGCCTACGTGGTCATGGTGGTGGAACTGCTTGGTGGGGCGATGCTGGTGGTGGGGTTGTTGACCACCCTCGTGGCTGGCATTCTCGCGCTGCTCATGGCGGCCGCCTTGTGGTTTGTGCACGTGCCCCAAGGCTTTTTCGTTGCCGACGGGGGAGTGGAGTACCCCGTGGTGATCATCGCCGCGCTGTGCATGGTCGTGGTGTTCGGTGCGGGGCGGGCGAGCTTAGACCGGGTGTTGGTTCGTGATTAGCCATGACCAGGTGCAGGCCGCGTTGTCTGCCCGCATCGACGGGGAACCGGCGCCCTTGAGCGACGATGTTGTCGATGCGCATGTGGCCGGGTGCCAGCAGTGCCGGGAATTTTGGGAGAACTCTTTGGTGTTGAGCCGCCAGCTCAACTTCGCCGAGCCTGCGGATGGGGGTATGTCGCCGCCAGATCTTTCGGCGGTGATCATCGCGGGGGTGGAACCCGAGTGGCGTCGTACTGCCAATGCCCGGGCGGTGGGACTCGTCGTCGCCCGCACGTTGCTTATCCTCGCGGGCGTCGCGTGGGTGGTGTGGGGTGTGCAATTGCTCGGCGATGCCGGCGGGCTCACCCAGGTTTCCGCCGACGGGTCTACCTTGAGTGTGGGCGCGGATCCACGGACCGCGGATTTGCTCGTGGATGCGGCTGCTCAGCGCTTTGCTTTTGCCTTCGGGTTGTTCGCTGTGGCGTGGAAACCCCGCCTGGCTTCCGGCGTGTGGCCGATCATGGCAGCGCTGTGGATGTTCAAGTTCGGTTTCTTGGTGCGTGACATGGTGCTGGGGACGGTCGGCGAGGGCCAGGTTCTTGGCTTGGTGTTGTTGCTGTTCACCCTCGTGGCTGTGATGTGGGCCTGGCTAACGCACCACGGCTTCCTGTTGCTGCGCACCGGGTGGCGAGAATTGGGTGCTCGCCCGATTTAGCTCCAGCTGGGCAGCCACATGAGCTGGTGATACCAGGTGTCGGGGATGAGGTAGCCGTAGAGGATCGGGGAGAAGTAGAGGAACATCGCCACCGCCGTGGCGAGGTAGACGATGACGGCCAGTGTGCCAGTTTGGAGGCTACCTCCGGCGAGGATCTTTAGCCAGCGCCATTCCACCTGCTTGCCCCGTCCGTGGAGCTGCCCCAGGGTTAAGGCAATAAGCGCAATGGTGAAGGGCACCAGGGCGGTGGCGTAGAAGAAGTACATTTGCCGGTCATAACCCACTAACCAGGGAAAAAATCCGGCGGCGAAAGCGACCAAGGGGATGAGGAAGCGGTCGTCGCGGCGGATGACGAGACTCCATAGGCCCCACAACAGGATCGGGACGGTCAGCCACCAGATGGCGGGCGTCCCGAACAGGTAGATCATGCGTCGGCAGGTGCCGCCCAGGCAGGAAATGTCGGTGGAGGAGAAGTACAGCACGGGTCGGGTGCCTGCGAGCCAGGACCACGGTTTGGAATCCCAGGGGTGGGAATGCCCGCCGGAGGTGGTCAGGGAGGCATGGAACTCGAGCACGGTCCGGTGGTAGTAGAGGAAAGACTCCAGGGAATCAGGCAGGATGCCGTCTTTTTCTGCATGGCGGTAGACGGAGGTCTCTGAGGCGAACCAGGCTCGCCACGACCAGAAGTATGCCAGGACGGGGACGATGACGAGGGAGGCGAAAGCCGGGAGGGCGTCGCGAAGCAGCATGCCCCGCAAGGGGCGACGCACGCCGTAGCGGCGGCGCAGGGCCCAGTCGAGGGCGACGCTCATGATTCCAAAAAAAGCCATGTAGTACAGCCCTGACCATTTCACCCCGAGGGCGAGCCCGAGGAAAACTCCGGCGCTAAAACGCCACCAGCGAAAGCCCAAGCGCGGCCCCCAGGGCGAGGTGCCGAGCATCCCGCGGCTCCAAGCATCGTGCATCCGGGCGCGCATTTGCTCCCGGTCGCAAGCCAGGGCCCACGCGGCGGAGACGATGAAAAAGACCTGAAAAATGTCGAGCATGCCGAAGCGGGAGCTGACCAGCAACACCCCATCCACCACAGCGAGCAAGCCAGCGAAGAAGGCAACCTGCCAGGTGCCGGCGAGGGGGCGGACCAGCAGCATCGTCATCACGACGGTGCCAGCGCCGAAGAGTGCGACCATGAAACGCCAGCCCAGCGGGGTGTATCCGAAGACCCACTCGCCGAGGGCAATGATCTGCTTGGCCAGCGGGGGGTGGACCACGAGGCCGTAGCCGGGGTTGGATTCGATGCCGCCAATGAGCGGGTTGACCTGCGAACGCACCATGTCCCACGCCTGCGGGACGTAGTGCTTCTCGTCGAAGACGGGAGTGCCGGAGGCGACCGCACTGGTCAAGCCGACGAACCGGGTAAACAGGGCGAGAATCCCGATGAAAAGGACCGACCAAGTGTCCTCGCGAGTCCACGCCAGTGGGCGGGGCGAAAGGGGGCGCACCGAAGGCGCAAACCGGGGGCCGGGGTACCTGTCGGCGATGGCGGAGCTCACGGCACAGAGTCTAAGGTACAAGGCATGTCTCAGGTCGAATCTCTTCCCCACGGTGTGGTTCTAGCCGCGACTCCGCTCGGAAATGTTGGCGATGCTTCACCCCGGCTGACCCACGCCCTGGCCACCGCGGACGTCATTGCCGCGGAGGACACCCGCCGCGTGCGCAACCTGGCCGCCGCGCTCGGGGTGGAGATCTCGGGCAAGGTGGTGTCCAACTTCGATCACAATGAGGTCGGTCGCGCCCGCCAGCTTCTCGACGCCGCCCGAACCGGCACCGTCCTCGTCGTCACCGATGCGGGCATGCCCCTGGTGTCTGACCCGGGGTTCTCGCTTGTCGACGCCGCGCACAACGCCGGCGTTCCTGTCACCTGCCTGCCCGGCCCTTCGGCCGTGCCCACCGCCCTGGCCCTGTCGGGCCTGCCGGTGGGACGATTCATCTTCGACGGCTTCGCCCCGCGCAAGGGTGGCCCGCGCCGGGCCTGGCTGGAATCGCTGCGCACAGAGGAAAGAGCCGTGTGCTTCTTCGAATCCCCGCATCGCCTGGCGGAGACACTTGAACTCGCGGCGGATGTCTTGGGGGAGCAACGCCGCGTGGCGGTATGCCGCGAACTGACCAAAACCTACGAGGAGGTCCGCCGCGGTAGCCTCCCGGAGCTGGCGGCGTGGGCTGCCGAGGGCGTCAAGGGTGAGATCACCGTCGTCATCGAGGGCGGAAGCGCGGCAGACGTCAGCGTGGAGGAGCTCGTCCCCGTCGTGGAAGCGATGGTGGCGGACGGCGTGCGCTTGAAGGAGGCGTGTCGCCAGGTGGCGGCCGGTCGCGGGGTGTCCAACCGTGACCTGTATGAGGCTGTGCTGAGCGCACGATAGGTCATACGAAAGGAAATGGTTATGCTTTTGTGACTTCCCTGACGCCAATCCGCGCCTCACCTGTGGTGATCCGTGTCACGGGGAGGTAACGGCGGCGTCGATACGCTGTTTTGAGGGTTGGTGGAGGTGTCCGCCTAGTTGGTGACATGCCCTCGAATGCTCAACAGTTATAGGCATGACCACTCCTGAGCAGGCGGAGCCCAGTACCGCCACTGAACAGCTGGCATCGATGATGTCGGATGCCGAGCTCATCGGCGACCGCATGGATGAAACCTCTGACGCCGTCGATCGGCCAGTAGAAGACGACAACCCCAGCTTCGACTGGGCAATCATTCTTCCCACTGCGGGCGTCATCGTCGCGGTGGTGTTGTGGGGTCTTCTCCGGCCAGATAGCTTCGCCACCGTCGCGTCCTCTGCCCTGAGCCTGGTGGTGAACAACCTCGGGTGGGCTTTCGTGCTCTTCGGCACCGTATTCGTGGCCTTTATGATCATCATCGCCGCGAGTAAGTTCGGGCAGATCAAACTAGGCGGCAACGACGAGGCCCCGGAGTTCCGCACCGTCTCTTGGATCGCGATGATGTTCGCCGCAGGCATGGGCATCGGCCTGATGTTTTATGGTGCCACCGAACCGCTGACCTTCTACCGCGATGGCGTGCCAGGACGATCAGAGCACGAGGTGGGTGCCGCCATGGCCACCTCGCTGTTCCACTGGACTCTCCACCCCTGGGCGATTTACGCGGTCGTCGGCCTGGCCATCGCGTACTCCACCTTCCGCCTCGGCCGCCCGCAGCTGATTTCCTCGGCCTTCATCCCGCTGTTGGGCGAGAAAGGTGCCCGCGGATTCTGGGGCAAGCTCATCGACATCCTGGCGATCATCGCCACCGTCTTCGGTACCGCCACCTCCCTGGGCGTGGGAGCCCTCCAGATCCGCGCCGGGCTCTCGGCCTCCGGGATCATTGATAATCCGGGCAACGCGACGATCATTGGCATCATTCTTGTGCTCACCTTGGCGTTCATTGTCTCCGCGCTCTCCGGCGTGGGCAAGGGCATCCAGTACCTGTCCAACACCAACATGGTCATCGCGGCCATCCTGGCCATCTTCATCTTCATCATGGGCCCGACCGTCGCCGTGCTCAACCTCATGCCGACCTCTATGGCCAGCTACTTCTCGCAATTCTTCGAGATGGCCGGCCGCACCGGAGTATCTGCCGACGGCACCGCCGGCGAATGGCTGAACTCCTGGACCATCTTCTACTGGGCCTGGTGGATCTCCTGGTCGCCCTTCGTCGGCATGTTCCTGGCACGCATCTCCCGTGGGCGCACCATCCGTGAATTCACCATCGGTGTCCTCGTCGTGCCCTCGCTGGTCTCCGTCGTGTGGTTCTCCATCCTCGGCGGCACCGCCATTACCTTTGAGCAAGAAGGTCGCTCCATCTGGGGCGACGGCTCCGCCCCCTCCCAGCTGTTCAACCTGCTGCACGAGCTGCCGGGCGGCACCATCATGGGCGTGGTGGCCATGATCTTGCTGGGCACCTTCTTCGTCACCTCCGCAGACTCCGCCTCGACCGTCATGGGCACCCTGTCCCAGCATGGCCGCAGCAACGCCACCCCCTGGGTCTCCGCGCTGTGGGGCGTGCTCACCGCCGCAATCGGCATGGTGATGCTCACCTCCTCGGAAGATTCCCTGGGCAACCTGCAGTCCATCACGATCATCGCGGCCAGCCCCTTCCTGCTAGTCATCATCGGCTTGATGGTGGCGCTGGTGAAGGACCTGCGTAACGACGTCATCTACCTCGACTACCGTTCCCAGCAGGAGTTTGCGGCCCGCCTCGCGCGCGAGCGCCGGGTCCACCAGGAGCACCAGCGGGCCGCGGCGAATAAGGCCCGCCGTCAGCAGCGTCTGGCCAAAATCAACAAAAGGGAACCGATGAAATAGGGTGTAGGACATGACCCAATCTGTGCTTGTCTCCGTCGCCTGGCCGTATGCAAACGGCCCCCGCCACATCGGACATGTCGCCGGTTTCGGCGTCCCCTCCGATGTCTTCGCCCGCTACCAGCGGATGGTGGGCAACGAGGTCCTCATGATCTCCGGCACGGACGAGCACGGCACCCCCTTGTTGGTCCAGGCCGACAAGGAAGGCGTGACCGTCAAGGAACTCGCCGATCGCTACAACCGCCAGATCGTCGAGGACCTCGCCGGTCTGGGCCTGACTTACGATCTGTTTACCCGCACCACCACCCGTAACCACTACGCGGTGGTGCAGGAACTATTCAAGGGCCTTTACGACAACGGTTACATGATCAAGGAGACGACCCAGGGTGCGGTCTCCCCGTCGACCGGGCGAACCCTGCCCGACCGCTACATCGAGGGCACTTGCCCGATCTGTGACTACCCCGAAGCCCGCGGCGACCAGTGCGACAACTGCGGCAACCAGCTCGACCCCTCCGACTTGATCAATCCGGTGTCTAAGATCAACGGTGAGACCCCGGAGTTCGTCGAAACTGAGCACTTCCTCCTCGACCTGCCGTCCTTGGCGGAGGCGCTGGGCGAGTGGCTGCGGGGGCGCGAGGACTGGCGCCCCAACGTGCTGAAGTTCTCCCTCAACCTCCTCGATGACCTCCGCCCCCGCGCCATGACCCGCGACATTGACTGGGGTGTGCCGATCCCGGTCGAGGGCTGGCAGGACAACAACGCCAAGAAGCTCTACGTGTGGTTCGACGCCGTCGTCGGCTACTTGTCTGCCTCCATCGAATGGGCGTGGCGCACGGGCCAACCGGATGCGTGGAAGCAGTGGTGGCAAAACCCCGAGGCCACCGGCTACTACTTCATGGGCAAGGACAACATCACCTTCCACTCCCAGATCTGGCCCGCCGAGCTGCTCGGTTACGCCGGCAAGGGATCGAAGGGCGGTACCCTCCACGAGTACGGCGAAATCAACCTCCCCACCGAGGTCGTCTCCTCCGAGTACCTGACCATGTCCGGCTCGAAGTTTTCTTCCTCCAAGGGCGTGGTTATCTACGTCAAGGACTTCCTCGCCGAGTTCGGGCCCGACCCCTTGCGTTACTTCATCGCCGTCGCCGGTCCGGAAAACACCGACACCGATTTCACCTGGGACGAGTTCGTCCGTCGGGTGAACAACGAGCTGGCCAATGGTTGGGGCAACCTGGTTAACCGCACCGTCGCCATGGCGAACAAGAATTTCGGTGAGGTGCCTGCGCCGGGGGCTTTGACTGAGTCGGATCAGAGGATCCTCGACCTGGCGGCCTCGACTTTCGACGTCGTCGGCGAGGCGTTGGCCGCCTCCAAATTCAAAGCCGGAATCACCGCCGCCATGCACGTCGTCGGTGAGGCTAACGCTTACATCGCTGAGCAAGAGCCCTGGAAGCTGGCCAAGGACGAGACCCAGCGCGAGCGCCTGGCCACCGTCTTGTGGACAGCCCTGCAAGTCGTCTCCGATTGCAACGTCCTGCTCACCCCCTACCTGCCGCACATCGCCCAGCAGGTCCACGAGACCCTTGGCGGCGATGGCGTGTGGGCTGCCTCCCCGGTGATCGAGGAAGTCACCGATGACATGCCGGTCGAGCTCGTCGGCGTCGACCTGCCCGAGGCCGGACAGTCCTACCCCGTCATCACCGGCGACTACACCGCCCAGCAGGCAGTGTGGAAGCGTATCGACGTCGTCGCCGGCACTCCGCTGGACAAGCCTAAGCCGCTCATCCAAAAACTTGATCCCGAGCTCGCCGAGACCGGCCCGGAGTGGGCACCGATCCTTGGCGAAAGCTAGCTGATTTGGGTGAGCCGTAAAGCACTTCCCGCCGCGCTCCTTTTCGTCGCGGTATTCATCGCGGCAGTCAACCTCCGCGCCGGCATCACCTCGCTTGGAGCAGTGCTTGCCGACGTCCTCCTGGCCTTCCATGCGGGAGGCACCATCGCCGGCATCATCACCGCCATCCCCGGCCTCCTCTTTGCCCTCTTCGGGCTCGTGGCGGTCCCGGTGGCCACGCGGCTGGGTTTGACCCGGACCCTGTGCTTGGGCATGGCCCTCACGCTGCTGGGCCTGGCCCTGCGCCCGTGGATTGGCACCATTTCCCTGTTCATCCTGCTCACCGCTTGCGTTGGCGTGGGCATCGCGCTGGGCAACGTGTTGCTGCCAGCCTGGATCAAAAACCACGGTGGCCGGCACATCGTGGCGCTCATGACGATCTACGGCTCGGTTCTCGGCTTGTCCGGTGCCCTGGGGCCGCTGACCGCGCTGTGGGGTTTCGACTTCCGCTGGGCCCTGGTCCTCTGGGTCATTCCCGCCGCAGTGCAGCTGTTGGTGTGGCTGGTCTTCCTGCCGAAGGTGGGGCGCGACGTACCCCGCTCAGGTGCGGTGGATCTGTCGGAGGCTGGACGGGCGAAACCAATCTCCCTCTGGCGCGCTCCCACGGCCGTCTACCTCATGTTCTTTTTCGGGCTGCAGTCGATGAATGCCTACATCCAGATGGGGTGGCTGCCCAAAATCCTCGTCGATAGTGGGGCAAGCACGAACGCAGCGAGCGTGGCCCTCGCCATCACCGCTGGCTGCGGGATCCTCGGCGGGCTGGTCATGCCCGTGGTGATTGACCGGTGGCGCAACATTCAGTGGCTACCGATCCTCTTCGCCGTCCTCATGGCCTTGGGATACCTCGGACTGTGGTGGGATGCCACGGCTGCCCCCTTGGTTTGGTCAGTGCTCCTCGGCGTAGGTGGCTTCTCCTTCCCGATGGCCATCGCGCTCATCCCCGCCCGCAGTCGGGTCCCCATGGTCACGGCCCGGCTCTCCGGATTTGTCCAACCAGTCGGCTATCTCATCGCTGCCGTCGGCCCCTTCGCAGTGGGCATGGCGCGTGAGGCGCTGGGCGGCTGGGACCTCATTCTCCCTGTGCTCGCGGCCTTGTGTGCGCTCATGGGTGCGGCTGGTTTCCGGGCCGCGCGGCGTGGGTTCATCGATGATGAATTAGCAGCTCAGGGCTAATGTCGGGGGCATCGTCTAGCGTGTAGTCCATGGAGCTTACTCGGGGTACAGCAAACGAACTGCTCGTCGGCATCGCGGGGCAGGGCGCCCACTTGCGCGATGATCAGTGGACGGCCATCCAAGCACTCGTCGAGCAGCGGCGGCGGATGCTCGTGGTGCAACGAACGGGCTGGGGCAAGTCGGCGGTGTACTTCATCGCGGCGAAATTGCTGCGGGAGGCGGGGAGGGGTCCAACGCTCATCATCTCCCCGCTGTTGGCGCTCATGCGCAACCAGGTGGAGGCGGCAGGAAAAGCGGGGATCGTCGCCGCCACCCTCAACAGCGCGAACATGACTGAATGGGAGGAGATCCAAGCCCAGGTGGTGTCGGGTGAGGTCGATGTCCTGCTTATCTCGCCGGAGCGGCTGAACAACCCCGGCTTCCGCGAGGAGGTTCTGCCCCACATCGCCCACACCGTGGGCATGGTAGTCGTGGATGAGGCGCACTGTATCTCGGACTGGGGGCATGATTTCCGCCCGGATTATCGGCGCATCCGCACGCTCTTGACCGAGCTCCCGGAAGGAGTGCCGGTGTTAGCCACGACGGCGACGGCCAACGACCGCGTGGTCGCCGATGTCCAGGCCCAGCTGGGAGCGGAGACCGGTCTGCTGCGGGGCGGGTTGGACAGAGAGTCGCTGCACTTATCTGTGGTCCAGCTGGATGATTCGACCCAACGCCCGGCCTGGCTGGCCACGCACCTGAGCGAACTCGAAGGCTCCGGCGTCATCTATTGCCTGACGGTCGCCGCGGCTGAAGACCTGGCGGAAGCTCTCGACGCCGCTGGCTGGAACGTCGCCGCGTACACCGGCCGAACAGAGGCGGGGGAGCGGGAGCGCTTGGAGCAGGCGCTGATAGCCAATGAGCTCAAGGCGTTGGTGGCCACGTCGGCGCTGGGCATGGGGTTTGATAAACCGGATCTGGGATTCGTCGTCCACGTCGGGGCACCGAGCTCCCCGGTGTCCTACTACCAGCAGATTGGCCGCGCCGGCCGAGGCACGGACCGAGCCGACGTCATCCTCCTCCCCGGTGCGGAAGACCGCGACATCTGGCGCTACTTTGCCTCCGTGTCATTCCCCGAAGAGCAGACGGTTCAGCAGCTCCTCTCGGTACTAGGGGATGAGCCGCAGTCGACGATCCGACTGGAAAGCCAGGTAGATCTCAGTCGTTCTCGCCTCGACCAAGTGCTAAAGGTCCTCGACGTCGATGGCGCGGTCAACCGGGTCCGGGGCGGTTGGGTGTCCACCGGCCAACCGTGGACCTACGATGCCGCACGCTACCAAGGTCTGGCTGCCGCCCGCACTGCCGAGCAAAACGCCATGATGGAATACCAGCGCACTTCTGGCTGTCGCTTGCTCTTCCTGCGCCGCCAACTGGATGACGTCACTGCGACTAGTAACTGCGGCCGCTGTGACAACTGCACGGGCCAGGCCTGGGACACGGGCGTCGATGCCTCCGTGGCTAGCCGGGTGTCCACCCGACTCACCGCGCCGGGAGTGCGACTGACCCAGCGCAAACAATGGCCGACCGGCATCAGCGTCAAGGGCAAGATTCACGGCGTCGAGCCCGGTCGAGCACTCGGTCGCCTCAATGACATCGCTCGTGGCCCGGCATTGAGAGAGTTGCTCGGCGACAAAGCGTGGCGGCCGACGTCACCGTGGCAAGAAGACACGTGGTTGCCCCGAATCGTTGCTGTGTTGGCTGAATGGGATTGGAATCAACGGCCCACCAGCGTCATTGCGCTTGGCACAGTCGATCCGGAGGCCACAGCTCAGGTGACGGCTCTGGCGGAAGCGGTCGCCGGGGTGGGCCGGATGGCCTTCGTGGGTACGCTGCCCGTGCGCCCCGGCACGGGAGAAGTCACCGCGCAGAACTCTGCCTATCGGGTGAAAGGCCTCCTGGAGCACTGGGACTTCACGGGCCTACCCACCGTGGATGGCCCGATCCTGCTGGTCACGGACCTGGTGGACACCGGGTGGTCCGTGACGGTGGCGGGCGAAGCCCTCGCCAGAATCACCGGGCAGGTGGTGCTACCTCTCGCCCTGGCCAGCCGGGGTTAGGGCGATGACGCGCGCCGGGAAGGCGGAACCACCGGCGGGCAAGGGCCAGGTGACCATGATCCAGGCGCCGATGGTGGGCAAGCCCGTGAGGGGGCGGAGGTTCTCGATCTGCCAATGGTCATGCTCCAGCCACCAGCGTTGGGCAGGGAAAGAGCCTGAGGCGACGACATCCGCCGAATCAGTGTTGAGAGTGTCGTGGCCGATGGCGATGACGCCGCGTGAGTGGATGACTTCCAGCGCGGGCACGGTCCAGCCTCCGCCGCGAAGCGCAGCGAAACACCCGGCGGGAACCCGACCGTGGCGTTCCTCCCAACCCGCGATATCGGGGGAATCGAGGACGATCAACGGCAGGAGCGATTGAGATGCGGGAATGCCTTCGAGTGTGCGTCCGCCCGGGACGACGTGGGCTGGGGCATCCACGTGCGTGCCGGTGGGCCCGACCACCTGGTAGGACGTCACCTCGAAACCATCGTCAGCGGCGGTGCTCAGGGGGCGAACGGTCATTGGCGGGTCGGTGGGGAAACGCTCCTGGTCTGGGTGCAGGGGGCGGGTGAGGTCGTGGAACACCCAGTCGCTGGCAGTGAACATGGCTCCCACGCTAATCCCTACAATGACAGCCATGTCGAAGAAGAAGCCCCGTCCAGTACCGATCCCCGCAGAAACGATCCCGGGGATCGTTGACGCGCACACGCACCTCGCCTCGGCGGGGGCCCGGACCCCCGACGAGGTGGATGCGATGGTGGCGCGGGCGGTAGGGGCGGGCGTCGAGAAGCTGTGTACCGTCGGCGACGGATTGGCGGAGGCCGAGTTGGCGCTGGCCGCCGCCCAGCACAACGAGCGGGTGTTTGCCGCGTGCGCGATTCATCCGACGAGGGCACTGGAACTCGACGAGGCAGCTCGGGCGCGCTTGCGGGACATGGCCGCGGACCCGCGATGCGTGGCGGTGGGGGAGACGGGGTTGGATACCTATTGGATCCGCCACGAGCCGGAGTCGACGGCGCCGCTCGATGTGCAGGAGGAGGCGCTGCGCTGGCACATTGACTTGGCGGTGGAGTCGGGGAAGGCGCTGATGATTCACAATCGGGAAGCCGATGAGGAGCTCATGCGGGTCCTCGCCGATGCCCCGCAGCCCAATCACACGATCTTGCATTGCTTTTCTTCGCCACTGGACATGGCTGAGGAGGCATTGGCGCGTGGTTACGTGCTGAGTTTCGCGGGCAACGTGACGTTCAAGCGCAACGAGGAGCTGCGGGAGGCGGCCAGGCTGGCTCCGCGGGGCCAGCTGCTCATCGAGACGGATGCGCCGTACATGACGCCGGAGCCCTTCCGGGGTGGCCGGAATGAGCCGGCGATCATTGGGCACACGGCGTTGTGTGTGGCGAAGGCACGGGGGATGGAGCCGGAGGAACTAGCGGTAGAACTGAGCGAGACTTTCGACACCGTGTATCTCTAGGTGCGCATGTGGCTTGAGTGTTGCAAGAGGTATCGCGCGGGAAATGATACTGGACGATCGGCGAATGTTACCGTACTGTGACCATTGGCCGATTTTCCACAGTGAGAAAACACGACTGAGAAAACGAGACTGAATTTTCCCCATGGGTCTTCATAACAACAACCAGATCAAGCGCCTCAACCCCTTGACCATCTCTCTGCCCGCTCGCATTGCAGCCGGCGGCGTTGTCGGCGTGCTGGCCGTCGGTGGCATCACCACCGCCGCGATGGCCAAGGACGTCGTGGTGGATGTCAACGGTGACCGCACCGAGCTGACCACCTTGTCCCGCGACGTGGCCGGCGCTCTGGATGCTGCCGGGGTCACCATCAATGGTCAGGATCTTGTTTACCCTGCCCCCAGCGAATCGCTGGCCAAGGGGGAAACCATCACTGTTCGTACCGCGAAGCCCGTCGCCGTGGTCATCGATGGCAAGCAAACCGAGGTCACCTCCACCGCGCTGACGGTGCAGGACCTCATTGGCGAGCTCGACGGGGTCACCCCGGCCGCTCACGTGGACAATGCTGATGCCCGGCTGACCGATCAGATGCGCGTCGAGGTCACCACCCCGAAGATTGTCTCGGTCACTGATGGCGGCCAGACCGTCTACACCGAGGTGGCAGCCGCTACCGTCAAGGATTTGCTCGCGGCCCGCGGCATCACCCTGGGTAAGCACGATCAGGTAAGCCCGGCACTGGATACCCCGGTGAGTAATAACCTCAAGGTGGATGTCCAGCGGATCGATATCACCGAATCCACGGAGACCGGCGATTACGAAGCCGAGCCGCATTACATCGATGATCCGCAGACCGCGGAAGGTAAGGAAACCGTCATCACCCCGGCCGTGCCGGGCGTGCGGGAGACCACCCACCGCATCACCACGGTCAATGGCGTGGAGACCGCCCGGGACATCATCAAGGAGGTCGACATCACCCCGTCGACCCCGGCGACCATCTCCCGTGGCACCAAGGCCGCTCCGTCGGTGGCGTCCGGCTCCGTGTGGGACACCCTCGCGCAGTGCGAGGCCGGCGGCAACTGGTCCATCAACACCGGCAATGGCTACTACGGCGGCCTGCAGTTCTCCGCCTCCACCTGGACTGCCCACGGCGGCGGCCAGTATGCGGCGACGGCCGACCAGGCCACCCGCGAGCAGCAGATCGAGATCGCCTCGAAGGTGCAGGCCTCCCAGGGTTGGGGCGCGTGGCCCGCGTGTACGTCCCGCATGGGCCTGCGTTAAGCCGCCTAAGGCGTGCACTAGATTGGTCTCTATGACCTCCAGCAGCGCGCAGCCCGCCGACCTCCTCGGCCCCGTGGAGATCCGCACTCTGGCGGAGAAGCTCAACGTCACCCCGACGAAGAAGCTCGGCCAGAACTTCGTGCACGATCCGAATACGGTGCGCCGCATCGTCGCGGCCGCGGACCTGGACCCCAGCGATCACGTCGTCGAGGTTGGCCCCGGCCTGGGATCACTGACCCTGGCGTTGCTGGATACCGCGGACAGGGTCACCGCCGTGGAGATCGACGATCGCCTCGCCGCCGAGCTCCCACACACCGTGGCCTGGCGCGCGGCCCCCTACGCCTCACGCCTGACCATCGTCGGCCGGGATGCCCTCAAAATCACCGCCGATGACCTGCAGGAACCGACCGCC
Source organism: Corynebacterium atrinae (assembly GCF_030408455.1). NCBI lineage: Bacteria > Bacillati > Actinomycetota > Actinomycetes > Mycobacteriales > Corynebacteriaceae > Corynebacterium > Corynebacterium atrinae. The sequence continues at coordinate 739,045 of NZ_CP046977.1, forward strand.
CTGGTGGCCAACCTCCCGTACAACGTCTCGGTCCCGGTGTTGCTGCACCTTCTGGCGACTTTTCCGTCGATCCGCCGCGTCCTCGTCATGGTCCAGGCCGAGGTCGCCGATCGCCTCGCGGCCACCCCAGGTTCCAAAATCTACGGCGTGCCCAGCGTCAAAGCCGCCTTCTATGGCGATGTCAAGCGCGCCGGGGCCATCGGCAAAAGCGTCTTCTGGCCCGCCCCAAAGATCGAATCGGGACTGGTCCGCATCGATCGCTACGTCAATCCGCCGTGGCCGATCACGGAAGAATCCCGGGCCCGCGTGTGGCCGCTTATCGACGCCGCCTTTGCCCAGCGCCGCAAAACCCTCCGTGCCGCACTGTCCGGCCACTACGGCGGCGGGGCCGCCGCCGAAGCGGCGCTGCACGCCGCCGGGATCGACCCGCAGCTGCGCGGGGAGAAGCTCTCCGTCGCCGACTTCGTCCGGCTGGCTGGGCTGTAGCGATGCGTGAGATCGCTGCCCGCGCCCACGGCAAGGTCAACCTCCACCTCGGGGTGGGGGACGCGCGCGAGGATGGATTCCACGAACTGGTCACCGTCTTCCAGTCCCTCGACCTCCACGACACCCTTTCATTGCTCATCGACGAGGACGTTGAGGTGCGCGAGGGCAGCATCGTCTCCGACCTGACGGTGACTGGCCTCGACGCGAGGTACGTGCCGTGCAATCCGACGAACCTGGCGTGGCGGGGCGTCGATAAGCTCGTGGACGCCTACCGGGCCCGGGGGCTCGAATCCGCTCCCTCGGTGCGCATCCACATCCGCAAAGGCATCCCGACGGCCGGCGGCATGGCCGGCGGATCGGCCGACGCGGCGGCCGCGCTGGTGGCCACCCAAGCCCTGCTCAGCGACTACCTCCCGCCCCTCGACCCGGCGGACCTGGACGCCCTCGCCGGCGAACTCGGCTCCGATGTGCCCTTTACCCTGCGCGGCGGGACGATGCTGGGCACCGGGCGCGGCGAGCAGCTCACCCACATGCTCTCGCGCGGTAATTACCACTGGGCGCTGGTTTTTTCTAAGAAGGGTCTGTCCACCCCGCGGGTGTTCAGCCACCTCGACGAACTACGCGCGCAGGGCCGTGACCTGTCGCCTTCCCTGGACACGACGGAACTGTCGAAGGCGCTGATGAGTGGTTCGCCGGAACAACTCGCACCCTGGTTGGTCAACGACCTGCAGGCTGCGGCCGTGAGCCTACGCAGTGACATTGCCCGCACCCTGAAGCTGGGCCAACAGGCCGGGGCACTGGCCGCGATCGTGTCGGGATCGGGCCCCACCTGCGCCTTCCTCTGCTCCTCTGAGCTGCACGCCCGCGACCTCCTCGACGACCTCTTGGCCGAGGGACTCTACTCCGGAGCCGTCGCACACGGCCCCACCAAGGGCGCGTACGTCCTCGACTAACCATTCGACTAGGCTCACCGGCATGGTCAACCTCATCAACCTCGAGAACGTTTCCAAAACGTGGGGCCTAAAAACCCTGCTCGACGGCGTCAGCCTCGGCGTGCAAACTGGCGATCGCATCGGGGTCGTGGGGCTCAACGGCGGCGGCAAGACGACGCTGCTGGAGGTGCTCACGGGCATCGAGCCACCCGATGAGGGACGCGTCTCCCACAACTCCGAGCTGCGGATGGCCGTGGTCACCCAGCGATCCGAGCTCGTCGACACCGACACCATCGCCGACGTCGTGCTTAAACCACTCGGCCTGCAGACCTTCGAATGGGCCTCCGACGCCCGCGTCCGCGAAGTCCTCGGCGGCCTCGGCGTGGCAGAGCTCGGCCTGGACACCGCGGTTGGTGGACTCTCCGGAGGTGAGCGCCGCCGCGTCAGCCTCGCCGCCGCGCTCGTCCGCGACCTCGACCTCATCGTCCTCGACGAGCCCACCAACCACCTCGACGTCGAAGGTGTGCAATGGCTGGCCGACCACCTCATCAGCCGCAAACTCACCGTCGTCGTGGTCACCCACGACCGCTGGTTCCTCGACACGATTGCCACCCTCACCTGGGAAGTCCACGATGGCCAGGTCGACGCCTACGAGGGCGGCTACAACGATTGGACCTTCGCCCGCGCCGAGCGGGCCCGCCAGGCCGACGCCATCGAGCAGCGCCGCCAGAACCTCGCCCGCAAGGAATTGGCCTGGCTGCGCCGCGGCGCCCCGGCCCGCACCTCCAAACCCCGCTACCGCATCGAAGCCGCCGAGGCCCTCATCGCCAACGTGCCCGACCCACGGGACAGCGTCGAACTCACCGCATTCTCCCGCCAACGCCAAGGAAAAGTCGTCATCGAGCTGGAAGACGCCCGGGTGGAAACGCCCGATGGGCGTCTGCTTGTCGACGACCTCACGTGGCGCCTCGCCCCCGGCGAAAGAATCGGCCTCGTCGGCGTCAATGGCTCCGGAAAAACAACGTTGCTGCGCACCCTCGCCGGTGAACACCAGCTCAGCGCCGGCAAACGCATCGAAGGCCGGACCGTGCGACTCGGGTGGCTGCGCCAGGAACTCGACGACCTCGACCCTGCCATGCGGCTTCTCGACGCCGTCGAGGACGTCGCCAGCTACGTCCAGCTAGGCAATAAAGAAATCTCCGCCTCCCAACTCGCCGAACGCCTGGGGTTTTCCGCCAAACGCCAACGCACCCCCGTCGGCGACCTCTCCGGAGGCGAACGCCGACGCCTCCAACTCACCCGCGTCCTCATGGCCGAACCCAACGTCCTGCTCCTCGACGAACCCACCAATGACCTCGACATCGACACCCTCCAGGAACTTGAGTCCCTCCTGGACTCTTGGCCGGGCACCCTCGTCGTCATCTCCCACGACCGCTACCTCATCGAGCGCATCGCCGACAACACCTGGGCGCTGTTCGGCGACGGCACCCTCACCAACCTGCCCGGCGGCATCGAACAGTACCTAGAGCAACGCCGAGCCATGGCCGCCGCCGCTGGCTCCGGCCCCCTGGACTTCGGCGACAAGATGGCGCCCGCAGCACCGGAGAAGTCCTCCGGCCTGAGTTCCCAAGAGCAACGCGAGCTAAAAAAGCAGCTCAACGGCCTCGAACGCAAAATGAGCAAGCTCGACGAACGCATCGCCACCTTCGAGCAAGACATGGCCGTCGCCTCCTCCGCCGCCGACCCGGACTACTCCCTCATCTCCTCCGCCAATGCTGCACTCCAAGAAGCCCACGCCGAGCGGGAAGCCCTCGAGATGGAATGGCTCGAAGTGGGGGAGAAGCTGGAGGGCTAGGCACCTCGAGAATCGATGAGCCGTCGGGGACAACATGGTGGGCATTGTTTCCACCAGTAGAAGACTCCCATAGAAAGGCAGGTTAAGTAATGAAAAGACGACAATTGATTATGGGCGCTACCGTGGTCGGGCTGGCGGTCGCTATGACAGCGGTGTTGTCGGCATGTCGCGGACCAGCACCGATCTCAGACATTGACTGGCACCTAGAGACCGACCGCACCGCCAACTTCCGAATCGAGGGAGACAAGCTGAGCGGCACGGATTCGTGCAACCGGATTTTCGGTGAGGCTGTCATTTCAACTGGTGAACCAAAGACCATCGATTTCGGCCTTTTAGGATCGACCCGTATGGCCTGCCCCGATACAACCAACGCGCAGGAAGACATGCGGAATGCGTTGAGCGGGCAACGTCTCGTCGAGCAGCCCGACCCTTCGACTCTGGTGCTAGTGGATGCGGAGACCAACGAGCGATGGCGGTTCGTTCAATAGGGGCACGCATGAAGTAGAGCAGGACACCCGATCCTAAATCGACGTCGGACCTTCCACGACAGTGAGTTTCAACGGCGGGGTGCGCACCCCCGACTCCTTAGCTGTTGAGTCGGCTTCCCACCCGGGTGGGACGTAGACGCAGGTTGGGTCGGAAGCTCGGTAGTCACCGGTCAGTGCGAACGCTGTCGAACGTGAACCTCCGCAGACGGTGTGGAATCCGCACACGCTGCACTTTCCGTGCCAATTGTCGGGGTCACGGAGCTCTTTGAACACCGGTGATTCGGTGTAGATCTCTGGAAAATCGGTATCTTTGACGTTTCCGCAGTGCAGGGGGAGGAAACCGTTGGGGTAAACGTCGCCGACGTGGTCGATGAAGGCGAAACCAGAGCCCGAGTTCACTGCCATGGGGGAGCGCGGCGGACGTGGCTTCGCCGCGTGTTCGCCAAGCAGGGCGGTGGTCTGTTGGGTGAGGTTCTCGTAAAGCGGCCCGCCCGCATACTTCGGTGCTCCGGACTCCTCGGCCTCGCGGCGTTGCAGAACCACCCGGCGGTACTGCGGGGCCTCGGTCGTTTTGATGGCGATGCGGTCCGAGATATCAACTAGCCAGTTGAGGACGTCTTCACGCTCTTCCGGTGACAAACAATTGAGTGCTGCTCCTCGGCCAGTGGGTACGAGGAAGAAGACGTACCACATCTTCGCGCCCATCTCGATGACCTTCTTCAGTAGCGCTGGGGCCTCGTGAATGTTGTCACGCGTCAGGGTGGAGTTGATCTGCAGGCGATAGCCGGCCTCGTTGATCACCGGAGCCATCTCGATGGTCTGCTCGAAGGTGCCGGAGAATCCGCGGAACGCATCGTGGGTCTGCGCGGTGGCCCCGTCCAGTGACATGGACATGGCTTTGCCGCCAGCTTCCCGCAGTGATCGAATGCGCTCCGGGGTGAGCTTGGGGGTGACTGACGGGGAGAGCGACACGTTGAGTCCCTTGGACGTGCCGTAAGCCGTAAGTTCTTCGAGGTCTTCCCGCTCGAAAGGATCGCCACCCGTGAGCACAACCAGGGGAAGGGGCTTCTCATAAGACGACAGCGCGTCGAGTAGTCGCTTACCCTCGTCCGTCGACAGCTGATCGGGGTGTGGTTCATGCTGGGCGTCGGCTCGGCAGTGCTTGCACACCAAGCCACAGGCTCGCGTCACCTCCCAAATCACGATGAACGGCTTCGTGTTGATGTCGTGGCGGACGGTGCGGACTGCTGGGGGCCGATGCACGGGACTTCCTCGGGTTGCCAAGAGTGGAAAAGATTCTGTTCCCCAGCTACTTTACCCCCGTGCCTCGAGCCCACGGCGGCGTCGTCAGTCAGTCAACCCTGTTTCCCGCAGGGTGATGTTGAGCCTGCCTGACGCCAGCCCGCAGTCGGGCGGCGCAGTATGCGGATAGATCTTTGGCACGCCGTGATAAGCCAGCCGGGCTGGGCCACCGAAAACGAAGAGATCGCCGGAGGCGAGATCGATGTCGTGATAGGGCTTACTACGGTTGTTGGTGTTGCCGAAGCGAAACTTGCAGGAATCTCCGATGGAGAGGGAAATGACCGGGGCGGGGGAGCGTTCCTCCCGGTCTTGGTGCATCCCCATCTTGGCGGTGTCGGCGTAGTAATTCACCAGCGCGGTGTCTGGGGTGTAGGTGGCCCCAGCGTCGTGGTCGCCAGTGGCGGCAATGAGGGCCTGGCGGCCCAGCCGTACCATCCATTCGGGGAAGTCGAGGACTCGATGTCCGTTCACATCGACGGCGTTGCGGGTGTATTCGTAGGGGCGCCAATGCCAGCCAAGGCACACCGTTTGTACGCTCATGTCATGCCCGCGGATCTTTGGGGAGTGGAGGGGGACCGGGCCTTGGATCCATTCGTGGAAGCGGGCGACGATCCACCGTTGTTGCTCCAAGGTGAGCCAGCCCGGCACATGGTGTGCATCCGCCGGGAGCTCGACCGCAGGAGGCCCAAGTAGGTCATCACCGAAGAGCGGCTCCATGGGAGTCTCCCTTCTCGAGGTCCAGCAAGATCGATTTTGCCTCCAGTCCGCCGAGGTACCCGCCCAGGGTTCCATCGGAACGCAGCACGCGGTGGCACGGAATGATCACCGGCAGGGGATTGGTGGCGCAGGCGGTTCCCACGGCGCGAATGGCCGTCGGCTTGCCCACCAACGCTGCGACCTCTTTGTAGGACCGGGTGTTTCCGTAGGTGATGCGGGGGAGAAAGCTGTGCACCTCGCGGCGAAATCCCGCGGAGAGGGCGAAATCCAGGGGCAGATCGAAGACCTGGCGGCGACCAGAGAAGTACTCCTCTAATTCTCCGGCGACCGTGTCCAGCCGCGCGGGAGCCTCCAGCACTCGCGGACTGACCTTGGCGGCGATGGTCGTCAGGACGGCGTCGAAACCCTCGACCTCGAAGGCCACACGCACGAGGCCTTTCTCCGTCGCGGCCAACAACAGCGGGCCGAGCGGGGAATCCACGATGCGATAAGCGACGTCGAGGTTCCCTTCCGCCGCGGCGCGTCGTCCTAGTTCAACGTGGAGTTGGTCGAGGTCCGCGCGGGAAATGGGGAAAGAGGCAAGGTTCATGAGGGCTCCTCCGTCGAGTAGGTCCTGCGCAAGTTCTTGATGCCATCTGCCGACGCCCGCCGCACGGCCTCCGCCGTCCCGCCGATCAACCGGGCAGTCTCGGTGTGCGGCAGCCCGCCCAGATAGTGGTAGGCGATGGCGAGGCGCTGCCGATCTGGCAGCTGCGCCACGTCCTGCCAGATGCCCTCGTCCGCGCCGGGATTGCCCCTTGAAGAGGGATGCTCCGGCACTTCAGGAGTCGGGATGGCGCGCCGGGCACGGGTGATGTCGATGGACTTGCGCTGGGCGACTCGCACGAGCCACGCCTCCACGTTCGCGTCGCCGGGCAGTTCCGGCCACGAGCGCAAGGCGGCGAGAAAGGTCTCTGACCAGGCATCGTCGGCGTCGGCGCCGTAGCCCAGGACGGTGCGGCAAACCCGAAGGATCGTGGCCCCGTGCTGGTGCACTGCCTGCTCGAATGGACCTTTCATCTTTCGCAGCCTACTTAGAACAAGCGCTGCCCGGCGGGCTCTTCGAGCTCCAGCAGCCACCGCTTGCGCTCTAGTCCGCCGGCGAATCCGGTTAGGGAGCCGTCCGCACCGATGACGCGATGGCAGGGGATGATGATGGAGATGGGATTGTGTCCCACGGCTTGGCCCACCCGCTGAGCCAAGTGTCGGTTGCCCAGCTGCACAGCCAGGGCGCCGTAGGTGGTCGTTTCGCCGTAGGGGATCTCGCGCAGTAGCGCCCACACTCGTTCGGAGAACTCATCGCCGTGGGCCGCCAGGGGCACGTCGAAGGTCTGGCGTGCACCGGCGAAATACTCGGAGAGCTGCTCGGCTGCCTGAGACAACACCTCGTCATCGTCGGCGATCACCATTGCCCCAAACGAGGATGCTTCCGGCAGGTACCGGTGTCCGGGGAAGAAGATCCCACTCACCCCCGAATCCTCCGCGACGAGGGTCAGTTCACCCAGGACCGTCTGCACGAACGCGTGTCTCGTTGCCATCGTGATCACCTTTCCATCAATAGCTCTCACCTAGTAAACGCCGCAGCTCGGTCAAACGTGAGGTCTATAGGTCCGCCAGCAGTAAATCCAGCCCCACGGTGAAGGGCTCTTCGGAGTAGGGGTTTGACCCAGCTAAGCCCGCTGGCGCTGGCTTAAAGGCCTCCGTCGCCCGCCGCAACTCAAGCAATGGCTGGCCCCCGTCGGCGGGGACTTCAAAGATGTGCGCGGGGGCTTGGGTATCAAAGGCGGATCCGTAGATGAAGGATTCCATTGCTACGACCCTTGGCATGACCTGATGGGCGGGAACACCGGCGTAGAACAGCGCGGCGGCGACGGCATCGTACATTTCCTGTGTCCGTGGTGCGCCAGCGACGGGAAGGGTTGCGATGACTTGGACCAAGGGGGTGTGTTCGGCGAAGACATCGCGATAGGAGCGGGCCCAGGCGCGCAGTGCATCGGCGACACCAATTTCGCCGCGCGTGGCGCGCAACAGGGGCTCGGTATCGACCAGCCCCATGACGGCGTCCTGCAAGAGAACCAGGAGCTCGGCTTTGTTGGTGATGTGGTTGTAGAGGGCACTGGGGGCTACTCCCAGGTGGCGGGCCAACGCAGACATGGTGAGTTTGTCGTAGCCAGTCTCGAGGGTGAGCTTCAAGGCTGCCGCAGCGATAGCGTCGCGGGTAATGGCGGGCTGAGCTGGGCGTCCTCGGCCGCGGGGTCGCCGGGATTTATTCATTGGGGACAGACTCTTCCCTTCGTGACGTGGATCATATACAGTGACGGGCAACACATAATGAATGCCGTTCATTATGTTCTAGGGTTCAGACCCCATTGTCGTATATCACTACCCCGCCAGACGCGGGAATGACAGGAGACATCGTGAACGCCAACGATATTCAGACTCTCGACCGAGATGTCGTCGTCATCGGAGCCGGTCCCGCCGGACTCATGGCCGCCCGCACCCTCAAGAAAAACGGCCTGTCCGTGGCCGTCCTCGAAGCTCGCGAGCGCGTCGGCGGTCGGACATGGAACGGCGTCGTCGCCGACGCCCAGGGCAACGAGCACTTCATCGAACTCGGTGGCCAGTGGATTTCCCCCGACCAAACCCGGCTCATTGAGCTGGTCGACGAGCTGGGCTTGAGCACCTTCCAGCGCTACCGCGAAGGCAAGTCCATCTACGTCTCCCCAGATGGCACCCGCCACGAGTACGAGGGCGACGTTCTTCCCACTTCCGGCACCACCCGGGAGGCCGCCGACAAGCTCATCGCTGACCTCGACGCACTCGTCGCCGAGATCGATCCGGCTAAGCCGTGGGAGCATCCCCGCGCCGCCGAGCTTGATGCCATTTCCTTCCGGGACTGGCTCGCCGAGCGGTGCGACGACGAAGAGGCGATCGACAACGTCTCCATCTACGTGGCCTCCGGAATGTTGACCAAGCCCTCGCGGACCTTTTCCGCCTTGCAGGCGGCGCTGATGGCGGCGTCGGCAGGCTCTTTCTCCAACCTGGTGGATGAAGATTTCATCCTTGATGCCCGCGTCGATGGCGGCATGCAGTCCGTCTCCCTGACCATGGCACAGGAACTGGGCGACGACGTCATCCTTGGCTCCCCGGTGCGATCGCTTACCTGGGCGACCCCCGATGCCACCACCGCTGACCCGCTGAACAAGGTCAAAGCCGATGTTCGCAACGGCGTCGACAACAATGGCGGTCCTGGCAACGTCACCGCCTACTCAGACAAGGCCATTGTTAACGCTCGCTACGTCGTGCTCGCCATTCCGCCGAACCTCTACAGCCGCATCAGCTACACCCCGCCGCTGCCCCGCGATCAGCACATCGCTCATCAGCACATTTCCATGGGCCTCGTCATCAAGGTTCACGCCGTGTATGACACCCCCTTCTGGCGCGAAAAGGGCCTGTCCGGCACCGGCTTCGGCGGCGGGCGCCTGGTCCAGGAGGTCTACGACAACACCAACTACTCCGGCGATCAGGAAGACCCCTACGGCACGCTCGTCGGTTTCGTATCGGATGTTTATGCCGAGCAAATGTGGCATCTGCCCGCCGAGGAGCGCAAGGCCGCCATCCTCGAGGCGATGTCGCTCTACCTGGGCGAGGAGACAAAGAACCCCATCGCCTTCTACCTCTCTGACATGGCCGCCGAGGAATGGACCCGCGGTGCCTACGCCACCAGCTATGACCTGGGAGGACTCTCGCGCTGGGGTCACCTGCAGAACCAGCCCACCGGCCCCATCCATTACGCCTGCTCGGACATCGCTGGGGAAGGCTACCAGCATGTGGATGGTGCCATCCGCATGGGCGAGGCCGTCGCAAAGCACATCCTGGACCAGGAGTGAGTGCGATGCGCACCCCCAAGGGACGATTCCTCGTCGGCTACGTGGCAACCCATTTCGGACGCGACGCGCTCAACCTGGCTATATCGCTGGCGCAGGGCCGCGATGTCCACATCGATATTGTCATGGTTGTCCCCGTTGACAACCCCTATTCGGGCACGTACCCGCACGATCGTGGCTACTCGTCGATCGTCGAGGAGCAGATGGCGCAATGGCTGCAGGATGCCCTCGACCGCGTGCCGGAGGGCATCTCAGCCACCGGACGCATCGTGGCGGGCGAATCGGAGGCCGAGACCCTCCACCGAACCGCGCTCGAACTAGGCGCCGACCTCATCGTGGTCGGTGCCCGCGACGGAGCCATCCTCAGCCGGTTCCGCGTCGGTTCGGTAGCCAATGCCCTCCTGCATTCCTCCAGTGTGCCGGTGGCGCTCGCCCCGGCAGGCTTCGATTACACCGGCCCCACCACTCGTTTCACTGCCATGTTCGGCTCCCGACCCGGCGCGCCCGACGTCGTCGGTCTCGCCGTCGACCGCGCCCGCCGTCGCGGAGTGCCGTTGCGCCTGGCCTCGCTGGTGCTCAGCGATGCGACAGTGCTTGACGACGTCCGCGCACTCGGCGATGCACGCCTCACCGAGTTGGCGGGGGAGATGGTCGAATCGGGCGCTGCCACGACGATCATCGCCGCCGGCGACTCCATCGAGCAGGCGATGCAGCAGCTCGACTGGCAAAAGGGCGACGTCGTCGTGGTTGGTTCCTCACGCATGGCGGTCAACGGCCGCATCTTCATTGGCACCACGGCGGCCAAAATCCTGCGCACCATCCCGGTGCCCATGCTCGTCGTGCCAGCTGGCTACATCTACGAAGAAGGAGGCGGGTCATTATGAGCGAGCAAAATACCTCGGCAAAGGGGTTAGCCACGGGCCGAGTAGGGCTTATCGGCGCCGTCGTCATCGGTGTCAGCTGTATTGCCCCGACCTACACGCTGACCTCAGGCCTAGGTCCCACGATCGCGGCCGTCGGCGAATATGTCCCAGCGATCCTCCTGCTGGGCTTCATCCCTATGCTGCTGGTGGCCTTCGCTTACCGTGAGCTCAACAACCGTCTGCCCGATTCGGGCACGTCCTTCACGTGGGCTACCAAGGCGTTTGGCCCGTGGGTCGGATGGATGGGCGGCTGGGGGCTCATCACCGCCACCGTCATCGTGCTGTCCAACCTTGCGGCCGTGGCCGTCGACTTTCTCTACCTCCTCATCGCCCAGATCACCGGTCGTCCGGAGATCGCCGACCTCACCCACAACCTCTGGGTGAACATCCCCACGACCATCGTGCTTATTTCCTTCGCCGCCTACATTTCCTATCGCGGCCTGGAATCCACGCAGAAAGTCCAGTACATCCTTGTTGGCGCGCAGCTGCTCGCCCTGGCGGTATTCGATGTCTCGGCTCTCTGGCAGGCATACAACAACGGAGGTTTCGACTTCACTCCGGTTCATGCCTCCTGGTTCAACCCGCTGAACATCGGCAACTTCTCCCTTATTGCCGCCGGTATTTCCCTCTCGATCTTCATGTTCTGGGGGTGGGACGTCACCCTCACCATGAATGAGGAAACCAAGGATCCGGAGAAGACCCCCGGCCGCGCCGCCACCTTTACCATCCTCATCATCATTACCTTCTACATCCTCACCGCCGTCGCCATCATCGCCTGGGCTGGAACGGGAACCGAGGGACTTGGCGCTGGAAACCCCGACAATCAGGAATCCATCTTCGCTGCCCTGGCCAACCCAGTGCTCGGCCCGATGGCCATCCTCATGTCGGTCGCCGTCGTGTCAAGCTCGTTTGCCTCCCTGCAATCCACCATGGTCTCTCCGGCCCGCACCCTCCTGGCCATGGGCTATTACCGGGCCCTCCCGCCAGTATTCTCCAAGATCAGCCCCCGCTTCCGCTCACCCAGCGTGGCGACGGTCGCGTCTGCCGCCGGCGCCACCATCTTCTACACCGTCACCCGGTTGCTCTCCGAAAACGCCCTGTGGGACACCATCACCGCCCTCGGCCTGATGATCTGCTTCTACTATGGCGTTACCGCCCTCGCCTGCGTGTGGTACTTCCGCCACGAGCTGCTGAGCTCGCCCCGCAACATCCTGTTCAAGCTGGTCTGCCCGGGACTCGGTGGCATGTTCTTGCTGGTGATGTTCTTTATCACCGCCATCGACTCCATCGATCCTTCCTACGGCTCGGGATCTTCCATCGCTGGCGTAGGCACCGTCTTCGTCCTCGGAATGGGAGTCCTACTGCTTGGCGTCGTCCTCATGGTATTCACCCGCTTCCGGCACCCGGCCTTCTTCTGCGGCGAGACGCTCCGGAAGGAACGCTCTGACCTGGAACCTGAAACACCCGTCCTCGTCTAATCACACCACCTCTAGGAGTTCACAACATGTCCACCAAGGAAACCGGCTACCGTGTCGAAAGCCCCGCTACCGGGGAGGTGCTGGAACGCTTCCCAACCGCGACCGATGCCGAGGTGGCTGCGGCCGTTGAATCCGCTCATTCGGCCTATCGGGACTGGTCAGCCCTCGATATTTCCGAGCGTGCTTCCGCGGTACACCGTGCCGCTGACCTCTTCGAATCCCGCAAGCAGGAGCTTGCCGAAATCATCTCGCGAGAAATGGGCAAGCCGATTTCCGAAGGCATCGAGGAAGCCGAGTTCTCCGCCGCTATCCTGCGCTACTACGCAGACAACGGCGCCCAGTTCACGGCCGACCAGGCCATCAGCACCGCCGACGGCGCTACAGCCATGATCAAGCGCCGCCCCATCGGCGCCCTCTTGGGCATCATGCCTTGGAACTTCCCCTACTATCAGATCGCCCGATTCGCCGGACCGAACCTCATGCTTGGCAACACGATTGTGCTCAAGCACGCTGAAATCTGCCCGACCTCAGCCCAAGCCGTCGATGACATCTTCCGCGATGCCGGTGTGCCGGTCGGAGGCTACGTCAATGTCTTCGCCAGCCATGATCAGATCGCCACCATCATCGCCGACCCCCGCATCCAAGGCGTCTCCCTAACAGGCTCCGAGCGCGCCGGGTCCATCATTGCCTCCCTCGCCGGCAAGCACCTCAAGAAGGCCGTCCTCGAACTCGGCGGCTCCGACCCCTACGTCGTACTTGACACCGACGACGTAACCGCCGCCGCCCAGCTCGCTTGGTCCACCCGCATGTACAACACTGGCCAAGCCTGCAACTCCAACAAGCGCCTCATCGTCATGGATGACATCTACGACGACTTCGTCGCCGAACTCGTCCGCCTCGCCGAAGCAATGGAGCCGGGTTCCCCCGACACCGCGGGTCCCAGCGTCTACATGCCGCTGTCCTCCCGCTCCGCCGCTGAAGGCCTCAATGCGCAGGTACAAAAGGCCGTCGAGGAAGGTGCCACACTGCGCGCCGGGGGAGTGCTTGGCGACGCCGCCTTCTTCTCCCCGGCCGTCATCACCGACATCACCCCCGATATGGAATCCCACCACGTCGAATTCTTCGGTCCCGTCGCCGTCGTCTACCGCGTCAGTTCCGACGACGAGGCACTCGCCGTGGCCAACGACAGCCCCTTCGGCCTCGGCGGCGCCGTCTTCTCCCGCGACCAGCTGCGCGCCGAGAAGATCGCCCGCGAACTTGAAGTAGGCATGGCCAACGTCAACACCCCCGCCGGTGAAGGCGCCGAACTGCCCTTCGGTGGCGTCAAACGCTCCGGCTACGGCCGCGAGCTCGGCCCACTCGGCATGGATGAGTTCGTGAACAAGCAGCTGTACTACGTCCAGAAGTAGGGAGGAGATCACCTGGGAGTTGCGAGATTAATACTTACGACTTCCAGGTGAAGTGGTGTGCGCAGCTGCGCACACCACAGCCCTCTGACTAGCGCCAACGCGGCCAGTCTGCCAGCACTGAACATGCGCCACCTGGACAAAAACATTGCCCTACCCCTTGCGTACTTCGATTCTGTGTTCTACTATTGGAGTTAGAACACCTAATCGAAGGGGCAAGGGGGTGAGTGAACATGAGCAGTGACATTTTCTACCCAGGCAAAGCGCTACCACTCACGCTTGAGATTGGCTTTTCCATGGTGGAGGCGCACCTGAAAGAGGCAGCCGCCGGCCCCCAGCACTACTTCGCGGTCAGCTCACCTCATGACCCAGTAGCCCGGCGGGGAACACAGATACGCCAAGAAGACCACAAACTCTGGCAATCAGTCCTCCCCAATGGTGATGAGGACATTGACATCGTCCTCGCTAAGCTACGGCGTTCTCTGGGGCGTGGGGATCACTACCTCATGTCCGCGATCAGCGCCCACCAACGGCTTAACGAGCTGCCGAAGTTGAAGGAGATTCAGGAGGAGTACTTCCACCTCGACCTTGTCCGCTTGAAGACGATTGACGGTGTGTTGTGTAAAGCAGACACCACCATCACCGAACACCTCGACCTCATCGATACCGAACTAGCAGAATTCCTCACGCCTACTCGGACGAATCAGATCCTGCCCACCCCAGGCAAGATCAAAAACCGACTGAATGCGATCATCACCATGCTCGATGAGTCGATCTCCTCCGAGGATCCCGCCCCACAACCGGTTGATAGTGTCTCGATCTCCTTCGACGACGGCCGGGGCTTCCTGCATGCTGATCTTGATGGGGTCGTCGCCCAAGAAATCGACCTTCGTATCCGCAAGCACGCCATCGCCCATGGGATCAGTCAGGCAGACGCCTTCGTGGCCTTGATGAGGGGTGAGGGGTCAACGAATGTCACCCTCAACATCTACCGAGCATCCGATATCCCGAATGCTCCAGCATGGGTCTCCGGGGTCGGGTACCTCACCGCAAAGCAGACCGAAGATCTGCTTAACCGGGTTGATGTGGAGATTGATCTCGATGCGATTGCTCAGAAAGTCTCGTCGGCGTATGCCACCCCCGCGAATATCCGCTCCCTCGTCATCGGCCTTGATGGGACGTGTGCAGTCGGTGGGTGTGATGCCCCTGCTCATCGAGCACAGATGGATCACCGGATCAATCACGCCGATGGCGGGCCCACCACAGCAGCCAACCTCGCCCCATTGTGTGTCAAGCACCATGCGGTCAAGACTGATCGTCGGGTGACCTACGTGATGGACCCGCTGACGAGGCGGAAGTACTTCTTGTTTGATGACGGGTCCTGGGCAGAATCCGAGGGGGATGGGCCGTTAGCTGCTAGTGAGCGGCGGTGGCTGCAAACGGTGTCCCAACGGATAGCCAAGCGCAGGGCGAGGATCCGCTCGGAGTCCCAAGCCCAGAAGACAGAGCAGATCGAGCGGGAAGGGCCACCACCGCCCCGTGAGCGTTCTGACTGCGCCGAGTGGGGACGCCCCCTCGATAGCAAGGAGACCTAAAAGGCCAGGCCGCAGCCTGACCTTTTCTAAAGCGATGCGTTTTTAAGCCCAACCCTCCGGGACGACGCCGGTGAGGGAGAGGATTGAGTAGATGAAGGCCGCGACGTAGACGACGATGATCGTCCATTGGATCGCGGGGTTGGCTACCCAGCCGGCGGTCCAAACAGGGATGCGGTCGCCATGCTTGCGGGAGACGCGCAAGAGCAGGACAGGGATGACGGACATGACTGCTCCGGCGAAGCCACCGGCGTAGGTCAGTGCGGCGACGAAGCCACCCATCCCGGCGAAGACGATCGCAACTGGGGGAATGACGGTGAGGGCGAGGGCGGCGATGCGCTTCCAGCCGAATTCCTCCCAGTGGAACATGTTCATGACGTTGCGCATCATCGTGAAGCCAATGGCGAGGAACGAGGTCAACATGGCGGCGAGCGCGAAGATATTGGCCAGGTAGTAAGCGACCGGGCCGAGTCGTTCGCCCCAGGCGATGGTGACCACTTCGGTAACGGAGGTGCCCATGAGGCCGAGGGCCGCAAACGGCACCAGGGCGAGGGTGAAGCCGGTGGCGAGCATTCCGACGATGATGGCACGGGGGAGGGTCTCCGGAGAGTGCTCCATTCCGCGGGCCAGCTCGGGAACGACGTACTGAGCCAGGAAGGTGAACACCGCCAGGTTCATGATGGGGATGATGAAGTATGGGTGGAACACCGCCAGGTTGGTGAAGCTAATGCCAGGGCCGAGGACGGTCCAGCCGACCAACACGATGATGATCGCGGCCATTCCGATGGTGATGATGGCTTCGACGACGCCAGTGGCGTGCAGGCCCTTCCACATGATGAGGGAGCCGATGGCGTAGAAGATCAGGGTGCCGATCACGGGGTTGAGTCCGAAGATGTTGTTGAGCAGCATGCCCGAGCCGGCGGCGTAGGCGATCAAGGCGCCGACGCCGTTGACCACGATGGCGGCAAAGACGAGCCAGCGGCCCACTTGTCCTAGGTACTTCTCGGCGAGTCCGGAAAGCTGGAAGGGTTCGCGGGTGCGGAGGGAGACTTCGGCGACGTAGAGCATGGAGATCGTCGTCAAGGTGCCGGCGATGAGCAGGGCGACGATGAGGGCGAGGAAGCCTCCGTTGCGGCCTGCGTACGGCAAGCTCAAGATACCGGCACCGATGTTGGTGCCGAAGATGAGGGCGACGCCCTGCCAGAAGGTCAGGCCAGCGGAGTGCGTGGCCTTAGCTATTGGATTGGAAGGTGCGGTCATAGCCCGGGGCCTTTCTCAATGTTGGGGGTGGCGATGTACTTGACGTCGAGGTACTCCTCGATGCCTTCCACTCCACCCTCGCGGCCGAAGCCGGATTGGCCGATGCCGCCGAAAGGGGCGCCGGGATCGGAAATGGCGAAGCGGTTGATGCCGACCATGCCGGCTTGGAGGTTGGCGGCTAGGTAAGCGGCGCCTTCGAAGGAACCGCTGAAGGCATAAGCAGCGAGGCCGAACTCGGTGTCGTTAGCCAGGCGCACGCCTTCTTCCAACCCGGAGAAGGTGGTCACGGTGATGACGGGGCCGAAGATTTCCTGGGTGAGGATGTCGGCGCCGGCCGGGACGTCGGTGAGGACGGTGGGTTCGAAGAAGTAGCCGGGGCCGTCGACGGCGTGTCCACCGGTGACGATGGTGGCGCCGTCGGTGACGGCGGCGTCGACAAGCGAGGCGATTCGATCTCGTTGTTTGGCGGTGATGATGGGGCCGAGCGTGGAACCTTCTTCGAGGCCGTGACCGGTGCGGTAGCTGGCCATGCGGGCGGCGAAGCGCTCGGTGAACTCAGCCGCAACGGAAGCGTCGACGTAGATGCGGTTGGCGGCGGTGCAGGCTTCGCCGCCGTTGCGCATTTTCGCCATGATGGCACCCTCGACGGCCTGGTCCAGATCGGCATCGGCGGCGACGACGAAGGGAGCATTGCCGCCCAGCTCCATGGAGGTGTGTAGCAGGTTGTCGGCGGACTGGCGGACCAGTTGGCGGCCGACCGGAGTGGAGCCAGTGAAGGTGACCTTGCGCAGACGGGGGTCGGCCATGAGCTCGGCGGACATTTCGGCGGCGCGGGTGGTGGGGATGATGGAGACGAGGCCGGCGGGGACGTCGAAACGCGCGAAGACTTCGGCGAAGACCTGTCCGAGCAGCAGCAACGTCAGGGGGGTTTCCATGGCGGGCTTGACCAAGACGGGGCAGCCAGCAGCCAGGGCTGGGGCGATCTTGCGGGTGGCCATGGCCAGCGGGAAGTTCCACGGAGTGATCGCCAGGACGGGGCCGACGGGGGTGCGGGTGACGCTCATGTAGCCGAGGCCGCCGGGGGATTGGTTGACGCGGCCGGGGAGGCGGACGGCCTCCTCAGCGAACCAGCGGAAGTACTCGGCGCCGTAGGCGACCTCGCCGCGGGACTCGGCGAGGGGTTTGCCCATTTCCAAGGTCATGACGGTGGCGAAATCTTCTGCGCGGCGGGTGATTTCGGCGAAGATGGCGGAGAGCACGTCGGCGCGGCGGCGCGGGGCCCATGCGGCCCACTCATCCTGGGCGGCGACTGCGGCATCGAGGGCTGTGTTCCATTCGGCAGAGTCCGCGTTGGCGACGTCGGCGATGACAGAGCCGGTGGCGGGATCTTCGACGGGGAAGGTCTCGCCGGAGGCTGCCGGGCGGTTATCCAGGCCAAGCCATACGCCGGTGGGCAGGTCTTGGGGGAGGGAATCGGGGTAGATCATGTAGGTGTCTCGCTTAGGCATTGGCGCGGATCGAAGCGGCGAGGGCGTCGAGGCCCTCACGCAGGAGGTCTTCGCTGATGACCAGCGAGGGGAGGAGGCGGATGACGTTGCCGTCCATGCCGCAGGTGAGGATGAGGATGCCCTGGGACTTCAGTTCTGCGGCGACGGCGGCGGTGAGGGCGGCGGCGGGCTTGCCGGCGGCGTCGATAAGCTCGAGGGCGACCATGCCGCCGCGGCCACGGACCTCGGCGACGGTGCCTTCGCTGGTCAGGGGCTCGAGGACCTCCCGGATGATGGCCTCGATCTCGCGGGCGCGTCCGGAGAGGTCGTGCTCTTCCATCTCTGCCAGGGAGGCGAGGGCTGCGGCGCAGGCGACGGGGTTGCCGGTGTAGGTGCCGCCCAGGCCGCCGACGACGGGAGCATCCATGATCTCGGCGCGGCCGGTGACGGCGGACAGTGGCATGCCCGCGGCGATGCCCTTGGCGGTGGTGATGAGGTCCGGTACGACGCCCTCGTGGTCGACGGCGAACCAGGCACCTGTGCGGCACATGCCGGCCTGGATCTCATCGGCGATGAAGACGACGTTGTTGTCGGTGCACCACTGGCTGATGGCAGGCAGGAAGCCCTCGGCGGGAACGATGAAGCCGCCCTCGCCCTGGATCGGCTCGATTACCACGCAGGCCAGGTTCTCAGCGCCGACCTCGAGCTCAATGGTGCGGATGGCCTCGGCGGCGGCGTCGGCGCCGGAGAGCTGATCGCGCAGGGGGTAGGACATGGGTACACGGATGACATCGCTGGCGAAGGGGCCGAAACCGTTCTTGTAGGGCTTGTTCTTCGCGGTCATGGCCATGGTGAGGTTGGTGCGACCGTGGTAGGCGTTGTCGAAGACGACGACGGCGCGGCGGCCGGTGTAGGCGCGGGCGATCTTCACGGCGTTTTCCACGGCCTCGGCGCCGGAGTTGAACAGCACGGACTTCTTCTCGTGGGTGCCGGGGGTGATCTCGTTGAGCTTCTCGGCCACGGCTACGTAAGACTCGTAGGGGGAGATGGGGAAGGAAGTGTGGGTGAAGTGGCCGACTGCCTCGCGGACGGCCTCGACGACCCGGGAGTTGGAGGCGCCGACGCTGGTCACAGCGATGCCGGAGGCGAAGTCGATGAAGGAGTTACCGTCGGCGTCGATAAGCACACCGCCGTCGGCGTCGACGATGTAGCCGGGGAGGCTGGGCTTGATTGCGCCGGTGACGGCGGCCTCGCAGCGCTGTGCCAGGGCTGCGCTGATCGGGCCGGGCAGCTCCGTGATCAGTTCCCGCTTCTGCGGCAGCCGGTAGGTGAAGTCCTGCATGGTGTCCTCCTGGAGAGTGATTTGTGATTGCCCTGAGTATGCGGTGTCAGTGAGACCCTGACCATGTACGATGGGGCGAAAAATTATGCGTGAACTATCCCGAATGGACAAGCTGTGGCGGCTACTGGACTTTCCTTGACCTGGCTTTACCGCCAAAAAGACCTTGACCTGCGGTCATGGCACCTCAGCGTCGACAGTTTCCGCATTATCCAGCCGAGTGAACTGGTCGATACGGCCGAATTCGTCCAGCCCGGATCGGTCATCCTCACCGTCGGTGTGGTCATCCCCGATTCCTATGATGCCTATGTCCGCCGCCTCAAAGACGCTGGTGCCGTCGCGATCGGATTCGGTACAGGCCTCATCAGCCCGACCGTCCCGCCTGCGCTTATCGACGCCGCCCGTAACAACGCCATCAGCATCTTCGAGGTTCCCCGCGGCACCCCTTTTGCCGCCATCCTCTCCACGGTGCAAGAGGAATTTGCGCGCCGCCGGCTGCGTGCGCAACAACAACTACTCGATGCCCAGGAGGTACTCAACGACATTGCCATCGGCTCCGGCGTCAGCGAACTCGTCGCCGCCACCGCCGAACGCCTCGACGCCGCCATTGCCATTGCGGACAATGATGGTCGCATCATTGCCCACACGGCGGACCTCAGCCCGCTTATCGACGCCGCCCTATCCAACGGTGGGCGCAGCGCGGCGTATCGCCGCGGCGATGATTACGTGCTCATCCATCGCATGAGCGGAGAAGGGGAGCGCTACTACCTGTTGGTTGCGCAGTCTGTTACTCCGTTCAGCGCCCAGGAACGCAGCTTGATTAAACACTGCGCAGGTTTGGCCGACATCATCCTCCAGCGACCTGCGGGGCTGCGGCAAGCCTCCAGCGAGCTCAACACCCTGGCCATGTCCTTGCTGCTCGGAGTGGAGCAAAGCCAACAGGCGATGGTCGGGGTCTTCTCCATCGCGAGCGATTCCGCGGGCAGGGTCCGCCCCGTCGTCGTCGACGGCGATGATCCGAAGCGATTTCGTCGCGACCTCAACCGCCTCGACCAGCGGCTCATGCACGACGGGCGCCAAATGTTCCTTTTCCACCTAGGTGAGACGACCGCCTTGGTTCTGTTCCGTGGTTCGCGCTCGGTCACGGAGATTATCTCGCTGTTTGGCGTAGGGGCCTCGCACTTGCGCCTGGCCCTGGGCAACCCGGTGCACTGGCAGGAGCTGAGCATGCGCACGGTCGAAGAGCTCGCGGCGGTAGCCGCCTCGCTGCGCATCGGCCACCATGCCGGTCCCGAAACCCGAACCCTGCGCTGGGTGGATGATCCGGCCGTCCACGACGCTTTGGCTACCCGCTTCGCCGAGACCTATCAGCAGCTCATCGACCATGACGCGGAGCACAACGGGCACCTCGTGGATACCCTCGATGCCTATCTGCGTTCCGGGAACCGCGTGGCCGTGACCGCCGAGACCCTCGGCGTCCACCGCCACACCGTGCGTACCCGCTTGGAGGCGGTCGAGAGGGTAGCGGAGGTGGTGTTGAGCGATCCGGCGGTATGTGCGGAATTGTTGGTGCTGTCCTTGGCAGGGCATAAGCGCCGTTAGGATGGCTGCCATGATCCTTATCAATGTGAAATTCCGCCCGCTGCCCGAGTACGTCGACAATTTCCGTGAGGTCGTCGCCGAGTTCACCGAAGCCACCCGCCAAGAGCCCGGCTGCATCTTCTTCGACTGGTCCCGCAACACCGATGACCCCGGCGAGTACATCCTCCTCGAGGCCTTCCACGACGACGCTGCCGAAGCCCACGTCAACTCTGAGCACTTCCGCGCCGCAACGGAGCTGTTCCCAACAGTGCTCGCCGAGACCCCGGAGATCATCAACACCCTCATCGAGGGCAAGACCGAATGGGACCGGATGGCCGAATTCCAGGTGAAGTGACAATCAGCCCCGGGTGGGATCAGCTGCAAGGTACTGTCAAACACATGGGAAAGAAGGACAAATCCACCGACGAGCACGACGTCACACCCTCCAAGCTGTCCAAGCAGGCCTATGAAAAGGAGTTGAAACGACTCCAGGCCGAGCTGGTAGATATGCAGCAGTGGGTCGTTGAGACCGGAGCCCGCGTGGTCATCATCATGGAAGGCCGCGATGCTGCCGGTAAAGGTTCCGCGATCAAGCGCATCACCCAGTACCTTAACCCGCGCACCGCGCGTATCGAGGCCCTACCGGCCCCGAGCTCTCGGGAGTCGGGTCAGTGGTACTTCCAGCGCTACGTGGAGAAACTGCCCACGGCCGGTGAGATCGTCATTTTCGACCGATCCTGGTACAACCGCGCGGGAGTTGAGCGCGTCATGGGTTTCACCACCTCACAGGACTATCGTCGCTTCCTCCACCAGGCCCCAATCTTCGAGCGCCTGCTCGTGGAGGACGGCATCTTGCTGCGCAAGTACTGGTTCTCCGTCTCTGATGAGGAGCAGCTCGCACGATTCCAGTCGCGCCTGGAAGATCCGTTGCGCCGCTGGAAACTGTCGCCCATGGACCTGCAGTCCATCACCCGCTGGGAGGACTATTCCCGCGCGAAGGATGAGATGTTCATCCACACCGACATCCCCTCCGCGCCCTGGTACACCGTGGAGTCGGAGGATAAGAAGCGTTCGCGCATCAATGTCATCTCCCACCTGCTGTCGACGATCCCGTATGAGAAGATCGAACGCCCCCTGCCCGAGATCCCTGAGCGCCCGGGTTCTTCCGACAACTACGAGCGCCCCCCGCGTGCGGAGTTCCGCTACGTCCCTGATGTGGCCTCCAAGTTGGAAGCGGAGCGGGTGAAGAACAAGAAAAAGAAGAAAAAGAAGTAGGACGCCTCGATGACCACGGCCTCCCGAGACATCGCCCCCATCCCTTGGGCCCTGTACGCCCTGGGACTCGTTATGGCAGCGGTGTCCTTCGTGGCGGCCTGGTTGTCCTACGATTCGCTGCCGGACCCGATGCCGATCCACTTCAACGCCAGCGGCGAAGCCGACGGGTTCGTCGACAAAAGCCTCCCGGCTTACCTCGGGATCCAGGTAATGCCCCTGGCCATCATTTTATTGTCGGGCGTTGCCAGCGCCGCGATGATCCGCGCCCAAGCGAACTCCGTTCTCCAGGACAAGTACCCGCGGCGCAGTACCGCCGAACGGGAAGTCGCGTCCCGCAGGTTGGCGGCGATGCAAAAGCCGCTGGCAATCTTTATGCTCCTCATCACGGCCATCATTGCCCTCACCCTGAACCAATCTTTCGGGCTATTTGGAGATTTCCAGCTGAGCGTCTGGTGGACCCTCGCCGCCATTTTCCTCGCGACCGGCTGGCTGATGTGGACCGGCAGCCGAGTCAATCGCCGGGTCTATGACGAGCACCCTGACCCTCCCACGGAGGAGAAGTTTTATGGGGGAGTGATCTACTTCAACCGCAATGATGAGCGGGTATTCATTGACCAGCTCGGTGGAACGAACTTGACCCTCAACTTCGCTCGGCCGATGGCCTGGGTCGTTCTGGCCGCATTGCTGTTGCCGGGGATACTCATTGCGGTGCTGGTGTCGGTGGCGGGATAGTCTAGGGCCCCAGCATGCCCTCCAGCACCGTCACCACGCCGGCCTCGGTGTTGGGCGGGGCGATGTGGTCGGCGAGGGCTTTGATGTCCGGGTGGGCGTTGTCCATGGCGTAGGCGGTACCGGCGGCTTCGAGGAGTTCGTAGTCGTTGAGGTAGTCGCCGAACGCGAGGGTGCGGGCGATGGGGATATCGAGAGTGTCGGCTAGGGCGCTCAGCGCTCGGCCTTTTCCGGCGGAGGGGTGCATGACGTCGATCCAATGAGCCCCGGAGACGACGACGTTGGCCTCGGGGGCGGCATCGCGGACCACGGGGAAGGCAACCGTTTCGGCATCGGCGTCGGTATACACGGCCACCTTGATCACGCCTCGATCAACGATTTCGTGCAAGTCCTCGACGACCTCCTGGGAGTGGTAATACTTGACGATCTCGGTAAACGACGGTGCGGACAGGTTCGGGGAGATGTAGGCGACGGTGGGGGTGCAGACGACGATGTCGAAGTCCCTGGCGGCGTCGACAATCGCATGCACGTGAGCCTCGTCCAGCTCCGTGGTGGAGACGACGCGGCCGTCGTGGAAGACGCAGGTTCCGTTTTCCGCGATGTAGGTGCCGGGATCGTCCTCACCGGCGAACATGTCCCGGAGGGTGGCCAGTTGGCGTCCCGACGCGGGGGCGACGGCGACGCCGCGGGTTTTCAGCTCGCGGAGGACGGGCCAGAAGCCGTCGGGGATGTGGCCGTCGCCGTCGAGCAGGGTTCCGTCCATGTCCAGCGCGATCAACTGATATTCCATTGCTATGTCATCCATCCGTGTACTTTGTGACTATGACCACACAGAACGATGTTCCCGTCCTTGCGTCCATTCGCCACAGTACCGGCGTTCTGGAGCTCAACCGCCCCAAGGCACTCAATAGCCTCAATCCGGAGATGATCGACATTATCGCGGAGGCTCTGGAAAGCTGGCGTGACGACGACCGTGTCTCCCAGGTCCTCATCACCTCCCGCTCGCCGAAGGCATTCTGCGCGGGCGGGGACGTGCGGCACGCCCGCGAGCTCATCCTCCAGGGCGAGCACGCCCCCGTGGATGAGTTCTTCCGACGGGAGTACGCGATGAACAACCTCATCGGCACGTACCCCAAGCCGTATATCGCAGTCATGGACGGCATTGTCATGGGCGGTGGCTTCGGCGTGAGCGCTCACGGTTCCCACCGGATTATCACCGAGCGCGCCTGGGCGTCGATGCCGGAAATGGCGATCGGCTACGTCACTGACGTTGGAATTTCCTGGTCGTCCCAGCATGCGTGGCCGGATTCCTCCCCAGCCATCGGCGCGTTCATCGGCCTCACCGGTTACCGCCTCACCCCGGCGGACATGTTGTACCTGGGTCTGGCAACTCACTTCGTGCACAACCCCGACGCGTTCGCGGAAGCAGTGGTCGAGGAGGGTATCGACGTCGCCATTGCCCAACATGCCGCCGCCCATAAGGGCGAATCCGCCCTCGCCCGGATGGTCCCCGACATCGATGCCACCTTCGGCGAAGGTTCGTGGATGCTTATCGACGCCGCCCTGTCCTCCCACCCCAACCACGACTACGTCCAGTTGGTGCGGAGTCTCATGGCCAAGGCTTCGCCCTCGGCAGTCGTCGCCGCGGCGGAGCTGTTTGATGCCAACCGCACCGCCCCCACCCTGCGCGATGGGCTGGACAATGAGCAGGTCCTCGGCGAGGTCATCCGCCGGGAACCGGACTTCGTCGAGGGTGTCCGCGCGGTGTTGGTGGACAAAACTCAGGACGCGCAGTTCACCCCCGTCCATTCCGCGGAGAGCTACCGGAAGCGGCTTAGCTAAGGCCGCGTCGCTGCCGGTAGGCAGCCTCGGCGCGCGCTGCATCGATCCCCTCAGGCAGGGGAGCCTGCAACGTCGCCGCGACAGCGGCGTCGGAGGGGGCGGGAAGATGGAGCTCGGGGGCGTCGATAAGCACGATCCCCACGGTGTGGTCAGTGAGACGGACGATGGAGTGAGTCCACCATCCCAGGATCGGCTTGATTGCGTCCACGAGCCCCAAGCGATGCGCTTCTGGCGCAGGCATCTGCGCGCGGAAGAGCTCGGGAATGCCATTGTCGATACCAAAGCGGCGCAGGTTGGCCGCCGAGGTCGGAGGGAGATTTGGATCGGCCCACCCCCAGGTCCAGACGTCATCGGTGACCGTGGCGACGACGACCGCGCGCGCCGGGATGGACCCGTTGATGAGGGCGGTGGAGTGCGCGATGTTGGGCTCGACGTGCAAGCCTTCGGGGAAGCGGCCGTCGACAAGCAGTTGGTGTTCGGCGGCCAAATAGTGCGCATCGGCGCGGACCTGCTCCAAAGACATGCCGCCGGAGATGGCGGTGACGCGGCCATCGACCAGCGTGACGGTCGTGCCATCGGAGAGGGTGACCGCATCGTCTGCCTCAGTGGCATCGAGGCCATAAGCAGTGGCAAACCCCCGCAACGCGCGGCGGACATCCGTGCCCTCCGGCATCTCCGCCACTCCGAGGGACAGCGCCGGCAGGACGGGGGCCAGTGTGGGGGTGAAGCGGACGGCGACGACGTGCGTCTCCGCGGAGGTGGGGGCGAGGAGAACCGGAACGTTGGCGTGCAACGTGCGGGCAGCGGCGATGAGTTGATCGCTGGCCGGCACCGTGCCGTGGAGCTCCGGGATGCCGAGCTCCTCGCCGAGGGGAGAGATCCACGTCCATTCCTCGCCCTGGATGGTTGCGACCGGGATGGCCTCCAGGTCCACCGGCCCGCCGGAGTGCCGGTGCAGGCGAACCTGCGACCCGGAAAACTCAACTCCGTCGGTGACCTGCCCAAACTGCGCGCGCCAGGCGGCATCGATGTTGGGCTGAAGCAGGGCACCGTCGGAGACTACATCGGCGAGGGTGGTGGGGGCTGTCATGACCATGAGGCAATACTAATCGCCCCGCCGAGGTTTAGATCCCTTCGCGCTGTTTGAACTCGCGGCGCTTGGCATGCAGGATCGGCTCGGTGTAGCCCGAGGGGGACTGCGTGCCCTTGAGGATGAGATCTTTGGCGGCCTGGAACGCGATGGAGTAGTCGTAGTTCTGCGACATCGGCAGGTAGTTCGGATCGCCCTCGTTCTGCCGGTCGACGACGACTGCCATGCGCTCCAGAGCTTCGACGATCTGCTCCTGGGTGACGACCCCGTGGACCAGCCAGTTACAGAGCAGCTGGGAGGAGATGCGCAGGGTGGCGCGGTCCTCCATGAGATCAATATCGTGGATATCCGGGACCTTGGAACACCCGACACCCTGTTCAACCCAGCGGACGACGTAGCCGAGGATTGACTGGCAGTTGTTATCCAACTCCTCCTTGATCTCCTCTGCGGACCAATCGGTGGTGGGAGAGACCGGGACCGTTAGCAGGCCGGTGAAAGTGTCGCGGCGGCCAGCAGACTTGAGCTCCTCCTGAACCGCAAAGACATCGACCTCGTGGTAATGGGTGGCGTGGAGGACGGCACCGGTCGGGGAGGGGACCCACGCGGTGTTGGCGCCTTCTCGCGGCTGGCCGATCTTGGTCTCCAGCATTTCGCCCATGAGCTCGGTCATCGCCCACATGCCCTTGCCGATCTGCGACTTGCCGGACAAGCCGCGAGCCAGGCCCGCGTCGACGTTGGAATCCTCGTAGGACTGCTTCCAGATGGCCTTTTGCATATCAGCTTTGCGGACCATCGGACCCGCCTGCATGGAGGTGTGGATCTCATCGCCGGTGCGGTCGAGGAAGCCGGTGTTGATGAACGCCAGGCGATCGGCGACGGCCATGATGCAGGCATCAAGGTTGACGGAGGTGCGCCGTTCCTCGTCCATGACGCCGACCTTGAGGGTGTAGCGCGGCAGGCCCAGCAGGTCCTCGACGCGGGCGAAGAGATCGTTGGTGAAGGTGACCTCTTCGGGGCCGTGCTGCTTTGGCTTGACGATGTAAATGGAGCCGGAGCGGGAGTTACGCAGCGGGTTGCGGACGTCCAAGCCGGGGATGGCGCAGACGACGGTGACGACGGCGTCGAGCAGACCCTCGAAGATCTCCTCCCCCTCAACGAGAACGGCGGGGTTCTGCATGAGGTGACCGACATTGCGGACGAAAAGCAGGGAACGACCGTGCAGGCGGATATCGGTGCCGTTGCGTCCGATGAACTCGCGGTCGGGATTAAGAACGCGGGTGATCGTCTTATCGCCCTTTGCCACCTTCTCTTGCAAGTCTCCGGTGTTGAGCCCGAACCAGTTCCGATAGCCGACGACCTTGTCCGCTCCATCGACGGCAGCGACCGAATCCTCGAAGTCCATGATGGTGGAGACGGCGGCCTCGAGAACAATGTCCTTGACCCCGGCCTTGTCATCCTTGCCGACCACGTGGGAAGGATCGATCTGAATCTCGATGTGCAGCCCGTTGTGGCGCAGCAGGATCGAAGCCGGATCCTCTAGGTTGCCGGAGAAACCACGGTAGGCGGCCTTATCCAGCAGGCGGTGTTCCTGGTCGCCAACGTGAGCAGCAAGGTAGCCATCAATGACGGCGTAGCGGTCCACGTCAGCATGGGAAGCACCCTCCAGCGGGACGGCCTTATCCAGGAAATCCCGGCCCCAGGCGATGACCTTCTGGCCGCGGACCGGGTTGTACCCCTTGCCCTTGTCTGCCCCATCTTCTTCGGAGATGGCGTTGGTGCCATACAGCGCGTCGTACAGGGAGCCCCAGCGGGCATTAGCGGCGTTGAGGGCGAAGCGAGCGTTGAGAATCGGGACGACCAGCTGCGGCCCAGCCATAGTAGCGATCTCATCGTCGATGCCGCGGGTGCGGATTTCTCCCTCCTCCGGGGTGTCGACCAGGTAGCCGATCTCACGCAGGAAGGCCTCATGCTCGGCCGGATCGGGCTGACCTGGGTTGGCGCGGAAGTGCTCATCGAGCTGGGCCTGCAGCTCATCGCGGCGAGCCAGCAGTGCCTTGTTGCGCGGGGTGAAATCCTTGACGATCTCGGCGAAACCAGTGAAGAACTCTTCCGCGTCGATGCCCACGGCGGGAAGCACGGTACCGGTAAGGAAATCGTGGAGAACTTTGTCCACCTGCAGGCCGGCAACCTCGATGCGCTCTGTGGTGTCTTTCAGCTCGGTCTGAGTCATCTGTCGCTCCTTGGGAAATACGAAAATGCGGGTGGATCGCGTCTGTGCGATGACTCCACACTAAGTGATTGCCGTCACGGCGTAAATGCTTTCGCCAATTTAGCCATTTGCTACCCCTGCTGTGTCTAGGGTCTCACTTCCTTCGCATGTGGCTTTTTGTGGGGTTGTGGCCCGTACCAGCAGTTTTCTTTTGGTTTCATTTCCGCAGGCCGGGACAAACTTAAGCAACCGGACATGGGAGCGTCGCGAGGTGTGAGATTTGCAACATTAGCAAAAACCCCCGCTACCCCCGCACACAATTTGGACGCGGAAAGTCGTTGACGCGGGGCACTCAATGCAGCACTCTGTGAGTCACGCCACCGAATACGGACGACATCGACCGCAGGTGGATCCTCCATCCCAAGCCGGACAGCACATAAGGCTCCGGCGCTCTCAACACAGGAAAGTGAGTCCACTTCCATGACCACTACCGGCCAGGCACGTACCGCAGCTGAGATCCAGAAGGACTGGGACGAGAACCCCCGCTGGGAAGGCATCACCCGCGACTACACCGCAGAGCAGGTGGAGAAGCTCCAGGGCACCGTCGTCGAGGAGCACACCCTCGCACGTCGCGGCGCCGAAATCCTCTGGGACAAGGTCTCCAAGCGTGACGGTTCCTACATCAACTCCCTCGGTGCCCTCACCGGCAACATGGCCGTCCAGCAGGCCCGCGCCGGCCTGCAGGCCGTCTACCTCTCCGGCTGGCAGGTCGCAGGTGACGCCAACCTCTCCGGCCACACCTACCCCGACCAGTCCCTCTACCCGGCCAACTCCGTCCCCAACGTTGTCCGCCGCATCAACAACGCCCTCCTGCGTGCCGACGAAATCGCCCGCGTCGAAGGCGACACCTCCGTTGACAACTGGCTGCTTCCGATCGTCGCCGACGGCGAGGCCGGCTTCGGTGGCGCCCTCAACGTCTACGAGCTCCAGAAGGCCATGATTGCCGCTGGCGCCGCTGGTACCCACTGGGAAGACCAGCTCGCCTCGGAGAAGAAGTGTGGCCACCTCGGCGGCAAGGTCCTCATCCCGACCCAGCAGCACATCCGCACCCTGACCTCTGCTCGCCTGGCTGCCGACGTCGCCAACACCCCGACCGTCGTCATCGCCCGCACCGACGCCGAGGCCGCCACCCTCATCACCTCCGACGTTGACGAGCGCGACCGCCCGTTCATCACCGGTGAGCGCACCGCCGAGGGCTTCTACAAGATCCAGAACGGCCTCGAGCCCTGCATCGCCCGCGCAAAGTCCTACGCTCCCTACGCCGACATGATCTGGATGGAGACCGGCACCCCGGACCTCGAGCTGGCCAAGCGCTTCGCCGACGGCGTCCACGAGGAGTTCCCGGACCAGCTGCTGTCCTACAACTGCTCCCCGTCCTTCAACTGGTCCGCACACCTTGATGCAGACGAGATCGCCAAGTTCCAGAAGGAACTGGGCAAGATGGGCTTCACCTTCCAGTTCATCACCCTCGCAGGCTTCCACTCCCTCAACTACGGTATGTTCGACCTGGCCTACGGCTACGCCCGCGAAGGCATGCCCGCCTTCGTTGACCTGCAGAACCGCGAGTTCCAGGCAGCCGAGGAGCGCGGCTTCACCGCCGTCAAGCACCAGCGCGAGGTCGGTGCCGGCTACTTCGACACCATCGCCACCACCGTTGACCCGGAATCCTCCACCACCGCCCTCAAGGGCTCCACCGAGGAAGGCCAGTTCCACTAAGAACTAGCTTGATATGACAGCGGCGTGCATCGTGAGAAATCACGGCGCACGCCGCTTTCCGCTTTCCCTTACTCATGCTGAAAGGTAGACCCACCATGACCATCACCTTCATTCCCACCGCCGACCTTGTTGACATCATTGGAGACGACGTCCGCTCCTGCGACACCCAATTCGGCGACTTCGGCGGAGTGACCGACTTCTGCGGGCCCATCACCACCATCAAGTGCTTCCAGGACAACGGTCTGGTGAAGCAGACCCTCAACAGCCCTGGTGAAGGCGGCGTGCTCGTCGTCGATGGCTCGGAATCCGTGCACACAGCCCTCATGGGCGACATGATCGCCGCCGCAGGAGTGGACAACGGCTGGGCCGGTGTCGTGATCCTGGGAGCCATCCGCGACTCAGCCGTCATCGGCACCATGAACTTTGGCACCAAGGCTCTGGGCACCAACCCCCGCAAATCCGCCAAGGACGGGGTCGGAGACAAAAACGTTACCGTTTCGTTCGGCGGCGTCGACTTCATCCCCGGCCACATCCTCTATGCCGATGCGGACGGCATCGTGGTCACCGAGGCTCCGGCGGAGGTACCCGCGGAGTAGTCGCAGGAGAGTTTGAGGGCTTGTTTACCCGGAGTGTGACGGCGTGAACAGGATGGACAAGGACTCAGGAATGAACTTTTCTCAGTGCTAACAGACGCCTAATGAGGTGAGAAGCAGAACTCGGTGGCACTCCGATGGTTGCGACAACGAGCGCTCCTCCGCCGATATTGGGTCCGTCCATCACCTAGAGCCCATACAGCGTCCACCCCGAACCGATGGCCAGGTAGATTGAGGTCAGGGACGAAACTAGTGACCCGAGTAAACGACAGCGGGGAGCACAGGATAACCCCAGCATCGCACCGATTACCAGAACAGTGCCCAGAGTGTTGTTTTCGGAATCTTCACTGGGGTTTGCCACAACGAGGATAATCCCCGCGACAAAGGTGATGATCTCCGGAATCGGGATGCCGTAGAACGGGACATCGACGAGCTTGGGGGCGCTCTCCCCGTCTTTCAGGATACGATTTTGAGTCACTGGCGTCCCTTCGAGCGGAAGTGGAGTCATATTCTTCCGGGGTAAGGTCCTGGCCACTAGTGTAAGCAACAGTTCCCAGCTTGGAGTCTTGGCCTTTCACCCCAGTGTTGGTCGGGCGAGATACGCTCGGGAATATATGGACTTCATATTTCCGTCCGAATCGCATGACACAAAATCCCTGGAAGTATTGCGGTGGGGTGCAAAACCCTCGTAGCCCTAGCCAAGTGTCTGACGGCCCACAAGGAGGTTTAAATGAAGGTTTCCATCAGAATCTGCCTGGTGATGATCGCATCTCTTTCGATTTCAAGCTGCGTGTATCGTACCGCCCAGCTAGACGTAGATGCTCCTCCTGAAGTCGTTGCTAGAGAAGTCGTGAAAGACCTGGACCACGGCCACGACGAGGGCTTTAATGTGAAAACCACTAGGGATGCGAATGCGCCGGTGCCAAAACTTAACGAATGGCCCGTGCGAGATTTGGGATGGGATGAGGAGATACGAGGTTTGCGCAGCGACATGGTTATTCCTGAAGGTTGCTCTCTTAATCGCCGAGCAGAAATTGAAAGTAGGGAGGGTGGTAGAGGTTACCTGGTGGATGTCCCTCTGCGATGTGAGGATGGTCGAGAAGTATTTGTCACTTTTGAAGTGACCAGAGAGCAGCCGCACAAGGTTTTCATGGTACCGGTGACCTCGACTGGCGTGCTGAACGTGAGAAATACTATGACCCTCCCGCTGGCCAGCTCAACTGACTATGGGAGACAGAATTACGCTGACATTGCGACTGTGGGTGTTCTAGCCCATAGAAAGACGCTGAATGGACGGGCAGATTTTCTAAGCCGATCCGGTAAATGAGTCTATGCCCGCGCGCACCAAGACATCCCGCACGAGCTCGGCTGTGTGCTTCGCCTGGGTTCCTGTTCCTTGCTCGATGTGGGTGCGGCAGGAGAAGCCGTCGGCGTGGACTTGGCCCTCTGTGACGCGGACGCGTGGGAATAGTTCCCGCTCGCCGAGCTGGAAGGACATCTCCGCGTGGCCTTTTTCAAATCCCCAGTTTCCTGCCAGCCCGCAACAGCCGGTTTGGATTTGTTCTTCGTCGATCCCTAGTGCGTCAAGCAACGCAGAGGTGTTCTCGGGAGTGCCCAGGGACCTTTCGTGGCAGTGGACCTGAGTGAGTACCGAAAGGTCTCCCGCTTCGAGCAATCCCTCTTCGACTAGTTCAGTGATCCTCGGGGCGATCACGTCCGCGAAGGGGATGACCGCGGCTGACAATCGGGCGACGTCGACATCATCGCTGAGTTCGGTCGCTTCGCGCTGCAGCATGACGGTGCAGGAGGGTTCCAGCCCAATGACTGGCAACCCCTCGTCCAGGTAGGGGCGCATGACCTGTGCGGAATGGCGCAGAACCTTTCGGGCGGTGGTCAGTTGTCCGGTGGAGTGCCAGGTGAGGCCGCAGCAGACGAACTCCGGCGGAATGATGACGTCGAATCCCAGGCGTTCAAGCACCTCAACTGCAGCGGTCGAGGCACCAGTGTCAAGGGAAGAATTGAAGGTGTCCGGCCACAGCACCACCCGGGAGCCATTGCTGGTCTGTGCTCGCTTCTTTGCCCACCGGCGCAGTGGAGTATTCGCAAAGCGGATGAGGGGTCGGCCCGCATCCAATCCGGCGACGGTGGCGATGGCGCGGGCGAGGCGAGGTACGCCGAACACAGCATTGACCAGGCGGGCCGCTCCCGGAATCTTCTGCATGAGGAAGGCGGAGATGGGCAACCAGCCCATGACGTAGTGGGCCATGGGGCGGCGGCGTTTGTCGTAGCGATGGTGAAGCAGCTCTGCTTTGTACGTGGCCATGTCGACATTGACCGGGCATTCGGAGGCGCACGCTTTGCACGAAAGGCAGAGGTCGAGGGCCTCGACGGCATCGTCGACGTCGACGCTTTCGCCGCGGAAGACTTCGGACAGCACGCGGGCTCGGCCTCGGGTGGAGTCCAGTTCATCGCCGGTGAGCTGGAAGGTGGGGCACATCGCGTCACTCGCCGAGCGGCACGCGGAGACCCCGACGCAGCGGTTAACGGCGTTGATGAGACTGCCCTGGTCGTGGCTCAAGGCGTGGATGGGGGTGATCTCCAAGGAGCGCTGCCCCTGGTCCAGGCGAATTCCTTGGGTGACGGCCTCCGGGGCGACGAGCACTCCGGGGTTGAACACGCCAGTGGGGTCGAAGATGGCTTTGAACTGTTGAAACAGTGCCAGCATCTCGGGGGAGTACATGTGGCCGAGAAGTTCGGATCGGGCGCGACCGTCCCCGTGTTCTCCGGAGAGTGATCCGCCGTAGGAGGTGACCAGAACGGCGGCGTCCTCCATGAATTGGCGGAAGACTCGGACTCCTTCGTCGGTGGAGAAGTCAAAGCTGATGCGGACGTGGACGCAGCCCTCACCGAAGTGCCCGAAGGGGATGCCTCGGAGCCCGTGGCGAGCCATGAGCGCGTACAAGTCACGCAAGTAGTCAGCCAAATGCTCCGGGGGAACGGCAGAGTCCTCCCAGCTGGGCCACGCTTCGCCGCCGTCGGGTAGGCGGGTGACCAGGCCTGCGGAGGCCTCGCGGATCCACCAGAGTTCCCGCATCTGCTGAGGGTCCGAGACGATGAGGGAACCGGTCGGCGCGCATTCGTCTGCGACGGTCTGGGCCAGGGCAAGCGCCTCTGCCAGGGTGGCGCCGGAGGTCTCGCAAAACAACCAACCGCCTGCCTTTTCGCCGCCGGGCAGCATCGAACCGGCGTGTTCTTGGCCGTTCTTCGAGCGCAACGCCGCAAGGAGGTCGCCGCCCATTCCTTCCACGGTGGCGACGCCGGGGAGGAGCGCTCGGACGGCGGCGCCGGCGGCGTCGAACACGGTGCCAAAGGCCAGGACCGCCAAGGCAGTGTGGTGGGGTTTTTCCACCAAGGAGACCGTGAGCTGAGTGATGATGCCGAGGGTGCCTTCGCTTCCGGCGATGGCCTTCGCCATATCGGTGGCGAGGTAGTGCAGGCCGTACCCGGACACCTGCCGGGGGAAGCGCCCCAGTTCCGCGGCAATGAGGTCACGGTTGTCACCAGCAAGCTCCCGCAACTGCGCATCGATGGCTGGGTCGTCGCAGCCTTTGGCTGTGACCTGGACTTCGCGGCCGTCGGCAAGCAGGAGGGTGACGGAGACGAGATTGTCGGCAGAGGTGCCGTAGGCGACCGAATGGGAGCCGCAGGCGTTGTTGGCCACCATGCCACCGATGGTGCAGCGCGAATGCGTGGACGGGTCCGGGCCGTAGGTGAGGCCGAATGTTGCGGCGGCGTCGCGAAGCTGGTCGCAGACGACGCCTGGCTCCACGGTGGCGGTGCGTGCCTCCGGATCGATGGAAATAATCCGGTTGAAGTGCCGTGAGGTATCAATGATCAGCCCGTCCCCAATGGCATTGCCCGCCACCGACGACCCTCCCCCGCGGGCGACGATCGGCCAGCCGCGCGCCTGGGCATAGGCCACCGCCGTCCGAATATCTTCGACGGACTCGGGCTCTGCGATGGCAGCGGGAACGCGGCGGTAGATCGAAGCGTCGGAGCTGTACGCGGCGCGGGTGGGCATGTCGCGCCGCAGGTGGCGGGGGAGCGGTGGTGTCATGATGTTGCCGAAGACCCCCCGAGCAGGGGAGCTCGGTCCTCCTTTTCGACGATCTTGATGCGGCCGCAGCGTGCATCTTCACGGTAGCCCTCGATCTCTCGCTTGAGCGGACCGGCGAGGAGATAAATGCCGAGCAGGTTGGGGATGGCGACGAGGAAGAACATCGCATCGGAGAAGCGAACGACGGTATCGAGGGAGACAGCAGAACCGATGATGATCATGACGAGGTAGAGGAGGTTGTAGCCCCACTCTGCCTTAGCGTTGCCCTTGAACAGGTAACCGGCAGCCTTTTGCCCGTAGTAGGAGTAGCTGAGGATCGTGGAGAAGGCGAAGAGGACGATACAGACGGACAGCAGGAGCGGGAAGTACTCATGCACCGTGGCAAAGGCGTTGGTGGTGAGGACGACGCCGTCGGCATCAGTATTGAGGTACTGACCGGTGACGATGATGGCCAAGGCAGTCATCGTACAGACGACAACAGAGTCGACGAAGGGCTCCCAGGCGGCGACGAGGCCCTCTTCGGTGGGGCGGCGGTTCTTACTCACGGAGTGCGCGAGACCCGCCGTACCGACGCCGGCCACGTTGGAGAACAGTGCTCGCTGGATGCCGATGATGGCCACGCCGATGATGCCGCCGGCCACGCCCTCCGGGTTGAATGCACCGGTGAAGATGAGGCGGAAGGCGTCGGGGATGGCTGTCACGTTGACGCCGAGGATGATGATGACGGAGACGGCGTAGATGGCGGACATGCAGGGCACGAGGCGGCTGGTCCATTTAGCGATGGACTTGATGCCACCGATGATGACAAAGCCGGTGACTACAGCGAGTGCGACACCAATGATCCACGTGCGACCGGCGAAGATGCTCGCCTCGCCGCCGGTGGTATCGACGATGTGGGCAGCTAGCTGGTTGGACTGGAAGATGTTGCCGGCGCCGAGCGCGGCGAACATGAAGCAGAAGGCGTAGACGAAGGCCAGAGCGGAACCGAGCTTGGGCCGGCCGATGGAGGCGAGTCCGTCCTTGAGGTAATACATCGGGCCGCCAGACACCTTGCCGTTGTCATCTACTCGGCGGAACATTTGCGACAGGGTGGCCTCGGCGAGCTTGACGGCCATGCCCAGCAGCCCGGCAATGATGATCCACAATGCCGCACCGGGCCCGCCGATGGTGATGGCGACGGCCACACCGGCGATATTGCCGAGGCCGATGGTTCCCGAGAGTTCCGTGGCCAGCGCCTGGAAGGACGACACCTCACCTGGGTCGGAGCGCCTGGTCAGCTGCCCTTTGATTACCCGGCCGGTTTGTACGGCATCGCCGAAGGGGCGTACTCGCAGGTAGACGGTGAGGAACACGCCGGCGGCGAGGAGCCAGATGACAACGATGGGGACGTTCGCATCCCCGATCGGGATGGCGAAGAAGACGAAGGCCTCGAGGGCGTCGACAATGGGGCCGAAGATGTTCTGCAGGGTTTGGTCGATGGTTCCTTGTTTGGCGCCTTCTTGGGCGAGGGTGATGGCAGTATTCAAGGGGATAGCTCCCTTCGGTGCACCAACGGGGTGCAATCTTTAGCGGATACTCGTGAGGGGTCTCATAAGTTCTAACCGTATGTGATGTGAATCCTATTGTAGGTTATATATAACCGCTAAGGGTAGGGTTATGGGAAAAGTTTTCCGGGCCTGGCGGGAGCGCCCCGTCGCCCACGGTATAGTCCCAGGAAAGCTCCAGAAAGTGCTGGGCAGGATAGGGGAGTGGTGAAGGTGGACGTTGGCGAGGGTGTCATGCGTGGCATGGAGGACATTCGTCTGTCGAAGATGACCCTTAAAGATTCCGCTGAGATGCTCATTCGCCGCGCCCTCCTGGACGGAGCCATGGCTCCGGGGGAGGTCTACTCCGCCAATGCCCTCGCCCGCAGCCTCGAGATTTCCAACAGTCCCGTGCGGGAAGCCATGATGACGCTGTCGGAGCGGGGGCTGCTTGAGTTGGTGCGCAACCGGGGATTTCGGGTCGTCGAGCTCAGCGTGGAAGACCGACTGGAAGTCTATGAGCTGCGCCGATTGATCGAGGTGGAAGCAGTGCGGCGGGTGGCTGGTATGCAGCTTTCTAGCGCCGCCGCTACCCGCCTGCGCGATCTCGCCCAGGCCACGGTCGATGCTATCCGGGAAGACGAGCGCGGCTCGATGTCGGAGTACCTGGAAGCAGACCATCAATTCCACATGTATGTCGTGCGCCTGTTGGGGAATCACCGGTGGGTGGACATGGTGGAGAGGCTGAGGGATCAGTCCCGCATAAATGGCTTCTACATGCACTTGCGCGAGGCGGGAATGGTGCGCCGAACCGCGCAGGAGCATGTGGATCTGGCTGACGCCATTGTGTCCCGTGATGTGCAACGCGCGACGG
This sequence comes from Corynebacterium atrinae, assembly GCF_030408455.1. Classification (NCBI taxonomy): domain Bacteria; kingdom Bacillati; phylum Actinomycetota; class Actinomycetes; order Mycobacteriales; family Corynebacteriaceae; genus Corynebacterium; species Corynebacterium atrinae. The sequence goes on from NZ_CP046977.1 coordinate 775,845, forward strand.
AGATCATGGCCGGTCACCTGGCCTACGCGAAGCCGTCCGTCGCTTCTTAGGCTCCTTCCGGAGTTACAATCTTTCACATTGCTAGAGACAAAGTGTCCCGCATCACGTATGGTTATCGATAACCGCTAAGCGGTGAGATACGAATCCTTTCTTGAACCCAGTGAAGGGAGGGAGACCTTGGCACAAATCATGGTTCCTCTGGACTTGACCTACACCGCCCGTCAACCTGATTCCGCAGACGTCGTCATCATCGGCGGCGGGGTCATGGGCATGAGCACCGCGTGGCAGCTGGCGGCGCGAGGCATCAAAAACATCGTCGTCATCGAACAATCTACCTTGGGCAGCGGCTCATCGGCGAAACCGCTCGGCGGGATTAGGGCTAATTTTTCAGACCCGAGCAACGTGCTGCTGGGGAAGCGATCACTCGAGGCTTACTACCGTTTCGAGGATGATTTCGGCGTGGATATCGAACTCAGCCGGGTGGGGTACCTTTTCCTCGCGCGGACCGGCGCAGAACTAGAACAGCTGGAATCCTCAGCGGTGACCCAGGCGAACCTGGGCACCGAGACCCACGTGGTCAGCCCCGGCGAAGCCGCAAAGATTAATCCATTCCTCAACGCCAATGCTCTCACCGGCGCATCCTTCACACCCAATGATGGGTATGCCGCCCCCGCCAAGGTCGTCGAGGGCTACACCCGCGCGTGCCTGGCGCTGGGCGTGACCATCCTTGATCGCACCCAGGTCCTCGACATACAACGCACCGGTGACAGCTTGGACGCCGTCATCACCAACCGGGGCCAGATCCGGACCTCGTCGGTCATTTGTGCGGCGGGGGCCTGGAGCGCGGCGATCGGCGAGATGGTGGGCGTCGACCTGCCCGTCGAACCCGTCCGCCGAATGATCGGCCTCACCCGGCAGCAACCCACGCCCTACCCACAGATTCCCTTCACCCTGGATCTGTCCACCACCATGTACTTCCACAACTTCTACAACGGGCTCCTGCTGGGCATCTCCCACCTGGAAAAGAGCGCTTTCTGCCGCGAGTACTCCTACGAATGGCTCAAAGAGTTCGACGCCGCAGCCTCCATCTGCGCGCCCGCCCTGGAAAACCCTGACCTGGAGGCCGGGTGGTCCGGCTACTACGAAAACACCCCGGACCATAACGCCTTGATCGGCGAGGCCAGCGATCTTCCGGGGTTCTTCTACATCACCGGGTTCTCGGGCCACGGTTTCCTCCAAGCCCCCGCGGCAGGCGAGCTAGTGGCGGACCTATATGAGGGGAAGTCGTCCTTCATGGATCCGAAGCCGTTCTCGGCCGACCGTTTCAACTGCGCCGACTCCGGTCTGCGTGAAGTCAACATTATTTAGGAAGGAAGAAAGCATGGGTTTTATCGACACGTGGGAGCTAAGAAGCCGCTTCGCCGTCGCTCTGTCCCAGATGTACGGCACGGAAGTCCCCGCCTATGACACCCTCGTCGAGGTCTCCACTGCGGTGAACGAGGACTTCGTCGCCGCCCACGGGGAATCTGCCGAGCGCCTCGGGTCCATTGACCGGGTCACGGCCGAACGCCACGGGGCGATTCGGGTGGGCACCCCGGAGGAGTTGGCTCAGGCCGCGCGGGTGTTCGCCGCCTTCGGGATGGTCCCGGTCGGGTTCTACGATCTGCGGGAGGCTTCTAGTTCCTCGGTCCCCGTCGTGTCCACGGCGTTTCGGCCCATCGATCCCGAGGAGTTGGCCCGCAACCCCTTCCGGGTGTTTACTTCGATGCTCACTGTCGACGACCCCCGTTTCTTCAACGCGGAGCTTCAGCAGGAATTGCGAGAGTTCCTCGCCGCCCGGACCCTGTTCAGCGACGAACTCCTAACCCTGGCCGACAAAGCTGCGGCGGAAGGCGGGCTGGAGGATACCGAGGCCGACCGACTCGTCGAGCTGGCCGCCGGAGCCTATGAGCTGTCCACCGATCCCGTCGACGAGGGCTGGTACCGCAAGCTGGAGAAAATCTCCGCGGTCGCCGCCGACATCGGGGGCATTAGCTCCACCCACATCAATCACCTCACCCCGCGGGTCCTCGATATCGATGATCTCTATCGCCGCATGAGCGACATGGGGATCACGATGATCGATGAGGTCCAGGGCCCGCCAGCGTGGGAAGGCCCCGACGTCCTTCTCCGGCAGACCTCTTTCCGCGCCCTCGAAGAAAAACGCGTCTTCCGTTTCGCCGATGGCAGCGTTGGCGAAGGCTCGCTGCGGGTGCGCTTCGGCGAGGTGGAGCAGCGCGGGATCGCGCTCACCCGCAAAGGCCGTGACCTCTACGACGCGATGCTCGCGGAGACCGATCGTCGCCTCGCCGAAGCGGGGGAGGGCACGACGCGCGTGGACATCGCCGTCGACGTGTGGCGGGAAAATCTGCCGCGCACCGAGGAGGAGCTACGCACCCAAGGCCTGGCCTTTTTCACCTACGAGCTGGTCGGCGACCCCCTGCCCGCCGACCACCGCTCCCTCGATGAGCTTATCGACGCCCGCGTCGTCCGCGCCGTCCCCATCGTCTACGAGGACTTCCTCCCGCGTTCCGCGGCAGGAATCTTCCAATCAAACCTCACCGACGCGGGCACCAGGGACAACGAACAACAGGGAAGCAGCTACGGGCCGGAGTCCCTCTCAGAGATCATCGGCACCCGGATCGCGGACCCTTATGAGCTCTATGAGCAGCAACAAGAGCAGTCACTGCGCAACCTTCGTAACCAACTCGTCTAAACCATCACACCTAGGAGATCACCATGACTAACTCTGACCTGCGCGACCAAGTCCTTTCCGCCCTTAAGGCGTGTGGGGTCGAATCCCCCGAAGTAGGCACCGGGCTCCAGACCCGCTCGCCGCTCACCGGCGAGAACCTCATCCTCGTGGAAGAAACCTCCGTGGAGCAGGCGAGCGCGGCGATCGAGCAGGCCCAGGAAGCGTTCCGGATCTGGCGGGACGTGCCGGCGCCGGTCCGCGGCGGCGTCGTCAAGCGATGGGGCGAACTGCTCACCGAGCACAAGCGCGACCTTGCCATTTTGGTGCAGGCGGAAGCCGGGAAGTCTATGTCGGAGGCCGAGGGCGAAGTCCAGGAAATGATCGATATCTGCGACTTCGCCGTCGGGCAGTCGCGGATGCTCTATGGCAAGACCATGCCCTCCGAGCGCCCGGGGCACCGACTCATGGAGACCTGGCACCCCATGGGCGTGGTCGGGATCATCTCCGCATTCAACTTCCCGGTCGCGGTCTACTCCTGGAACACTGCGCTTGCCCTCGTGTGCGGCGACACCGTGGTGTGGAAGCCCTCCGAACTGTGTGCGCTGAGCGCGATGGGCGCCCACGAGCTTCTCGCCCGGGCAGTGGCGGACACCGGGGCGCCGGCGGACATCCACCAACTCGTCGTCGCCGGGCGCGACGTCGGCAACGTCCTGGTCGAGGATCCGCGAGTAGCGCTCGTCTCGGCAACCGGTTCCACCCGCATGGGCCGCGAGGTCGGGCCTCGCGTGGCTGAGCGCTTCGGCCGCTGCCTCCTCGAACTCGGCGGAAACAACGCGGCCATCGTCGCTCCCAGCGCCGACCTGGACCTGGCCTTGCGCGGCATCGTCTTCGCCGCGGCGGGCACGGCGGGGCAGCGATGCACCACGATGCGGCGGTTGTTTGTCCATGAGACGGTTGTTGATGAGCTGATGCCCCGCATCGTCGAGGCCTACCGCACCCTGACCATCGGCGATCCCCGCGACGAGTCAGTCCTCGTCGGGCCCCTGATCAACCGGGCCTCATTTGATAGCATGCAGCACTCCATCGCGAAGGCAGTGGAGCAAGGGGGCGAGGTGCTCGTGGGTGGCCAGCGCGTCCTCGAGGATGACGCGCCGGAAGCCTTCTACGTTGAGCCGACCGTCATCCGGATGCCCTCCCAGACCGAGGTCGTCCGCGAGGAAACCTTCGCCCCGATTCTCTACGTGATGACGTACTCCGACCTCGACCAGGCCATCGAACTCCACAACGCCGTACCCCAGGGCTTGTCCTCGGCGATCTTCACCACCGACCAGGCGGAAGCCGAGGTGTTTATCTCCGCGTCGGGTTCGGACTGCGGTATCGCCAACGTCAATATCGGCACCTCGGGCGCGGAAATCGGCGGCGCCTTCGGCGGCGAGAAGGAGACCGGCGGCGGCCGCGAATCCGGCTCCGACTCCTGGAAGGCCTACATGCGTCGCGCCACCAACACCATCAACTACTCCGGTGAGCTGCCGCTGGCGCAGGGAGTGAAATTCCTGTGACCGCAGATATGTTCAGCCTCATGGACCAGTGGGGTCCGGAGAAGATCGTCGCGGTCAGCGACCCGAAGCTCGGGATGAAGGGCGTGCTGGTCATCGACAACACCGCCCGGGGCATGGGCAAGGGCGGGACTCGGATGCAACCCACTGTCTCCGTCCCAGAGATCGCCCGCCTCGCCCGGGTAATGACGTGGAAGTGGGCCGCCGTCGACCTCTTCTACGGAGGAGCCAAGGCCGGAATCCAGGCTGACCCGAACTCGCCCCACAAGGAAGCCATTCTGCGATCCTTCGTGCGCCGCCTGCGCAACGAGGTCCCCGAGGAGTACGTGTTCGGCCTGGACATGGGGCTGACGGAGCGGGACTCAGCGATCATCAACGACGAGCTCGGTCGCGGTAGCGCAGTGGGAACGCCCTATGAACTCAACGGCGTGCCCTACGACAAGCTCGGGATCACCGGCTACGGCGTCGCCGAAGTTGTTGACGAGATGGCCGCCCTCCAGGGGCTGGCCGGGGCACGGGTCGCGGTGCAGGGATTCGGGGCCGTCGGCCATGCCGGGGCCGCGCGCCTGCACGACCTCGGCTACCGGGTGGTGGCGATCTCCACCGCCCGGGGCGCGGTGGCCGACGACAGCGGCCTCGACATCCCCGAGCTCCTCCGTCTACGGGAAGAGTTTGGCGACGACCTGGTCGAGCATTGCGATGGCAGAAGAATCGACCCCGGTGCGGAGCTGATGGCAGACGCGGAGATCGTCGTCCCGGCGGCACTACAGGACGTCATCGACGTGGACGTGGCGCGGAACATGCGGGCCCAATTGATCGTCGAGGGCGCCAACCTACCGACCAGCCCCGAGGCGCAGCGCTACCTCCACGACCAGGGCGTGACCGTGGTCCCCGATTTCATCGCCAACGCCGGGGGAGTGGTCAGCGCCGCCTTCGCCATGGAGCACCGCTTCTCCCCGTTCCGGCCACCCACGGACCAGATCTTCACCATGGTGTCGGAGAAGTTGCGGTCCAACGCCCACGACGTCCTGGCGGAAGCGAGCGAATCGGGGGCCACCACCCACGAGGCTGCCCGCACTCTGGCCCAGCGCCGGGTTCGGGCGGCGATGGAGCTACGCGGCGGAATCCCCGTCGGCGACAACTACGCCAAGGTTTAGCCCCTCGATCTCGTAGCCGCCCGGCCCGCCCGCGACCTGCCGGGCGAGATCTTCTGCCACCGCAGATGTGAGCGGGATGATCCAGCCAAGGTCCGGGTCGAAGGCGGGAACGAGCCGACGGTCTTTGACCGGAACGAGATTGACCACCACGTTCTCCCCGGTGAGGGCTACCGGGCGGCGGGAGGCGGCGGCGTCGATAAGCAGGGTGGAAGCGGTCGAAGCAACGGTGAGCACCACCATTGTTTCGGCAGTGTGCACCGTGATCCCCGGGACGGGGATTCGGTCGATGTCCGCGGGGACGTCGACAAGCGTGGAACGCCGAAACAGGGCCACGCTAGTCCGCCACCATCGGTTCCATGGTCAGCTCGGGGTGCTCCTTCTCCACGAAGGCGAGCTTCCACTTGTCGCCGAACAGGGCGATGAGCTCGCCATCCGTGCGGGTGAAAATCTCCACTCCGCGCTGGCGGCCGAGCTCCGCTGCGGAGGCCGCATCGGTGCGGCGGGCAACGGTGTACGGGATCGGCTCGGCGAGGGTTTCCACGTTGTACTCGTTTTCCATCCGCGCCTGCATGACTTCGAACTGCATGGGACCGACGGCCGCCATGACCGGGTTCGCATCGCCGCGGGCATCATTGCGCAGGATCTGCACCACGCCCTCGGAATCGAGCTGCTCCAGCGCTTTGCGGAACTGCTTGTACTTGCCCAGCGACTTCGCCCGCAGCGTCCGGAAATGCTCCGGAGCGAATTGCGGCATCGGCGGATACTGCACTTTCCGGCCAGCGAAAATGGTGTCGCCCGGGGCCAGGGAACCGGCGTTGACCAGGCCAACGATGTCGCCGGGGAAGGCCGACTCGACCGTCTCACGGGTGCGGCCGAACACCGTCAGTGCGTACTTCGTTGAGAAGCTGCGCCCCGACTGCGCGTGCGTGACCTGCATGCCACGATCGAATTCGCCGGAGACAATGCGCATGAAAGCGAGGGTGTCGCGGTGGTTCTTATCCATGCCCGCCTGCACCTTAAACACCACGCCGGAGAAAGGATCGTCGACCTTGCGCACCTCATCGATAGCGCTTGCCGACGCCGCCACCGCCGCCGCATCACCCGTCCGCTCCCGCGGAGCGGGCGCAATCGCGCACAGCGTATCTAGGATCTGGTGGACACCGAAGTTGAGCATCGCGGAAGCAAAAATGAGGGGCGAGGTGATGCACTGCTCGAACAGCTCCTGGTCATGCACGGCGCCATCGGCCGTGAGCAGCTCGGTCTCCTCGACCGCCGTCTCCCAGTACTCCTCTTCCTTCTCCAACGCCTCGTCAGGGGAGTAGAGCTCCTCCGGGGCGATCGTGGAACCGCCGGCGGTGCGGATGAAGTGGATATATTGCTCCACCTCGCCCTCATCCCCGACGCGAGCCAGGCCCCGGAAATCACCGGCAATGCCGACGGGCCAGTACAGCGGCGTCGGCTGCAAACCGATCTCCTGGACGATCTCATCGACCAACTCCAGCGGCTCCCGGCCCGCCCGGTCCCATTTGTTAATCACCGTGACAATCGGTAACCCGCGCGCCTTGCACACCCGAAACAGCTTGAGGGTCTGCGGCTCGAGACCCTTCGCGGCATCAATAAGCATGACGGCCGCATCGACGGCCGTGAGCACCCGGTAGGTATCCTCCGAAAAGTCCGCGTGACCAGGCGTATCCACCAGGTTGATCATGTACGGCTCGCCCACATGTCCCTCGGGCGCATACTCAAACTGCAGTGCCGACGACGCAATGGAAATGCCGCGATCCTTCTCCATCTCCATCCAGTCAGAGACAGTCGACTTGCGCCCGCCCTTGCCGTGGACGGCTCCCGCCTCATTAATAATGTGCGCGTGCAACGCCAACGCTTCCGTCAACGTTGACTTACCAGCGTCGGGGTGGGCAATGACGGCGAAGGTGCGGCGGCGTGACGCCTCGGCAGTGGTGGTGCTCATGACTGAACAGCGTAGCCGGTGAACTCGATACGATGAACTCCATGAATATAGGCATTGTCATAGGGTCCATCCGCGAAGGCCGCTTCGGCGAATCCGTCGGCCACTGGGTCAAAGAGCTTTCCGACGCCCGCCCAGCCACCTACGAGCTCCTCGATCTCAAGGCCTTCGGCGTCCCCCTCCTCACCTCCGCGACTGTCCCCGGCGCAGCAAACAAACAGTACGACGACCCGGCCGTCACCGCTTGGTCCCAGGCCGTCGACGCCTGCGACGGCTTTGTCTTCATCACCCCGGAGTACAACCACGGCGTCCCCGGCCCCATGAAAAATGCCTACGACAGCCTCGGAGCCGAATGGCGCGGCAAGCCCGTCGCCTTCGTCTCTTATGGAGCCGACGGTGGCGTCCGCGCCGTCGAACAATGGCGCCAAATCGTCGCCAACTTCCAGCAGTACGACGTCCGCAACCAAGTCTCCCTCTCCCTCTTCGCCGACGTCGACAACAATGGCTTCGCGCCGCAGGAACGCCGCGCCGGGGAAGTAGCCCGAGTGCTGGAGGACCTCGAAGGGTTGATTGCGCAGCTGGCTAAGTAGGGCTGGGGGTGGTCCACCCAAAACTGCGATTTGACTTGACCCATTAATCGAGTGGGCGGAAGAAGCTACTCGATTAATGAGGGTTCTCGAATTGCCCTCTTGGTACGCGGTTAGTCCTCGTCGTCCATGAGGCGAGCCATTCGAGCCGCCGGGATCACGCCGCCAGCCAAGAACGTGAAGATGCCGAAGCCGCCGACCGCGTAGGCGAGGCGATGACCGTCGCCAAAGGTGAAGGCCGCTCCGAAGATCAAGACGAACGCCATGGCGAGCAGCGCACCCGACACGAAGTTGAACGCCCGGGACCTGGCTTTGAGCAATTCTTCGGCTTCGAACTCGTCGAGGAAACGGAGCGGAGCCGTGTCCTTGCAGTCGATTACCGTGCGCAGCATGGTCCACAGGACCATTCCCAACAGTCCGAGTGGTACCCAGGCGAGGGCGATGGGAAACCAGAAGTAGCTGATGAGGGAAGTGATGGCCATGGCGATAATCGTCGCCCAGAGGCCTCGGACGAGGAGTTGACGGTGTTGGGGAGTCCGCCACGCGGGCAGCGAGCCAGAAAGCTGATCGACGCGCCGTTGGAATTTCTCTTCGGCGGGGGTGAGGTGAGTTGTCGTGGTCATGGCATTTTCCTTAGCTGTGCGAACTGCGGTAGATCTCCGCGGACATGGGCGTGAACGGGGTTCGGGAGAAGACGGCCTCCACCGGCACGCCGAATTCTTCGCAGATACGGAACGCGAGGTCGAGGCTAGGGTAGTGGTCTCCTCGCTCCAGGGCTCCGATCGTCTGTCGGTTGACGTCGATGCGCTTGGCGAGCTCCGCGCGACTGAGGCCATGTTCGGCCCTTAACACTCCGATTCGGTTGTGGATCGGTAGTTTTTCACCTCGTCTGATTGGGCTCATGCCATCAAGTGTTGTAAAAACCCAACAGTTTGTCAAGAGTACCGACAGTTCGTTAGCGCGAGTGAATCACATTCTGAGCTTTCGCCACGCCTTCTGTGATGATGAGCCGCACTGCGTCAGCGGCGGAGGCGATCGAGGAGTCCAGTTCGGGGCCGCTGTCCACGGTGCCGAGCACGTAGTCGGGGACGGCCATTCCTGCGGGCGGGCGGGAGATGCCGATGCGTACGCGCAGGTAATCGCGGGTGCCCAGGTGCTCGGTGGTGGATTTCAGGCCGTTGTGGCCGTTTTCGTTGCCGCCGAGCTTGAGGCGGACTTTTCCGGCGGGGAGATCGAGTTCGTCGTGGATGACGATGATGTGGTCGGCCGCGACACCAAGATGTTCGGCAAGGGGGGCGATGGTTTCGCCGGAGAGGTTCATGAAAGTCGTTGGGCGGACGGCGAGGACGGAGTGGCCGTCGATCTCCAAGGAAGCGACCTCAGCGGGCGTCCCGGGCAGTGGTGAGAGGAGATCGCCGCCGGGGGCGAGGAGGTCGTCGAGCGCCATGTAACCGACGTTGTGCCGGGTCGCAGCGTATTTGGGCCCTGGGTTTCCCAATCCCACGACGATCCAATCGGCAGTGAGATCAACTGGGGGAGCAGCGGCGGGGCGGCGGAAGCGGCGAAAGAGGTTGAACACGGAAGCTAGTGTCTCACATAGCCTGTAGCCATGAAGATCCCCACAGTGCTCGTCGCACCCATGGCCGGCGGCCCGTCCAGTCCTCGTTTAGTTAGCGCTGCTGCGCGCGCCGGGTCGCTGGGTTTCCTCGCTCCCGGCGGCGGACCTGCCAGCACGCTCGTTGAGTGGATGGAGCAGGTAGAGGGGGATTATGGGGTGAACCTGTTCGCTAAGCAGGAGCCCTTTGATTCGCTTATCGACGTCCGCCGGGTCGCCGCCGAGCTCGCCCCCGGCGAGCCCCTCCCGGAGGTGGACTACTCCAACGATTGGGACGCCAAGTTCACCGCGATCCTCGCCGCGGAGCATCCGCCGGTGGTGGTGTCCTCGACGTTCGGGCCGTTTACGGCGGAGGAGATCGACGCGCTGCGTGAACGGGACATCGCGGCTTGGATCACGGTCACCACTCCCGACGATGCTGTCACGGCGGCAGAGGTGGGAGCGGATGCGCTGGTCGTGCAGGGGCCGGATGCTGGCGGACACCGTTCGACCTGGACCGTTGAGGAAGAACCCGACGGCAGGTCCCTCGAGGAGCTCATCCGCACGGTGGCCGAGCGCACCGACCTGCCGATCGTGGCGGCGGGCGGAGTGCGGGAGAAGGGGGACGTCGATAAGCTTCTGCAGCTGCCACACGTTGTCGCGGTGTCCTGTGGCTCGGCGTTTTTGCTTGCCGACGAAGCCGGCACCTCACCCGCGAACCGGGAACTGCTCGCCGCAGGCGGGCAGTCCGTGGCCAGCCGGGCGTTCTCGGGCCGCGTGGCGCGCGGATTGGCTACCGATTTCTCTCGGACACACGAAGATATGCCTGCGATCTACCCCTTTCTTTCACCCCTGGTTTCGGGCCTGCGGAAGGCGGATCCGGTGGGAAATGCCTACTGCCTGGTGGGAACGGACGTCGCAAAGCTCAGTGGGGGTTCCGTGGCCGAGATTCTGAGCCGATTGTGCCCCCAGCAGGGGGTAGTTTACTAAGGTTGGACGGGCACACCCGCCCCATCTTGGAAGGATCGCAGTGACCGCGAACGCGCAAACTGAACAGAACAACTGGAACGAAAAGATCGCCCTGGCCCAGGAGATGCTGCCGCTGATCGGCCAGCTCCACCGCAACCATGACGTCGTCGTTTCCATTTTCGGACGTCTGCTCGTCGGGGCCACCGACATCGACATCATCAAGGCGCACCGCTACGCCCGCCGCGTCGCGGACAACGAGATGCCGTTGTCGCAGACGATTCCGGTTCTGCGCGAACTCGCCGACATGGATCTGGGCACCGCGTCCATCGACATCGGACGCCTGGCGACCGGTTTTGCCAAGTCCGGTGGCACCGACCTGCGCGCTTACCTCGATGAGGAACTCGCGGAGATTGTGGGTACCCGATCCAGCAACGAGTCCACTGACGTCGTCCTCTACGGCTTCGGCCGCATCGGTCGCCTGCTGGCCCGCATCCTCATTTCCCGCGAAGCCACCTACGGCGGCTGCCGCCTCCGTGCCATCGTCGTGCGCAAGAACAGCGACGACGACTTGGTCAAGCGGGCCTCCCTCCTGCGCCGCGACTCGGTCCACGGGGCTTTCGACGGCACCATCACCGTCGATGAGGAAAACGACGTCATCTGGGCCAACGGCACCAAGATTCAGGTCATCTACTCCAACTCGCCGGCCGAAGTGGACTACACGGCCTACGGTATCGACAACGCGATCGTCGTCGACAACACGGGCCGCTGGCGCGATCGGGAAGGGCTGTCTCAGCACCTCGAGTCCAAGGGCGTGGGCCGCGTCGTGCTCACCGCGCCGGGCAAGGGCGACCTGCTCAACGTCGTCTACGGCATCAACCACGACAAGATCACCGACGAAGACAAGATCATCACCGCCGCCTCTTGCACCACCAACGGCATCACGCCGGTGCTCAAGGTGCTCAATGATCGCTACGGGGTGGAGCACGGGCACGTCGAGACGGTGCACTCGTTCACCAACGACCAGAACCTCATCGACAACTTCCACAAGGGCACCCGCCGCGGACGCGCCGCGACCCTCAACATGGTCATCACCGAGACCGGCGCCGCCAAGGCCGTGTCCAAGGCGCTGCCCGAGTTCGAAGGCAAGCTCACCGGCAACGCCATCCGCGTCCCCACGCCGGACGTCTCCATGGCAGTGCTCAACCTGACGCTGGAGAAGGTAGTAGACCGCGACGAGGTGAACAACTTCCTGCGCAAGGTCTCCCTGCACTCCGACCTGCGCCAGCAGATCAGCTACATCCACTCCCCGGAGGTCGTCTCCACCGACTTCGTGGGCACCACCTACGCGGGCATTGTCGACGGCCTGGCCACCATCGCCTCCGGCAAGCACCTCGTGGTTTACGTCTGGTACGACAACGAGTTCGGCTACTCCAATCAGGTCGTGCGCATCGTCGAAGAGGTCGCCGGAGCCCGCCCGCAGATCTACCCCCGCCGCATCGAAGCGGCTGAGCTGAGCTAGAGGAAATGAACGCTATGCCTGATCCAGACACCATCGCCACGCTGTGGGACATGTTTGACACCTACTTCGGTACGTCCGACCGAGCGTCGTCGACCATGACGTGGCTCCCGGACTATGTGCGCTACCTCTGGGACGACACCGTGGAGCTCTACCGCTGGTGGCTGTTTACGCCCCTGGATCGCTGACGCTAGTCAAACACCGTCTTGTTGGCGATCCGGCCTAGCCCGTCGATCGCGATCGTGACCACGTCGCCGTCGCCGATATAGCGCTTCGGATCCCGGGCGTGGCCCACGCCGCCCGGGGTGCCGGTGACGATGACGTCGCCGGGATCCAGCGGGTAGATGTGCGAGATGTGCTCGATGAGCGTAGCTGGCTCGAACACCAAGTCGTCGATTCGGGCGTCCTGCATCAACTCGTCGTTGAGGTGAGTGGTGAGCCGGTTGTCTCCGAAGTCGAAGTCGTCGGCCGTGGTCATCCACGGGCCGAACCCGGCGGAGCCTTCAAGGGATTTGCCCTGGTGCCACTGCAAGGTCTGGTACTGGTAGTCCCGCATGGTGTAGTCATCCATCACGGCGTATCCGGCGATGTAGTCTGCAGCGTCGGCTGCCGCCACTCGGCGGGCGCGCCGACCGATGATGACCGCCAGCTCACCCTCCCAATCCAGGGCGTTCCTGGCGTAGTCGGGGACGTGAACATCGTCGAAAGGCCCGGTCAGGGCGTCGGCGAACTTGATAAAGAGGGTGGGAACCTGCGGGGTTTCGCGGCCCATCTCCTTGATGTGGTCGGCGTAGTTAACGCCGACGCAGATGATCTTGCGGGGATGGGGGATGACGGGGGCCAGGTCCCGTTCAGCGAAGGTGACCGGGGCGGCATCGCGTCCAGCGATCTCCCGCCACTCGGCCTCCTGGAGGAGCGAGCCCACATCGGAATAGTCGGCGATGGGGACGGCCGATGTGGGGGACTCGATTCGGGCGGCGAAGGTTCCGTGATCGGAACGAAGAGTGGCGAGGCGCATGTTACCTTTCTACAAGCTTCGTTCCAATTCGTCCGCAGCATCACCGAGCACGAAGGGCAGCTCGGCCGCCTCCTTGCTGCTAAAGGGCTTGAGGACGAAGCTAGCGGGATCCATTCGCCCCGGCGGGCGGCCGATACCAATGGCCAGGCGCTGGTACTCCTTGGTGCCCAACGACTTCGATACTGACTTCAACCCATTGTGGCCGTGATCCCCGCCGCCCAACTTGAGACGTACCTGGCCGAAATCCAACTCCAACTCATCGTGCACCACGACGAGGTTGGCTGGCTCTACCTTGAAAAAGTTCGCTAGGGCCTTTACCGGCCCGCCCGAGACGTTCATGAAGGAACGCATTCGGGCGAGAATCACGCGACGCCCACCCAGCCGCGTCTCGGCGATCTCCGTGTTGGTGCGCTTGTGCACCGCCAATGTGGCGGGCATGGGGGAGGTGCGGGAGGTGAGTTCGTCGATAAGCATGACGCCGACATTGTGGCGGGTGGGGGCGTATTGCGCGCCCGGGTTGCCCAGGCCGACGATGAGGAGCGGGGAATCAGTCACGCCCTACAGCAAACCACAACCGGTCCCTAGAATCGGGAAAACCCCCGCCTGAGCGGGGGTAATCAAACCGAAACTAGTTGTCGTTCTCGGAGCCCTCTTCGGTGCCCTCGTCCTTGCCGGCCTCGCCGACAGCGTCCTCGGTGCCCTCTTCGCCCTCTTCGGGAACTTCAGCAACCTCTTCGAAGGTGATGTTGAAGACGAGCATCTCGGGATCGTTGGCCAGGGTGACGCCCTCCGGCAGAGCAATGTCGCCAGCGGTGACGACGTTGCCAGCCTCGATGCCCTCGACGGAGACAACGAGCTCTTCCGGAATGGAGAGAACGTCGGCCTCGACGAGCAGGGTGTCGGCTTCCTGGATGAGCATGGCGCCGGCGAAGACCTCGCCCTCGGCGACGATCGGAACCTCAACCTCGACGCGCTCGTCACGGTTGATGGCCAGCATGTCGACGTGGTCGATGTCGAAGGTCAGCACGTTCTGGTCGATGTGCTTGACCATGGTGAGGTGCTTCTCGCCATCGATGTCGAACTCGACGATGGCGTTGGAGCCATGGTTACGAACAACAGCGGTGAACTCCAGGCGGTCCACAGCGAAGTGAACGTTTTCGGAGTGGCCGGAGTAGATGACGCCGGGGATCTGGCCTGCGCGGCGGAGACGACGGGCGAAGCCCTTGCCGAACTCTTCGCGGTTGGCGGCGGTCAAAGTGGGGTACTGAGCCATGAGGCTTCAAGCTCCTTCGTGGTATTTGAGGCCGACCGCTGCCCGAGGGCCCGCGACCGACTCTGGTCTGAGGTACGTGTCCTCGTCGAGTCATCGCAGGCCTATGAAAGACCACATGATCGCGTCGATAACGGCCCAGAAGTGGGCCCTCGCCGAGACGCGGCTACTTTATCACGGCTGCGTCGGAGGCTCCAAAACTGGCGGCTCAAAGATAGAGGTCAGGCAGCTGTTGATGCCGTCGACTCGGGTCTCAAACAGCTCAATGGTCATGGAGCGCGAGTTGTCCCAGTAGAAGCGGTCTTCTTCCGACAAAGTGATGGTCAGCAGCAGCCCGCGCGTTTCCCATTGGACGTTCTTCGCCCGGAAGCCGTGCTCCTCGTCATCGGGTTGGATCCACACCTCGCCGGGCGGATCCATCGGCCCACGGCTGAGCAGCAGTGACCGTGGGGGCGTGTTCCCGGAGAAGCTGAAGGTAAAGACCATGGTGAACACGTCTTGCCGGTCAGCTTCGGTGTCAAGGTAGATATCCAGCGGGGAGTAGATGCGCGGCATACCTACTAAAGGTACTTCGCCGCTTCCCTCCGCGTGAGCGCCGAAACCTCATGCCTGGCCAGGAAGCCGCGCACCCATTCCGGGTTGGTCTTGGAATAATCGCGCAGGGCCCAGCCCAGGGATTTGTTGATGAAGAACTCCTGCGAGCCCAGGTTCGCGGTGAGGATCTCGTCCAGCAGTGCAGTGTCGGTGGCCTCCCGCCGGCCCAGTTGGTGCTGGATCGCCGCGCGCCGGACCCAGAAGTCCTCGTCGCGGGCCCACTCCAGCATCTGGTCCGCCGTCGCCGCCCGCCCGACCGTGGTGGCTAAAGCGTCGACGGTGTCCCACCAAGATTTAGTCGTAACCAGGCCCTTGAGGCGCTCGACGTCATCTGGCCCGAGGGGAACCTGCTTGAGGTGATCGCACGCCACGTATTGGAATTCGCGCTCGGGCCGCGCCCAGCAGTCATCGACCAGCTCCCAGTCAACTGCTTGCCGACGCCCCCGTAGCACCTCCTTCACCGCCGCCCGTCGGGCGGGCGCGGGCACACCGAGGAACGCGAAGCGTTCCCGCATGTATGCCGACATCGCGGCCGCACGTGTGGAGTCGGCGAGGGGGCGCAGGGCGGCGTCGATAAGCGAAATGGCTAGGCTTCTCCCTCGAAGAGGGTGGTCACGGAGCCGTTTTCGAAGATCTCATGGATCGTCTTGGCCAGCAACGGGGCGATGGACAGCACGGTGAGGTTCTTCCAGCCTTCGGTGGACTGCGGGAGGGTGTCGGTGGTGATGACTTCCTCCGCGCCGCACTCGGAGAGGCGCTCGCGGGCCGGGTCGGAGAACACGCCGTGAGTGCAGGCGATGACGACCGACTTCGCGCCGGCCTCCTTGAGCACGCGGACGGCGCCGGCGATGGTGCCGCCGGTATCAATCATGTCATCGAGGAGGATGCAGTCCTTGCCCTCAACATCACCGACGACGCGGTTGGACACGACCTCGTTGGCCACGTCGACGCTGCGGGTCTTGTGAACGAACGCCAGCGGGGCAGCCCCTAGGGTGTTGGCCCACTTTTCGGCGACCTTGACGCGGCCGGCATCGGGGGAGACCACGCACAAGTTATCCAGGGAGTACTTGCTGCTGATGTAATCCGTGAGGATCGGCATTGCGTGCATGTGATCGACGGGGCCATCGAAGAAGCCCTGGATCTGATCGGTGTGCAGGTCGACGGAGACGATGCGATCCGCACCGGCGGTGGCCAGCAGGTCGGCGACCAGGCGAGCGGAAATCGGCTCGCGGCCGCGGTGCTTCTTATCCTGGCGGGCGTAGGGGTAGAACGGCAGGATCGCGGTGATGCGCTTGGCGGAGCCGCGCTTCAGGGCGTCGATCATGATGAGCTGTTCCATCAGCCACTTGTTCAACGGCTGGGTGTGGGACTGGATGACGAAGCAGTCCGCGCCTCGCACCGATTCCTCGAAGCGGATGAAGATTTCACCGTTAGCAAAGTCGCGGGCGGTGGTGGGGGTGAGCTCGTAGTTGAGTTCACGAGCCACAGCTTCGCCGAGCTCCGGGTGCGCACGCCCGGAGAACAGCATCATATTCTTGTGGCTCTCAGTCCAGTGGGCAGTCATGGTTGCCGCTTAACCTTCCTGGTTGGTTGCGTCAGTGGTCGCGTCTTGAGCACGCGCGTGAGCAGCCGCCTCGGCTGCCGGAGTGCCTGGACGCTTCTTCTCGACCCAGCCTTCAATATTGCGCTGCGGCCCGCCCGAAACGGCCAATGCTCCCGGGGGAACGTCCTCCCGGATTACTGTACCTGCCCCGGAATACGCGCCATCACCCACGGTCACCGGAGCAATAAACATCGTGTCCGAACCGGTCCGCACATGCGAACCGATGGTGGTGTGATGCTTGTTGACGCCGTCGTAGTTGACGAACACCGACGAAGCCCCAATGTTCGACTCCTCTCCGACGGTGGCATCACCGATGTAGGACAGGTGCGGGACCTTGGAGTTGCGCCCGATCTGGGCGTTCTTCGCCTCGACGAAGCCGCCGAGCTTGCCGCCCTCTCCTAGGACGGTCTTCGGGCGGATGTAGGTGAACGGCCCGACGGTGGCGTTGGCCCCGATGGTGGAATCACTGCCGTGGGTGCGGATCACGGAGGCACCCTCGCCGACGACCATGTTGCTGAGCGTGGTGTCGGGGCCGATGATGGCGCTATTGCCGATAGTCGTCGTGCCCCACAGCTGGGTGCCGGGGTGGATGACCACATCTTGCCCGATCTGCACCTCGACTCCGATGAAAGTGCTATCCGGATCGATGATGGTGGCGCCGCCACGCATGGCTGCCTCGACGGTGCGGCGGTTGAGTTCCCGCCCGGCGTCGGCCAGCTGGACCCGATCGTTGACACCAGCCAGCTCGCGGGGATCGCGGGCGATGTGGGCGCGGACCGGGTGCCCGAGGCTGCGGGCGATGCCGAGGACGTCGGTGAGGTACAGCTCGCCCTGCGCATTATTGGAGTCCAGCTTGGTCAAGGCGTCTCGCAGGATCGCCCCGTCGAAGGCGAACACTCCGGAGTTCACCTCATCGATCTCCAGCTCCGCGTCGGTGGCATCCTTTTGCTCGACGATGGCGGTGACCTCACCGTCATCGTTGCGGACGATACGGCCATAGCCGGTGGGATCTGCCAACCGCATGGTGAGGACGGTGACGGCGGAGGCGGCTGACGAGTGGGCGTCGATCAGCGATTGGATCGTGTCCGACGTCAACAGCGGGACATCACCATTGGTGACGATGACCGTGCCGTCAAAGCCCGGGATCGGTTCGAGCCCGCACTGGACAGCGTGGCCCGTGCCGTTCTGCTCAACCTGGACGGCCTGCAGAATATCGCGGCCCAGCTCTTCAGAGACGGCACTGACCGCCGGGGCGACCTGCTCGCGCTGATGCCCAACGACCGCAACGATGTGCTCCGGGTTCACTCCCGCGGCGGCGTAGAGCGCATGGGAGAGCAACGACCTCCCCCCGATCTCATGCAATGTCTTCTGCTTCGTGGACTTCATGCGGGTGCCCGCTCCGGCAGCCAAGACGACGACGGCGCAGTCGGTGAAGGTAGTCACGTGGGGGAGTCTCCTCTTAATTAATGGGCGCTCGTTCGAAACCAGCATATAACTGCACCCAGACTTTAAGCGGAGACTTCCCTGAGTCGAAGGGACGCGGCCACCCCTACGAGGCCAATGGCGGCGAGGAAGATGAGCGCCGCCGACGACCCCGCCAGCGCCACGAGGCCAGAGAGCGCGCCAACAAGCAGGAGGATTATCCCCATTAGGGTGTTGGCCGCCCCGACGTAGCGGGTGCGTTGATCGCCCTCCGCCATGTCCACGATGTAGGTCTTGCGAGCCACCCTAATCGCCGTGTGGGCGAGGTTGACCAGGAAGAACCCGGCGGGGAACACCCAGGCGCTGGCGCTGGTGGGAAGCCACTGGGCGGCCGCGACCAAACCGAGGACCAGCAGCGAGCCGATGAGAGCCCCAAACGCCATGACGTTGCGGGAAGAAGCATCCGACCAGATGCCCGACACTCGGCCACCGATTACCGAGGCCAGACCAGAGGCGATAAGGAAGGCGCCCAGGCCGGTGAGGCCATGCCCGATTTCCTGACTCAGCGTGACGATGAACGCCGTCGACAACGCCGTCACCAGCAACAGCGAGCGGGCGATGACGAAGCGGCGGAAATCGCGATCCTGGGCAAACAGCAGCCAGGTATCGGTCCACCACGAGTCGGCCAGGCTCTGCGGCTCGGTGGTGTTCTCCGGCTCCTCGATGGTGTGGAAAACAGCCCCCGCCACCGCCCACGCGCCCGCCGAGGCGAAGATGAGCGCGGCGAGCACCCACGTCGGGATATCAGTGCCCAAGTACTCCAGGAACAGGCCAACGGCTAGGGCCACCGCCCCGCCCACTGCCGCCGCCCGACCAGTAATGAGCCCGCGCCGCCCCTTGGAAATCGTGCGCCCTTGGACATCCTTGGAAGCGATGGAACACATGGCCCGGAAGACGGCGAGGACAGCGAAAAGGAGGGTCACCGCCACGCCCAGGGCCGTGCCCGAGAGCGCGAGAGCGGCGACGCCGATTCCTGCCGCCGCCCCTGCCTGGCCGAGCGAACCCACTACCCAGATTCTTTTGCGTGAGCGCTGCGTGAGCACCCACGGCGTGAAGGCAGCCTGGGGGAGCATGGAACCCGACTCGCGGATTGGCACGAGCAACGCGATGAAAAACCCCGGGGTGCCAGCCGCCTGCAGCAGCCACGGCAGAACCGTCTTCGCCGCGACGATCTGATCGCCCACGTTCTGCAGGCCATTCGACCAGATAAATCGGCGGGCGTTGCGTTCTTCGAGGTGGTCCACGGTGCTGGTTCATCCCTTGCGGCGGTGAATAAAAAAGACTCCGAAATGGACCGCTTAGTCTAGCCTGTGTTTCCACGGAACCATTTCGTCTCTACCTAGGAAAACACAGCCCATGACGCATCCGAAATCCTCCCTACCCGTTATTTCGCTGTCTACTCTTCTAGGTGACCTTGGTCCCGCCAATCGAGATAGAGAAATAGCCCGCCTGCGGGAGGTCACCCACGACATCGGCTTCTTCTACCTCGCTGACCACGGGGTGCCCACGGAATTGCAAGATGAGCTGTTCGCGGTGGCTAAGGATTTCTTCGCCCTCCCCCTGACGGCGAAAGAGGAGATCGCCTTCACCGACAACCCGCACTACCGCGGATATTCCCGCCTCGGCGAGGAACTCACCCAAGGCAAGACGGATTGGCGCGAGCAAATCGACTACGGGGCCGACCGGCCCGCCCTGGTGGACGGGTTGACGGAGCACCCCTGGCGCATCCTTGAAGGCCCGAACCCGTGGCCGAGCGCCCTGCCACGCATGAGGCCGCTCATCAACGAGTGGCAGGACCTATTGGCAGACGTCGGATTAGAGCTCCTGCGGGCCTGGGCCGAGTCGCTGGGCCAAGAACCCACCTACTTCGATGACATCTTCGACCACCCACACCCCATGATGAAGCTCGCCCACTACCCGGCCCCCTCGGAAGGGGAGGCGGCCCAGGGAGTCGGCGCCCACCACGACGCCGGGGTGCTCACCCTGCTGCTGCCGGAACCGGGCTCGGCCGGATTGCAGGTGCTCAAGGGTGGTTCGTGGATTGACGTGGAGGCGGTCCCCAACCTCTTCGTGGTCAACATCGGCGAGCTCCTCGAAGCCGCCACCGACGGCTACCTCGTCGCCACCCCGCACCGGGTCGTCCCCTCCGCGCCGGGCACCTCCCGCTACTCCATCCCTTTCTTCCTCACCCCCAACCTGGACGCCCGCTTCCCGCGGGTAGACCTCCCCGCCGAGTTCGCCGCCGCGGCACGTGGGTTAGGCAAGGACATGAATGACCAAGAGATTTTCGACATCTCCGGCCTGAACACCCTCAAGTCGCGCCTGCGTGCCCACCCGGAAACTACGGCTAAATATCACGCTGAGATCGCCCACGTCTGGGGTTAGTCTGGTCGATATGACCCCTCGCCTGCGCATGTCCCGTCGAGTCTTCTTCCGCGGAACGGTGGTGCTGCTGGGAACAGCGGCTCTGGCGGCCTGCTCGGGGCCGACCCAACCCACGCCCCGCGGCTACGACGGCGCACCCCGCCCCCTGCCGATCCCGCCTATCGACGAAGGCAGTCTCGACGGTCGCCTGAGAACCTTTACCCTGTCCACGCAGGCCGGCGAATCTGCCATCCTCCCCGACGGACCACTGACCCCCACGTGGGGCTTCAACGGCCCCCACCTCGGCCCGACCCTCCGCGCCCGCCGGGGCGATGACATCCGCGTCGACATCACCAACGACCTCGACGAGATGACCACCATCCACTGGCACGGCATGAAACTCCCCGCGGCCTCCGACGGTGGCCCGCATTCCCCGATCGAACCCGGACACACCTGGTCACCGGAGTGGACAGTCAACCAACCCGCCGCCACCCTCTGGTACCACCCGCACCCCCACGAACGCACCGCCCTGCACTGCTACCGCGGGCTCGCCGCCATGTTCATCCTCGACGATGACGTCAGCGATTCCCTCGACCTGCCCCGCACCTATGGAGTAGACGACATCCCCGTCGTCATCACCGACGCAAAATTCCACGACGACGGCCGCCTCGACGAAACCATCGACCCCACCTTGGGCCTCACTGGAGACACCCCGCTGGTCAACGGCATCACCAACGCCGCCTTCGCGGCCACCACCCGCCGCGTCCGCCTCCGCATCATCAACGGTGCCAGCATGCGCTTCTACCACCTCCAGCTTTCCGACGCCCGCCCCTTCCACATCATCTCCTCCGATTCCGGTCTCCTCCCCGCACCATCGGAGGTTGAATCGGTGTTGCTTAGCCCCGCCGAACGCATCGACATCCTCGTTGACCTTTCCCCAGGGGAGGAGCTCGACCTTGAATCCATCCCCCTCGACGGCAACTTCGGCATCCCCGAGGGCGAGAACTACACCAACTTCGGCTTCCAAGACGGCTTCACCCTCCTCCGCCTCACCGGTCCAGCCGACGACGCCCCATCCGTCGGCGCCCTGCCCGCCACCCTCGACCCCGCCGCCGCCGATACGCCCAACATCGCTGGTTCCAAGCGCCGCGACTTCCTCCTCAACACCTTCACCATCAATGACCAGCTCATGGACATGAACCGCGTCGACCTCACCATCGACCACCAAGGCCCCGAAGTCTGGACTGTTACCAACGGCAACTCCGACTGGCCCCACAACTTCCACATTCACAACGCCCGATTCAAGGTCCTCTCCCTCAACGGCGCCGACACCGACGCCGTCATGACCAGCGGATGGAAAGACACCGTCGCCATTCCCCCGGGGGCCACCGCCGAGCTCGCCGTCGAATTCGGCTGGCACCCTGACCCCACCATGCCGTACATGTATCACTGCCACATGCTCCTCCACGAGGATCAAGGCATGATGGGCCAGTTCGTCATCGTCGAACCTGGTGGGGAAGCGGATGTCCAAGCCATGGAGGGCCACGCCCACTAGGTGGCTCTAGGGATTTACTCCACCTGGCGGATTAGGGTGAGCTTTTCTCATGCAGCGCGTGCTTGTTTGCCGAGCTCCCCAACGACGTGGACGTCAACTTCCACCTCCTCGACCTCGCGAGCCGAAAACCCGGACAAAGCGGCAATATCCTGGGCATACTCGCGAATCTCCGCCAGGCTGCGAGTCTGCGTAACGAAGCCGGGGATGCCATCGCTAGTAGATGACCACCACCCATTGCTTCGGGTGCTCATGACGGTGATCTTCATGAGATTCCTCCGGGTCGAATTCTGCAAGCGGTGCTAGGTGATCGCGATGCCCTCCTCGCGACTTTTAGCCCCACTGGCAGTTCGCGTCCTGGGCTTTTTATCCCCGCGAACTCTGAAAATTGCGCTCAGGTCGCGATCAGCCCGTCGCGAGGACGTGATCGCGACGCCCTCCTCGCGACCTCAAACCCCGCTAGCCGCACACACAGCGAAAAGCTTCCCCACAAGGACTCGAACCTTGAATGCTGGTACCAAAAACCAGAGTGTTGCCAATTACACCATGGGGAATTGCGATTGTTTCGCAGGACTAGGATACCTGACACCGTTCTGTGAACCGAAACGCCCGGCAAGATAGGGTGTTAGCTATGGTTCGACAGCGCATGACCGGCAAAGAACGCCGTGAGCAACTCATTTCAATCGGCCGTTCTGTCTTCGCGGAGCGTGGTTTCGAGGGCACGAGTGTGGAGGAGATCGCGCAGCGGGCGGGGGTGTCGAAGCCGGTTGTCTATGAGCACTTTGGGGGTAAGGAGGGGCTCTATGCAGTTGTCGTGGATCGGGAGATGCTCAGCCTGGAGCGGCTGATTATGCAGGCGCTGTCTCAGGGGCGTTCGCGGCATCGGATTGAGCAGGCGGTGATTGCGTTGCTCACCTATGTCGAGGAGGAAACCGATGGTTTCCGCATCCTCGTGCGCGATTCGGTGCCGGGTCAGGATAAGTCCTATTCCACATTGTTGAATACGGCGGTCGGCCAGGTCTCGCATATTTTGGGCAATTCCTTCGAGCGTCAGGGCCTTGATCCGGACGCGGCGATTCTGTATGGGCAGGCGTTGGTGGGCATGGTGTCGATGACTGCGCAGTGGTGGCTGGATGAGCGGGAGCCGGCGAAGGAGGTGGTGGCGGCGCATATCGTCAATTTGAGTTGGAATGGTTTGGCGGGAATGGAGCCGCATCCCGTACTCTCCGAGGCTGTTATGCAGGAACTCTCAGGGGAGAAGTAGTGACGGCAATGCTGGCGGGGCTGCTCAAGGTGGCGGCGACCGATCCGAAGCTGAAGGGCATGCTCACCCACCGTGGCGAGCCGCAGTTGCACCTGCAGGGGATTGATCAGACGCGGCCGTGGGCGGTGGGGGCGTTGGCGCAGCACTCGCCGGTCCTCGTCGTCACGGCGACGGGCCGGGAGGCGGAGGATCTCACGGCGGAGTTGCGGGCGCTGCTCGGCGACAAGGTGGCGTGGTTCCCGTCGTGGGAGACGCTCCCGCATGAGCGGCTCAGCCCGGGCGCCGACACGATTGGCCGTCGGGCGCAGGTCTTAGACCAGCTTATCGACGCCCGCGTGTCCGTCGTCGTCACCGCCGCCCGCGGGTTCTGCCAGCCCCTCCTCGAATCCGCGGAGGGCCGCGAGCCGATTCGGCTCGCCCAGGGCCAGGAGTATGACTTCTCCGCCCTCACGGAGCAGTTGGTGTTCCGCGCTTACCACCACGTGGACATGGTGGCTCGGCGCGGTGAGTTCGCTACCCGCGGCGGCATCCTCGACATCTTTCCGACGACCGCCGATCACCCCGTCCGCGTCGAGTTCTGGGGTGATGAGGTCACTGATATTCGCCAGTTCGCCGTCGCCGATCAGCGCACCATCCCCGATGCCGAAGTCTCCCAGGTGGAGGTCTACCCGGCCCGCGAGCTGCCCATCACTCAAGCGATTGCCAAGCGCGCCGGGGAGCTCGCCCTTGAGCACCCCGGCAACGCCACCTTGGTGGAGTTGTTGACGAAGGTCTCCGACCGCATTCCTGCCGATGGCATGGAGGCGTTGATTCCCGCGCTCGTCGATAAGCAGATGCGGACCTTGCCGGAGTTGATGCCGGAGGGGACGCACGTGGTGCTCGTGGCGCCGGAGAAGATCCGGCGGCGCATCGCCGACCTGGAAGCCACCGACGCCGAGTTTCTCGCGGCGGGCTGGGAGGCCGCCGCGATGGGCGCGACCGGCCCGATCGCCGCGGAGGGCCTCGACCTGTCCGCGTCGTCCTACCGTTCCTATGAATCGCTCGAGGTCAGCGTGCGTCAGGCGGGCTTGAGCTGGTGGACCTTCTCCCCGCCCGGCATGTTCGAAGGCGCGGAGGGGGACACCCTGCCGCTCGACTTCGAGCCCGGCCCCACCCCGCGTGGCGATGCCGACGGGATCGCCGCCATGATGTCCCTCCTGCTCGCCCACACCTCCTCCGGCGGACGCGCGGCCTTCATCGCCCCCGCCCAGGGCGCGATCAAACGCATGGTGGATCGCTTCGCCGAGCAGGGCATCCCCGCCCGCGTGGCCACACCCGGATGGGAACCGTCCCCCGGCGAAGTCACCCTCTACCAGGCGTTCAGCCACGCCGGAGTCGTATTCCCCAAGGTGCGCAAACACCGCGACGCCGAAGCCCTCCCGTTAGTTGTCATCACCGAGACCGACCTCACCGGCAACCGCGTCGGCGACATCGCCGGGGCCAAGCGACGGCCCGCCAGGCGACGCCACCGCGTCGACCCCCTCGCCCTGAAGACCGGCGATTTCGTCGTGCACGAAACCCACGGCATCGGCCGCTTCCTCAAGATGGCCGAACGCAGCATCAACGCCGGCGATGAGAAAAGCCGCCGCGAATACATTGTCCTCGAATACGCCCCCGCCAAACGCGGCCAACCCGCCGACCAGCTGTGGGTCCCCATGGATTCCCTCGACCTATTGTCGAAATACTCCGGCGGCGAATCCCCGACTCTGTCGAAGATGGGCGGCTCCGATTGGAAGAACACCAAGAAGAAGGCCCGCGCCGCCGTCCGTGAAATCGCCGGCGAACTCGTCGAGCTTTACGCTAAGCGCCAGGCCGCCCCCGGCCACCCCTTCGCCCCCGATTCGCCCTGGCAGAAGGAGATGGAGGATAACTTCCCCTTCGTCGAGACCGAGGACCAGATGCTGGCCATCGACGCCGTGAAAACCGACATGGAGGCGACTGTCCCCATGGACCGGGTCATCGTCGGCGACGTCGGCTACGGCAAAACCGAGGTTGCCGTCCGCGCCGCCTTCAAGGCCGTGCAAGACGGCAAGCAGGTCGCCGTCCTCGTGCCCACGACCCTGCTCGCCCAGCAGCACCTGGCCACCTTCGTCGAACGGATGCAGGGTTTCCCCATCACTATCCGCGGGCTCTCGCGCTTTACCTCCCGGCAGGAATCGAAGGAGATCCTCGCTGGTCTGGGCGACGGGTCCGTCGACATCGTTATTGGCACCCACCGCCTCCTGCAGACGGGCGTGCACTGGAAGAACCTCGGCCTCATCGTCGTCGATGAGGAGCAGCGCTTCGGCGTCGAACACAAAGAGCACATCAAGGCCCTGCGCACCAACGTTGATGTGCTCACCATGTCCGCCACCCCGATCCCGCGCACCCTGGAAATGTCGATGGCCGGCATCCGCGAGATGACCACCATCCTCACACCCCCCGAGGACCGCCACCCCGTCCTCACCTACGTCGGCGCCCAAGAGGACAAGCAGATCGCCGCCTCCATCCGCCGCGAATTGCTTCGCGACGGCCAAGTATTCTTCATCCACAACAAAGTCGCCGACATCGAAAAGAAAGCCCGCGAGCTCCGCGACCTCGTCCCCGAAGCCCGCATCGTCGTCGCCCACGGCCAGATGGGGGAGGAGCAGCTCGAATCCACCGTCCAAGGGTTCTGGGACCGCGAATACGACGTCCTCGTTTGCACCACCATCGTCGAAACCGGCCTCGACATCGCCAACGCCAACACCCTCATCGTGGAAAATGCCCACCACATGGGCCTTTCCCAGCTCCATCAGCTGCGCGGTCGCGTCGGACGATCCCGCGAGCGCGGCTACGCCTACTTCCTCTACCCCAAGGGCGCCTCACTCACCGAAACTTCCTACGACCGCCTGGCCACCATCGCCCAGAACAACGACCTCGGGGCCGGCGTGGCCGTCGCGATGAAAGACCTTGAGATGCGCGGCGCCGGTAACGTCCTCGGCGCCCAACAATCCGGCCACATCGCCGGCGTCGGCTTCGACCTCTACGTCCGCCTCGTCGGCGAGGCCGTCGAGGTCTACAAGGCCTTAGCCCGCGGCGAAATGCCCGACGCCACCGACCAAGGTCCGAAGGAAATCCGCATCGACCTCCCCGTCGACGCCCACATCCCCGAGTCCTACATCAACTCCGAACGCCTCCGCCTCGAGGTCTACCGCAAGCTCGCCGCCTCCACCGGCGACGCCGACCTCCAGCTCGTCGTCGAAGAGATGGAAGACCGCTACGGCCCCGTCCCCGAACCCGTCTCTCGCCTGCTGGCCGTCGCACGCCTGCGCCACCAGGCTCGGCGCGCCGGGGTCGGCGACATCATCGTCCAGGGCACCCGCATCAAAATCCACCCCGTCGACCTGCCCGATTCCAAACAAGTCCGCCTCAAACGCCTCTTTTCCGGCTCCACCTATCGGGCCGCCGCCAAAGCCATCCAGGTGTCCTTCCCCAAGACCGGCAACGGCGCAGGCCAACCCAACCTCCGCGACGTTGACCTGCTGCAATGGGTCGCCGACTTCCTCTCCAAGATGTTCGACCTACCTGAGGTGTCCGTCAGTGGGGAGCCCATGAAATCCACCGTTTTGAGCTTCCAATAGGTGACATAGATCATACTGTTCGTCGATGGCCTTAGGTGGGGAGTAAAACATTAGGTGAAGCTACCCTGACCAGAGGATCGACATGGACACCGAAATCGTGCTTGGCGACGCCGCCGCCACACCCACCGAACTCCGCCAACGTTTCCAGGAGCTCGGCCTGCGCCCCGGTACGACGATTCGCCTCGGGCAGGCCACCGCGGGCGGTGGCCGGGTGGTCTCCGTAGGTAGCGTCCGCTACGCCTTCGATCGGCGCACCCTCGACGGGTTGTTGTCATGACCGAAGTCAACACCTGCAGCCACTGCGGGCCTGCCCCTCGGCCCGCCGAGGAGGGTGCAGCCGTGGTTGCGCTCATTGGTGCCCAAAACTCCGGCAAGTCCACCCTCTTCAATGCGCTCACCGGTTCGCGCGTGCGCACCGGAAACTGGCCCGGCACCTCCGTCGCCGTCAGCCGCGGCGCCTGGGGTAGGGGCCGCGAACTCATCGACTTCCCCGGCACCTACTCACTCAACCCGCTCAGCCCCGACGAGGCACTGACCCGCACCATGCTTGTCGACGCCCCGCCAGCGGAGCGTCCCGCTGCCATCATCGTCGCCGTCGACGCGACCGCCCTCGGCCGCAGCCTCTACCTGGTGACTCAAGCCCTGGAGCAGGACCACCGCGTCATCGTTGCCTTGACGAAGACCGACATCGCCCGCACCCAAGGTGAGGAGGTCCACGCCGAGGCCCTCGCCGATCAACTCGGCGTCCCCGTCGTCGTGGTCAATGGCCGCTCCCGCCAGGGGCTAAGGGAACTCGACGACGTCCTCTCAGCACACCAGCACCACCACCCTCGCCACTTCGACGAGGAGGAGCGCTTCGCGTTTATCGACGCCGCCGCTAACGCCGCCACTTCGACCATCGAGGGTGTCCACACCAATTGGACCGAACGCATCGACCGCGTCGCCCTCCACCCCGTGTGGGGGCCGATCGCCTTCCTCGCCGTCATGTGGGCCGTCTTCGAAATCACCATCTACCTCGCCGCGCCGCTGCAGGGGTGGGCCGAATGGCTGCTCACCGGGCCAACTGCCGACGCCGCCCGCGCCGGCCTCACCTTTCTCCGCATCGACCACTGGCTAGTCACCGGCCTCATCGTCGACGGGCTGATCTCCGGCGTCGGTATGGTCGCCAGCTTCCTGCCACTCATGGCGCTGATGTTTTTATGCATGGCCATCCTCGAGGACTCCGGATACATGGCCCGCGCGGCCGTCGTCACGGATCGAGTCATGCGATCCATCGGCCTGCCCGGCAAAGCCTTCATCCCCATCGTCATCGGCTTCGGCTGCAACGTCCCCGCCATCTCCGCCACCCGCACGCTGAGCTCACCACGCCAACGCATCCTCACCTCCCTGCTCATCCCCTTCACCTCCTGCTCCGCCCGCCTCGTGGTTTTTCTCATGCTCGGGACAGTGTTCTTCCCGAACAACGCCGGCACCGTCGTTTTCACGATGTACGTCATCTCCATCGCCCTCGTCGTCCTCACTGGACTACTCCTCCGCCACACCCTCTGGCGCACGATGCCCTCCGAGCCCCTGCTCATCGACCTGCCCACCTACCAATGGCCCACCCCGCGCCTCGCTGCCACCGTCGTCTGGGTTCGTGTGCGCGGCTTCCTCAAGGACGCCGCCACCATCATCGTCGCTACCGTCATCGTGGTCTGGCTCCTGCTGTCTATCCCCGTAGGTGGCTCAACCCCGGCCCCGGGAGAGGCGCCCGCGCCCGCAGAATCCGCCTACGGCGTAGTCAGCCACGCCATCGCCCCCGTCTTCGAACCCGCCGGGTTCGGCTCCTGGTCCCTGACCGGGCCGCTGCTCACCGGCTTCGTGGCCAAGGAGGCCGTCATCTCGACGTGGGCCCAGACCTACGCCGTAGACGACGTCACCGACGAGTCCGCCGAGGAGCAAGCCGCCAGCCCCCTTGCCCGCGAGGTCGCACGCGACTTCGGGGAAGCCTCCGGTGGACATGCCCACGCCGCCGTCTGGGCGTACATGCTGTTCATGCTCTGCTACACCCCCTGCGTGGCGACGATCGCCGCCCAAAAACGAGAAATCGGCTGGCGCTGGACGCTATTCGGTTTCGGCGTCCAACTCGTCTTCGCGTGGTTGCTCGCCACCGGTGCCTTCCAACTGCTCAAGCTGGTGGGACTGTGAGCCCGCTCGCCGCGGTCCGTCAGGCCCTCGCCGAGGGGGTGTTGGGCCGGGTGCTCATCGCCAAGCAGACGGGCCTGCACCCCGCCACCGTCGACGCCATCCTCGAACACCTCACCCGCACGGGCGAACTTGACACCGAAATCCTGGCCAGCTGTCCCGGCGGATCCTGTGTATCCTGCGCCACCGGCTGCCCGTCCCATGGACCACTCATCCTGACGTTGCGCAAGCCCTAACCGCTCAGAACCCGCGAAACTGTGGATAGGTTGCGGCTATCCACAGGCTGGCGTCCCTGCTTATCGACGTCCCCACCTCCTTCCCCTAGCCTCCAAGACATGGACATCCTGAGCGCTTTGGAAGCACTGGAAGGCAGGGGCATCGAGATACTAGAGACCATCTCGACCGGCCGCCTCAGCCGCCAGCGCCTCATCGAACTCGGACACTCCGCCGCCACTTCCGGGAAATGGGCCCGACTCGCCCAGACTTTCTTCGGGCCCGTCCGCGAGCGTCGACTGCAGTCGGAGGCAGTGAGGGCCGCCCAGGCGGGACGATTGTCGATTGATGCCCTGCTGGTCGTCGATAAGCACTCCCGCAAGCTGCTCAAAGACGCCCCCTTAAGCGAATGGGAACTCCGCGCCGAACTGTGCGGCCTCACTGGCACCGTCGAAGACATCGACCGACAAGCCGCCGCCCGCGTGCGTGACATCAACCGAGCCGTCGCCGACGCTGAGAAGAAAGCCTTCGGCAGACGCTCGCTCAAAGGCGGCAAAAACACCGACGCCCAAGGGCTCCGCACCATCACGGTGACCCTGCCCGAACGCCTCATGTCGACAACCCTGTCGCACCTGCGCACCACCGCCAGTCGGCTCCGCAACGACCAACCCATGCTCAGCTACGAACAAGCCATGGCTGACGCTTTCCTCTCCCACGTCAACGGGGCACGAGGGGAAGAACCCATGTCGCGTAGTTTGACGCCTCTCGTCGTCATCGGCCTGCCCGACTGGGCCGCACTCCAACGCCACGAAGCCGACGACACCATCTTTGCCATTACCGACGGCACCACCATCACCGGAGCCGAACTCGTGCGCACACAGATGGCCGACCACCACCTCGTTGGCATCTACGACCCCGTCGAAGGACCCGTCAACCTCTACCGATCCCGCCGACTCGCCAACGACAAACAACGCCTACTTCTCGCCGCCGAAACCATCCTCTGCCCACAACCCGGCTGCACCACCTCCGCCGAAGAATGCCAAGCCCACCACCTCACAGCCTGGAAGCAAGGCGGAGAAACAAACCTAGA
The DNA here is from genome assembly GCF_030408455.1 of Corynebacterium atrinae. NCBI lineage: Bacteria > Bacillati > Actinomycetota > Actinomycetes > Mycobacteriales > Corynebacteriaceae > Corynebacterium > Corynebacterium atrinae. The sequence goes on from NZ_CP046977.1 coordinate 806,199, forward strand.
CAACCTCACCATGGCATGCCGAGTCCATAACGCCCGCAACGACGACGACCCCAACGCCCCACCCCGCAATGGACGGCTAGAACGAGAAGCCGGCGGCGTGATCTTCCACCCACCAGACGGGCGAGCGCCAGAAAACAACCGACACCCGATCCGCAACCTCTCGGCGATGGCCCTGATCTAGAGGCTCAATGTGCCCTGGATCAGGCCCCACACCGCATAGGCCGCGGCCGCAAGGATTACGGCGACGACGCACCACTCAAAGGAGTTGAAAGCGCGCTCGCCAGCCTTTCGCCGCGTCCATACGTAGGGGACCAAACCTGGAACGACTGCGAGGGCGCCGAACAATAGGAACGTCAGATCGGCGGCGTAGATCAGCCAGCACGAGTAGAGGAGCGCGACTACTGCCAGGGCGCGGTGCCGTCGATTATCTAGGGGGGAGACGTCGGGACCGGAGTCGTCGAAACGCGTGCCAGCATGCGGGTGCGTGATGCCGCGGCCGCGCACTGTCAACAGCACTAGGTACAGCGAGGAGAACAGGTAGGGGACCAGGTAGAGGACCGTGGCCAGCTGGACCATGGAAATGTATGCGGTCTCGTTGAGGAAGAAAATGATGATCGTCACCTGGATGACCGCGCTGGAGACGAGCTGCGCTGCCCAGGGCGCACCCGCGATATTCGTCGCCCCTAGACGTTGGGGGAGGAGCCCATCGACAGCCATGAGGACGATTGGCTCCGCGCACAGCATCTGCCATGACACATAGGCCCCGAGCACGGACAGGCACAGGCCGAGCGAGATGAGTGCCCCACCCCAGGGGCCAACGACCGCTTCGAGGACAGCGGCCATCGAGTTGTCAGGCAAGGCCGCCAGTTCTTCTTGGGTGAGGACGCCGTAGGAAAGGGTGGAGACGGTGACCAAAAGAACTAGGACGGTGAGGAAGCCGAGAATGGTGGCCCGTCCGACGTCGCTGCGCGAGCGTGCTTGTTTGGAATAGACAGAAGCTCCCTCGACGCCGATGAACACCCACACCGTGAACAACATCACGCCCTGAACCTGCTCGAAGACGGTGCCAGTCGATCCCTGGGAGCCCCAGAAGTCCCAGGTGAAGCGATCCCAACTGAAGCCGAGGAATGCGACGAGGATAATGAAGGCGGCGATGGGGAGAAGTTTGGCTACCGTCGTCACGGCGTTCATGAATGCGGCTTGCTTGATGCCACGGGAAAGGATGGCGAAAATGATCCACGTCATTGCTGACACAGATACGGCCGTCACAATGCGGTTGTCGGCGCTGAAGAACGGAATGTAGTGGCCGAGCGTACCGAAGAACAATGTTGCATAGCCCACCTGCGCGATGACCGAGCCGAGCCAGTAGCCCCATCCCGAAGTGAAACCGATGTAGTCTCCCAGCCCAGCGCGGACGTAAGAGTAGACGCCAGAGTCGAGGTGGGGCTTTCGCGTGGCCAGTACTTGGAAGACGAAGGCAATAGACAGCATTCCCACGCCCGAGATGAGCCAGCCGATGAGCATGGCTCCGGGTCCGGCAGCCGAGGCGGCGTTTTGGGGCAAGGAGAAGATGCCCGAGCCGACGGTCGAGCCGACGATGAGCGCAACGAGTGTCCACACCGTGACGGTGTGCGTTCGGTTCAATGTCACCCACTTACTTTAGGCCCAGTTCCGCCCGACCGCTGAATTCGCCATAGGATGTCTCCATGACCGTCCTGCTTCTCGACGCCCGCTGGCCCACCCTCATCCCGCTCCAAGCGGTAGGCCGGTTGTCAGGCCCGGTGTCCTTCACCGACGAGGTGCCGATCAGTGTGCGCTGGGACTTCGATACACTCCTCGTCGATGGGACGGAGGGGGTGCTCGTGAGTACTAACGAGCAGGATCCGCAGGTGCAAAAGCTCGTCAAGGCCGGCCATGTTGTGATCTCCGCAGCTTCGCGCGTCGACCCAGTAGGTGAGGCTGTCGAGGTGATGGCGCGCGCCTACTCCGTAGGGGAGTGGGAGGCTTCCCAAACGCATCGCTCGCTACTGCCGTACCTGGCCGAGGAGGCGGAGGAGTTCGCCGAAGCCGTCGGCGATTGGGAGCAGGATGGCGACGATCAGGCTTTACTCTCAGAGCTCGGTGACCTTTTGCTCCAGGTGTTGTTTCATGCGGAGATTGCATCGCGGCGGGGAGCGTTTGATTTTGGGGATGTGGCGGGGAGTTTCGTCGATAAGCTGCGAGTCCGGTCCCCCTACTTATTCGATGGGACGACGTCCCAAGTGCCCATCGAGGAGCAGGAGCGCCTCTGGGAAGTGGGCAAGGCGCAAAGCAAAACCCGGGACGTCTAGTAGTCCCGGGTGCACCTCCTGCGTCTAGCTAGAGAGTTGGGCAACGATGTCGTTGACCTGGGAGCTTCCTGGGATGATCTCTTTGGGGTCTTCTTTAACGAGTTTGCACTCGAGGGCGCGGTCGGCGACCTTGCTGGCGGTATTTCCACCTAGAAGGGCGAGCATGATGTTATTGCCTGCGGCTTCTTTGGTGAGACCAGAAATATTTTTAACAAGTCCGTTGCGGGTGGTGTTGCTGTCTTTGAGTTTGGCCGCGTTAAGGACGTTGTCGAGATCTTTGCAGCTGAGGGCGTTGACGGCTTGGCCGGTTCCGGTGAGGATGTCACCTAGGGAGAAGGCGGAGGCGGCTGGTGCTAGTCCGACTAGGGCTATAGACGAGGCGGCGATCGTAGCGAGGGTCTTGCGCGCGGAGATGTTCATGTGGGGTGCGTCTTCCTAGTAGGGGGAGTGGTTACCCCAATAAACCTATGATACTGATGTGACTAGTGGGGCTAGTGGGATGTAAAAGGGGTAGTTATGGGGGTAAAATTCACCGCCAGGCTCGGCATGTAGGATCGAACGCCATGAGTACAGGTGCCAGACGGTTGATGGGGTGTGGGCTCGGGGTGATCCTCGCGCTCATTCTCGTCATTTCTTTGGTCGGCTGGGCGTTGTCCTTCCTGGATGTGTCGAGCCCGACTCGGCGTTTGCAGCCTGTGCCGGATAATGTGCCGCCGGCGGCGGGGGCGGAGGTTCCCGCGATCGATGTTCATGCCGCTGGCCGTACGAGTGACAAGCTTGCCTTTTGGGCAGATCCTTTGTCGGAGCAGACGAGTATTCCTTCGGCTGCGTTGCGGGCTTATGGCAACGCGGAGCTGATTGCGCGTGAGGCGTGGCCGACGTGCAACCTGAAGTGGAACACGATCGCTGGTATCGGGTGGGTGGAGACTCGGCACGGTACCTATAACGGCAACTATTTCGAGCGCAGTCATATTAATGATCAGGGTTTTGCGGAACCTCAGATCATTGGCGTTCCGCTGGACGGTAGTCCTGGGTTTGCGGAAATCCCAGATACTGATGGGGGTCTGCTGGACGGCGACACGGAGTTTGATCGGGCGGTTGGCCCGATGCAGTTCATTCCGGAGTCGTGGAGGCGATACGGGCGTGACGCCAATGGTGACGGGGTGGCGGATCCGCACCAGATTGATGATGCGGCTCTCGGTGCGGCGAGCTTGTTGTGCTCGAGTGGTCGCGATCTCAGCACGCCGCAGGGTTGGACCGATGCGATTTATGCCTATAACCAGTCTCAGGAGTATCTGATCAACGTTCGGGATGCGGCGGCATCTTATGCGCTGGGGCAGCCTGCGCGCTAAAAATCGTGGCGTGAATCGCGTTCCTGACCTTTTGGGTGATTTTCTGGAACAATTGAGTGCGTGCGCGTGCCCCGATCGTCAGAGGCGGCGCAACGTTGAACAACACTCATACCCGAGATGGCATACAGGAGGCCACAAGTGGCTGACATCATTCACGTTTTCGCCCGAGAGATCATGGATTCCCGTGGTAACCCGACCGTTGAGGCTGGCGTCGTTCTCGACGATGGCTCAGTAGGCACCGCCGGTGTCCCTTCCGGCGCATCGACCGGTGTGCACGAGGCACACGAGCTGCGTGACGGCGGCGACCGCTACCAGGGCAAGGGTGTTCTCAAGGCCGTGGAGTTCGTCAACGAGGAGATCGCTGATGAGATCGCGGGCTTTGAGGCTGATGATCAGCGCCTCATCGACCAGGCGATGATCACCCTCGATGGCACGGAGAACAAGTCTCGCCTGGGTGCGAATGCGATCCTGGGTGTGTCGATGGCTGTTGCAAAGGCTGCTGCTGATTCCGCTGAACTTCCCCTCTACCGCTACATTGGAGGCCCGAATGCTCACCTGCTGCCGGTGCCGATGATGAACATTGTCAATGGTGGCGCTCACGCTGACTCCGGCGTGGATGTCCAGGAGTTCATGATTGCCCCGATCGGTGCGGAGACCTTCGCTGAGGCTCTGCGCGTCGGCGCTGAGGTGTACCACACCCTGAAGTCCGTCATCAAGGAGAAGGGCCTGTCCACGGGCCTCGGCGATGAGGGTGGCTTCGCTCCTTCCGTCGAGTCCACGAAGGCTGCTCTGGACCTCATCGTGGAGGCCATCAAGAAGGCTGGCTTCACCCCGGGCGAGGATGTGGCCCTGGCTCTGGACGTTGCTTCCTCTGAGTTCTTCAAGGATGGCAAGTACCACTTCGAGGGTGGCGAGCACACCTCCGAGGAGATGGCGAAGGTTTACGCCGATCTCATCGAGGAGTACCCGATCGTTTCCATCGAGGATCCGCTGGATGAGGATGACTGGGAGGGCTACGTTTCCCTGACCGCCGCTATCGGCGACAAGGTGCAGATCGTGGGCGATGACTTCTTCGTCACCAACCCGGCACGTCTGCAGGAAGGCATCGATAAGCATGCTGCCAACGCTCTGCTGGTCAAGGTGAACCAGATTGGTACCCTCACCGAGACTTTCGACGCCGTGGAGCTTGCTCACCGCAATGGCTACCGCACCATGATGTCCCACCGTTCCGGTGAGACTGAGGACACCACGATCGCCGACCTGGCTGTGGCCCTTAACTGTGGTCAGATCAAGACCGGTGCTCCGGCCCGCTCCGAGCGCGTGGCCAAGTACAACCAGTTGCTGCGCATTGAGCAGCAGCTTGGCGACGCCGCGGTCTACGCCGGCGCCTCCGCGTTCCCCCGCTTCAAGAAGTAACTAACAACGACACGCGCCCCCGGGGAAACCCCGGGGGCGCTGTCGTGTCTCTAGAATCAGAGGTCTTATGGCAGAGCAGAGCAGGAATCGCAGTCGGCACACGGTGCCGGTGGTTTCTCGCGATTCCGCGGACCGCCCGCGGCGGCGTCCCCGCCTGCCCAAGGTGCGCCTCAATATGGCGGAGATCGCGGTGTTGGTGGTGGTCACGATCCTCATTCTCATCACCATTGCCGTGCCTCTGCGTAATTATTATCAAGGGCGCTCGGAGATTGCTCGCCTCAATGAGTCGATTGCAGCGAAGCAGCGGGAGAAGGACGAGTTGCTCGCGGAGATCGATAAGTACCAGGACGAGGCGTATATCAAGGAGCAGGCCCGTACCCGGCTTGGTCTCATCGAGCCGGGGGAGACCGCCTTCCGGATTATTGATCCCCGCATGGATCAGGAGCACACCGTCACCACCTCCCACGAGGAGTTGGAAGCCGACCGTACTTGGTATGTGACCTTGTGGGACTCGGTGGCTACGCCGCCCGCAGACGACCCCGGAGGGGTCCTCGTGGAAGAATGATCGCCATGAGTGTGAACGAAGCAGATCTCGCGGCCGTCGCAAAGCAGTTGGGACGGGAACCCCGCGGTGTGGTGGACATTGCCTACCGGAGCCCGGACGGGACGCCGGGTGTGGTGAAGACTGCCCCGAAACTGCCTGATGGCACCCCTTTTCCTACTCTGTATTACTTGACTGACCCGCGCCTGACGGCGGAGGCTTCGCGCCTGGAGGTGGCGCAGGTAATGAAGTGGATGGAGGCGCGGTTGGCTGAGGATGCGGACCTGCAGGCGGACTACCGGGCCGCCCACGAGCACTACCTGGAGACTCGCAACGCGATGGAGGACCTGGGGACGGCGTTCTCCGGCGGCGGGATGCCGGAGCGCGTCAAGTGCCTGCATGTCCTCATTGCCTATGCGCTGGCGGAGGGGCCGGAACGGGTGCGCTTTGGCACCGAGGCCGTCGCCCTCGCCGCTGACCGTGGGCTGAGAGGGACGGCGATCCCCGCTGACTGGCCGACCTGCGAGCAGCTGGGTTTTGCTGCTGACCAGTTCGACGAGGCTGCCCAGTGACGCGGGTCGCGGCCGTCGACTGCGGCACGAACTCGATCCGCCTGCTCATTTGCGACATCCACGGCGGCGAAGTCACCGAGATCACCCGCACGATGGAGATCGTCCGCCTCGGGCAGGGTGTCGACGCCACCGGTGAGCTCGACCCGGCTGCCATCGAACGCACCCGCGTCGCGTTGGAACGCTACGTCGACATCATGGAGTTCGAGGAGGTTAAAGCCGTCCGCATGGTGGCGACCTCGGCCACCCGGGACGCCTCCAACCGCGAGGACTTTTTCCGGATGACCGGTTCCTTGCTCGGGCGGATCACGCCCGGGGCCCGCGCCGAAGTGATCAGCGGGGAGGAGGAGGCGCGGCTCTCCTTCAACGGCGCAATCGCCGACCTACCCGCCGACCAGGGACCATTCTGCGTCATCGACTTAGGCGGCGGATCCACCGAATTCATCGTCGGCACCGCAGACGGGGAGATCCTGGGCACACACTCCGCTCAAATGGGCTGCGTGCGCCTCACCGAGCGCATCCTGCGCGCCGACCCGCCCACCGAGACCGAGGTCGAGATCGCCCGCGATTACGTCGCCGAAAGGCTTGCCGACGTAGTCAAAATCGTCCCCATCGCCCAAACGAAGACCTTCGTCGGCGTCGCGGGCACCTTCACCACGTTGTCCGCACTGGCCCAGGGCCTGGAAAAATACGATCCGACCGAGATCCACTCCTCGGTCTTGCGTTTCGACGCCCTCCGCGTCCTCATCCAGCAAATGGTCGAACAGTCCGCCGACACCCGCGCTCTCAACCCCGTCATCCACCCCGGGCGCGCCGACGTTCTCGGCGGCGGCAGCATTGTCGTCGAAGGCATCATTGACATGGCCCTCGCCGAAACGTCCGCCGACAGCTTTGTCATCAGCGAAAAAGACATTCTCGACGGCATCGTCGCCGGACTCGCCGCCCAACTATAGGTAGACCCCCGCCTCATGGCGGGGCCCCTAGGTGGCGTCGACTAAACTAATTTCTTGCTTGCAGCGAAGCCCCCATAGCCCAATTGGCAGAGGCAGCCGACTTAAAATCGGCACAGTGTCGGTTCGAGTCCGACTGGGGGCACCAATTTTTCGGTCAGACCCCTACGCGGAGACGACCTCACCGTTGGTGGGCAGGGAACCGTTGAAGGTCATACGAACGGCGTTAGCGCGTGTGATGTCGGGATCGTCGATCGCTTGGATGTGGAGGTGGGGCTCGGTGCTGTTTCCGGAGTTGCCACAGCGAGCAATCGCGTCTCCGGCCTGCACTTGGCGGCCGGGTTCAACTTCGATACTGTCCTGCTGCAAGTGGCAAAGAGCGACGATAATGCCGCCACTGTCGATCAGTAGATGATTCCCGGCGAGCGCAACCCATCCCTCCATCGCTCGGCGGCGCTGCGTCAGGGCGTACCAGATAGAGGGCAATCCGCGATAGGTCGGATGGTCGGGCTCGCTGTCGTGAATTGACAAAACGACGCCATCGACTGGGGCCACGACCGGGCGGCCGAAGCCGGGAAATCTGTCGGCGGGCTCCGGACGGACGAAGGAACTCGGCGTGATCGGCGCTGTGCGGCCGGAATCGGTGACGGGCACGAAGTCGATGGCGTAAGCCGTGGCATAGGCGTGCGTGCCGTGGCTGGGGACCCGATTCGCGGGGCTATTCTGCACGAGCCAGTGGCCATTGAAGGGATAGGTCAGATCGATGGGAGCACTCATGCGGTCCTCTCTAACCAGTCAGCGGATCGACGAAGGTGCCTTCTGCTCACTCGGGTTCACCTTCTTCCGTCATCGCCACTCGCACAACCTGACGGCGACCTAAGAACGTCCTGGACTAGATCGTCGCTGCGGCGATACGTCGAACGAACTCGTTGGTCCAGGTCACTGCTTCTTTCACGGTGGGTAGGACGTCGAGTCCTTCGGCGGCTTCAACGTAAAGCGTGTCCCATTGGTCAGCGGAAGCGATTACGGGTGGCCACGTCTGTTGGCGGCGGTATTTGAAGAGCTGGATGCATGTGGCGGCCATCTGTCCGAAGTCGAGGTCTTCACCGCTGTCAAGGAGTTGGAGGTCGACCAGATCACGCGCCCGTTCGCTCCCAACGCTGGAGACGGCGTGCAGCTTCTGAGCGACCTGATGGTCCGCTCGCATGACCGGCACGGGCTGGGGTGCTTCGAGTCCGACCTCCGTGAAAAGCTGAACAAGGTCAACGGCGAGTCGGTACTCGGGTTCGTCGGCGTCGCCGAGCTCGTTGTGTCCCAGTTCGAAAACTACCGTGCACCACGACTTGCCTCGATAGTCAAGCTTAACTTCGAATGGTTTCATGACGTACGCAGTGGGTACCGCCCGTGGGTTAGGCGCAGCTTTCTCAACCAGCCTTCCGGTAAAGCCTGCCCAGCCTGCGGCCAGGGATTCCTCGAAGTCACTGCGGAATCGATCCAGAGGCTGGATTCGTGCGGCATCGAGGTCACGGGTGAACCGTGTGAGGAGCCCATAGCGCAGCGCCATCGAACTACCTCCCTTAATCGCGCCTTCAGGCAGCATCTGACTGGCCACTACTAACGCCATCGCGGTTCGGCGCCGCAAAGCCAGTCCATCGTCGCCTTCTAGATTCCGGATACGTTGCTCCAGGGAGCGCACGTTCGTGGGCGCGCTGTCGTAGTTCATGATCGCAGCCCATTTCTTACTCGCTGCCACTCGGCGGTAGTCAGCAATCCTTCGCCACGTGCCTGTTTGGCAGCGTCCAGCAGCCGTTCAGCCTCGATGCGGCCACGGCAATCGAGGATGGCGTCAGCGACCGGCTGTGCTCTCAGCCCCTCATAGAAGGTCGTGCGCTCTTGTTCCTTCTTTTGCGTCAGTTCCATGAACGCTGGCAGCGCGGCACGAGTACGACGACCGACGGCGACCTTGACCCGCCTGGGGTTTACATCGGCAAGACCGAACAAAGCCAGTACCGACTCTCCGTGCAGGTACGCGCCCTCGCCAGCCCGCAATAGTGCCTCTGCGAATTGATCGAATGGTGTGGGCGGGATGTCTGGCACGCGATAGAGTCCGTAAGCCACATTTTCCAGGCCGCCACGTGCGGCGAGCTTGGGCAGTTCAACTGCAGGCACTCCAACCTCAGCTGCCTGCCGGGTGGTGACGTAGCCATAGTGGTCGAACGCAATCTCGCGCACCACATCCCGGTACTTCACCTCGGTAGCCATGGCACAACTATACCGAAAACGGTAGTGTTGTGCCAAGCGCTCATGGTGTCATTGCATAAGAAGCGTGCGACGATCTAGCTTCGCCCTTGGTGGCGGTTTGAGGCGCGGTCGCTGGCCCGTTGCCCGCCACACCATCAGCCGAACAGGGCGTAGATCAAGGTAGCCAGCCCGACGATGCCGAAGACAAACTGCGGCAGGTACTGGAGCAGGTTGACTCCTGTGGATGATCCCGCAGGCTTTTCCGGGGTGGGTTCGGGCGACGTGGTCACGGGCGTCGTAGTTTCAGGCGTGGTGGTTGGCGGGGCCAGCTGGGGGCACACGGAGCTGATCGTCGTGTCACCCACGGCGAAGTAGGCGCCGGTGTAGGCGTAGTCGGAGTCGCCGTTGGTGAAGGTGGTCCGGTTGTTGAAGTCGACGTAGTACAAGCCGGGGGCGGTGAAGCTCATGGCGGTGTGCATGTGGGTGCGTTCGACGGTGGTGATGACGGGGACGGGGTCGCCTGAGTCGAGGAGCACGCGGGCGCCGTCGATGGGATCGGATTGCCAGGCGAGGAAGCGACCGGGGCCGTCGACGGAATCGATCGAGGTAGTGACCCCGTCTTTAGCTTTGCTGTAGTCGAAGCTTTCGGTGCTGAAGCCGGGCCAAACGAGGTCTTCTTGTTGAATTTGGGGGAGGGTCCACAGGGTGGTGCCGGGAGGGCCGGCGACGCGGAGGGCGTTGAAGTTGGGGGAATCGGGGAGGGTGAACTTGGTGGAGTCGGGGACGGGGATGATGGCGCGGTAGTTGCGGATGTCGCGAGGATTGCGGGGGTCGGTGGTGTCGTGGAGGTGGGAGCGGATGTGGCCGTCGTCGAGAGTGGTGGCGAAGTCGATGTGGCCTGGGGCTAGGCAGATGGCGTGTTCGGCGGATGGTGGGGTGGCGGAACCGGTGTCAGGGGAGGCGGTTGCGGTAGGGGCGGGCGCAGCGGTGGCGGTGGCGGGAACGGTTTCGGCTGGTATCTTGATCTCGTTGGCGGGGGTGGTGCCGGCGGGGAGGCCGAGGTCGGTGTCGTGGCCGACGAGCCAGGGGACTGATACCTTGCGGCCGGTGATGGGCTGGCCGTCGTTGGTGACGGCGGTGGCCTGCCAGGTCAGGTTGTAGCGCCCGGGCTGAAAGAAGGTCCAGTTGATGTGGGTGTGGGCGCCGGGTGGCATGCGGATGGAGCGCTCGGTCGCGGAGGCGGAATCCATGACGGGGGAGGCACCGTTGGCATCGCCGATCCAGATGACAACGCGGTCGGGGCCTTCGACGTCGACAAGGTTGAGTTCGATGGAGCGGGGATTGATGTGCTGGGGGATGTCGGAGCTGGTGCCCAGCCCGGCCCACAGGGGCGGCCAGCCTGCGCTGTAGCGGGCGGGGGCGTTCCATAGGACGTCGCCGGGGGAGCCGAGGAAGTTGAGCATGCCGTTTTCCGGGAGTCGGATGCGGGATACTTCGCGGCCAGTGCGGTCGGCGTCGGGGCCGAGCCGCATGGCGTAGGGCTCGGCGGGGTGGACGGTGGATCCGATGCCGACGCCGATGTCGAAGGTGTTGGCCTGGTCGTCCCACATGATGTGGGCGGTGTCGACGTGGTCGTGGAAGACGAGCTGCTTGCCGGTGACTGGGTCGATGATGGGATCGGCGGCGTGGGCGGGGATGGTCATGAGGGCCGTGAGGATGAAGGCGAGGGTGGCGAGGAAGAAGCGACGCACGGGACTCCTATCTAAATGAAAGCGATTACCAGTTAAGATAGGCGGTGATGCGTCAGATCACGGCATCGGGGGTAACTTCAGTTCGCCCCAGAGTCGATCGAGGATGTCATCCCAGGTGACCACCCCGACGACTGGCCCGTCCACAGGTTCGACGATGGCAACCTGCTCGTTGCTCGCCCGCATCCGGTTCAGTGCCTCCGACATGGTGGTGGACTGCGGCAGGGTAAGTGCCGGACGGGAATAGTCGCTCGCCGGTGCGTTAGCACCGGCGAGGAGGGTGTCGCGCACATGGATGAGGTGTGGGGGATGGTCGGGTACGGGGGCGTCGATAAGCACTCGCAGATTGCCCAGCTGGCGGGCGCGGGCCTGCACATCGGCGACCGTCGCGGTGGCCGGCAGGAGCTCGCGATGGGTGACGGTGTCGCCGACCGTGGCGAACTCGAGGGCGATGACACCATCGATCTGGCTGGCGGACTCCGCATCGAGGGTGCCAGTGCTGCGGGAATGCTCGACTAGGTGTCGGAGGGTATCCGCATCGTAGCCCTTCGCGGCGGCGCGCTCGACGGGGACTTCACCGGCCCGAGCGACGAGGCGATTGGCCACCAGGTTTATCCAGCTGAGGAGGGGCCGAAAGATCGTGATGAACACGCGCGCCGGGAGGGCGATGAGGCGCAGTGCCGATTCCGGGTGGGCGATGGCCCAGGATTTCGGCGCCATCTCGCCGACGACGAGGTGAAGGAAGGTGACGATGAATAGCGCGAGGATGAAGGCGAGGGTGCCACCAAGCGTGGGCGAGAGCAGGTGATGCACCCACGGTTTTGGTGATCGCGCCGAGGGCAAACGTCGCCGCAGTAATGCCGAGCTGTGCTCCGGCGAGCATGAGGGTCAATTCGTTGAGACTACGCAAGGCAGCGCGTGACGACGCCGAGGTGGCCGCCGTCTCTTCGAGACGGTTGCGGCGGGCGGCAAGCAGGGAAAACTCAATGACAACGAAAAAGATCGACGCCAGCAGCACGGCGAGGGTGACGGGAAGGGCAACATACCAACTCATGAGGTCGGGTCCTCCGCGATCAGTTCCAGGCGGACTTCGGAAGGCACGTGGCGATCAACCTCTTCGACTGTTAGCCGGAGGATGCGGACGGGGGCATCATCGCCCTCCAGGAAATCGGCGGGCTCGGCGTCGAGCTGGATCTCATGCACCTCGCCCTCCTCGACGAGGCCGCCCGTGTGGGAAATCAGCAGCCCAGAGATAGTCTCGAAATCGCCCTGCGGCAGGTCGTGGCCAATGGCGCGTTCGATCTCATCGAGCGGAGTATCGCCATCGACGAGCCACTCGGCCTCATCCGTGGCGGTGATGTCCTCAGAGCCGTTGAGGTCATGCTCATCGGTGACCCCGCCGAGAATCTCCTCTGCCAGGTCCTCGACGGTGATGATGCCGACGAAACCGCCATACTCATCGATAACGCAGGCCAGCTTCTGGCGGCTATTCGCCAACTCAACCACCGCATCGGGCAGGGACATCAGCTCGGGCACGACGATCGGCTCGCGCATGAGCTGCGTGACGGGGGTGGCGGCGGGGAGATCGGTGGCCAGGACATCGAGAAGCTCGACGATGCCGACCGGATTGTGCTCATCATCGATGACGGGGTAGCGGGTGTGGGCGGCGGCCATGAGGGCGCGGACCTCGCCGATCGTCGTCGACGGGCTCACGACATCGGTGCGCGAGCGGGGGACCATGGCGTGCTCAACATCATGACCGGGGAAATCGAGGAGCCGATCCAACACGAGGAACGTGTCATCGGGGAGATCACCCGTCTCGCGGGAGGTAGAAACAATGTGTTCCAAGTCCTCCGCTGTAGCCGTGGAATCAACATCCTCGACCGGCTCGATGCGCAGCAGGCGAAGCAGCGCGTTGGAGGCGACATCGAAAAACTTAATGAGCCAGCCGAACAACAGCAGGTAAATGTTGGTGGAACCGGCCAGGGCCCGCGAGGACTTCACGGGAGCGGCGATGGTGTAATTCTTCGGGAAAAGCTCGCCGAAAATCATCTGCACGACCGTGGATACCGCCAGCGCCAGGACAGTCCCGACGGTGACGGACACCGCCATCGGCACCCCCACCCCACCAAACAGCGTGCCCAAGGACTCGCCCACCAGCGGCTCAGCGATGAAACCCACCATGAGGCCAGTAACAGTAATGCCCAGCTGCGCACCGGACAGCATGAACGACGTCCGGTTGGTGACTGTGAGAGCAGCCTGCGCCTTCTCATCGCCTTGCTGCGCCAGTGCGCGCAACTGCGTCCGATCAACGGACATGAAGGCGAACTCCTGCGCCACGAAGTAACCGTTGGCAACGATGATCAATCCGATGAGCACGAGGCCCAGCGCCAGCGTGAGTAAAGCCGTCATCATGGCGCCACCCCCACGAAATCGGAGGGACGGGATGATTGTCGGGGAGGCTCCACTGGAGGGAGGTCACCTGCGCTTTCTCTATAGCCGGTTCGAGGTTAGCGCACAGCATACCTGCTCGGATTTCATCGTGGGAACTAAAGAAAAGGTTGGTACGTTGTACTCAGTAACAACCAACTCTAAGAGAATGAAAGGACTGGGTTTAGTGCGAAGCAGCAACCCTGTCATGAACTCCCTGACCACCGCCAAGGGCGGCGCCCAAACCGGCGCCTTCCAGACCCAGGACTACCAAAGCCCGTACTCCGGCTATGGTCAGTCCCCGGCAGGCCAGATCACCTCGGGCGAGCGCCCGATGACTGTTGATGACGTGGTGTCCAAGACCGGTATCACCCTCGCCGTCATCGTCGCACTGGCCGTGGTCAACTACGGTATCCACTTCATCAACCCCGGCCTCACCGTGCTCCTGACCATCGTCGGCGCCATCGGTGGTTTGGTCACGGTGTTGGTCGCTACCTTCGGTAAGAAGTACGGCTCTGCCGCCGTTACCTTGATCTATGCCGCCTTTGAAGGCCTATTCGTCGGTGGCATCTCCATGCTGTTCACCAACACCATGGTCGCTGGCGCAGACGCCGGCGTCATGATTGGCCAGGCCGTCCTCGGCACCGTCGGCGTCTTCCTCGGAATGCTCTTCGTCTACAAGACCGGCGCCGTCAAGGTCACCCCGAAGTTCAACCGCGTCCTCACCGGAGCCCTCGTCGGCGTCCTCGTCCTCATGCTGGGCAACCTGCTGTTGGCCGTCTTCACTGGCGCCAACCCCCTCCGCGACGGCGGCATGCTGGCCATCATCTTCTCTATCGTCTGCATCGGCCTGGCAGCCATGAGCTTCCTCTCCGACTTCGACTCCGCTGACAAGATGATCCGCGCTGGCGCTCCCTCCAAGATGGCCTGGGGTGTCGCTCTCGGCCTGGCCGTCACCTTGGTCTGGCTCTACACCGAGATCCTGCGCCTGCTCTCGTACTTCCGAAGCAACTAGCCAGTTTCTCTCCGAACCCCTGCCGAACGACAGGGGGTTTCGTCATGCTCAGCGGTGGGCACCTGGTTCTCCGCGCGATCTACGACGCGAGGCAGTGGACTGCCCGACGACGGAATGCGCCCAGGATTTCGCGCTACCACCGCGCCGGGACCGAGTTCGGAACCCGAAACCAGCACTTCCTAACAACTCCGGGGTCATTCGCCCTTCCAAACCCGCCGAGTTGTTAGGAAGTGCTGGTTTCGCCGCCTCCGTGGGACTGAAGGGCTAGGGAGCATTCTCAGGTAGCTGCATTACTCAGTCGCAGCGTTGACCGAGTGCGACGCCCCGGTGCAAGGTCGAAGTTGGGGCACGATCCGACACGTCTTGCCCTGCAACCTGATGGAAGCGCGGCGTCGATAAGCAAAAAGCCTGACCGCAGTGCGGTCAGGCTGGGGCGAAGCTGAGTTAGATGACGATCGGTTCGCCGTCGACGGTGAGTGCGGTGAAGACGAGGCCGTTGGGGCCCTGGATCGGGGCGGAGAGTTCCACTTCGACGTTCCTGGTCGTCTCAAATGTGCCGTCGGCGCAGGTGGGGTCGCAGGTGTTGGTCTCGCGGGAGGCGATGCCCGTCGCAGACTCTTCGGTCCAGGTTTCCCAGTCGATGTTGAAGAGGCGGTCGTTGTTGCCCGCACACGCTAGGGACAGGGTTGTCGGCTCGTAGTCGGGGGTTCCGACGCAGTCGATGACGCCCGGTAGGTTGGCGGTATCCAGGGTGGGCCGAGCAGATGAGGTCGGGGCCTGGAACTGCGTGGCGGTGTCGACCTTGAGGTCGGAGGGGTTCTCGTTGGGCGGGGTGCAGGCCGCCAGGACGAGGCTGAGGGCAGCGGCGGCGGTGGCGAAGGTGCGCTTGTTCATCTGTTAGCTCGCCGGAGTCGTAGTAGCGGTGATTTCCGAGGCCGGCTCGTCGACTGCACTGACCTGAGGGTCGGTGGCAGGTTCCTCGATTACGTTGCCGAAGTTGTCAGTCGTCACGACGGTGGAAGACTCGGAGGAAGGAGCCTGGAACTCGGTCGCCGTGTCAACCTTGAGGTCGGACGGGTTCTCGTTCGGTGGGGTGCAAGCTGCCAGGGCGAGCGCGGCGGCAGCGGCGCCAACGATAGCGATTGCCTTGCGGCCAAAGGGGCGGGTCATGGTGGAAATCCTCCGAGTGTTCACGATTTTTATCTGAGACTACTTGGTCACGCGCGGCGTGGCAGCAAGTTGAGAATCATAAGGTGCGGCGGACTCCAAGGTCACAGTGATGACGGTGCCGTTGGGGGAGGTGTACTCGCGGGTCTCGCCTTCCTTCGCACCCAGCAGGGCAGCGCCGAGCGGGGACTGCTCGGAGTAAGTCTCCAGGTCCTTGTTGTCCGAGGCGGCGGCGCGGGTACCGATGAGGAAGGTTTCCTTATCGTCCTCGTTGCCGTTGTAGAAGACGTGGACTACGGAGCCGACGAGGGCGACGCCTTCGACGACGTTGCCGCGGTCGGTGGTGGAGTTAGCCAGGATCTCGGAGATCTGCTTGATGCGGGCCTCTTCCTGGTCCTGCATCTCGCGGGCGGCATCGTAGCCGGCGTTTTCCTTGAGGTCGCCCTCTTCGCGGCGCTCGTTGATTTCGGCGGCGACCACCGGGCGGTGATCGATGAGCCCTTGAAGCTCGAGCTCCAGCTTCGCCTTGGTCTCCGGGGTGATGTACTGCTTATCTGACATGCCGTGCCTGCCTTCCCTGCGTATCCGGTGGGCAGAGGATCAGTCCAGGCGGGGAGCCTGTTGCCCCCCGAGCATCACCCACCGGAGTGATCAATTCCCAGGGATTTTAACACAGGCGCTGCGGCCCCAGATTAAGCGCCAACAGACAGGTAGGAGGGAATCTCGGTGGAACAGCCGTAGACGCCGCCGGAGACGGGGAGGTCGCGGGAGGGGATGTCGACTTCGAAGCGTTGTACTCGATCTCCGCCGGGCTCGATAAGGAGTTCGCGTCGCCCGACCTCGGCCATGCCGTAGTTGAGGGAGGTGACGATGCAGTAGGACGGGTCATCGACGTTGTCACGGGTGACGTCGACCCACAGGCGCATGGTCTGGTCGTCGATGCGCTCGTGGGAGACCATCTCGATGGTGACGGAACGGTCATCGCGGTTCATGATGAAGCGGGCGAACACCGCGATGAAAGCGATGAGAACGATGACGCTGACGATGGCGATGATCTTTCCCGAGAGCCCACTGGGAGTCTTCGGGCTTCTAGCCGAGCCGTAGCGGGCTTCGGGCCGGCGGGCGGCGGGAGTGCTCATCTTCAACCTCTGAACTCGGGTGGAACCTCTGCGGTGCTTGTCCAGCTCATCCTATCGAATGGCCAAGGGGAGGGAAGCAACCACTACTATGGGGGAGGTTGACTACAGATCCGAAGACTTCTGGGAAGGAAGCGACATTCTGTGAGTGGTTTCCGCCTTCTGGCAATTCATGCCCACCCCGATGATGAGTCATCCAAGGGTGCGGCCACCATGGCCAAATACGCCGCCGAAGGCAATCGGGTCATGGTTCTCACCTGCACCGGTGGCGAACGCGGTGACATCCTCAACCCGGCGATGGATCGCCCGGGCGTGATGGAAAACATCGTTGGTATCCGCCGCGAGGAGATGGCTGCGGCCGCGGCTGCCCTCGGCGTCGAGCACGTCTGGCTTGGCCACGTGGATTCTGGGTTGCCGCAGGGGGATCCGTTGCCGCCGCTGCCGGAGGGGAGCTTCGCTCTCGAGGATGGCCGGGAGATAGCGAAGGAAATGGTGCAGGTTATTCGCGATTTCCGCCCGCACGTCATCATTACCTATGACGAAAACGGAGGGTACCCGCACCCGGATCACCTCAAAGTGCATGAGGCGTCGATGATCGCGTGGGAGCAGGCTGGCGATGAAAACTTCGCCCCGGAGTTGGGCAAGGCGTGGACGCCGCTAAAGCTGTATTACACCCACGGCTTTGTGCGCCAGCGCATGCAGATGTTCCACGATCGCCTCATCGCGGAAGGGAAGACGAGCCCCTACGGCCCGATGCTGGAACGCTGGGAGAGTAACCCGGCGGACATCATGGCGCGGGTGACCACTCAGGTGGACAGCGCGGAGTACTTCCCCAACCGGGAAAAGGCGCTCATCGCCCATGCCACCCAGATCGATCCAGCGGGTGCCTTCTTGGCCACGTCGGTGGAGACTCAGCAGCAGCTGTGGCCGACGGAGGAGTTTGAGCTGGCGAAGGTGCGGGTGCCTACATCGCTGCCGGAGGATGATCTTTTCGCAGGTCTGGATGCCGCGGGCTATCCTTAAAGAAAATACCGGCGAGTAGGAAGAGTCAGCCGTGTCCGTTAGCTCTATTGGCAGCCTTATTGATCACGTGAACGTCGTGGCCTGGCAGGCGCAGTCCGCGATGATTCTCGCTCAGCAGCAACAGGGGGGACCCCTGGGGCCGGAGTTCGGTAAGGCCTCGCCGATTGGTTTGCCGCTCCTCGCGGTCCTGGGCGTCGTGGTTATCGGTATCGGTTGGGCTTTCCATCGCCGCTACAGCCGTTACAACCGTCGCCGGATTTTCGCCGAGCAGAATGGGCTGGATGTCTTTGACGTCGAGGCCGTCGATCAGGCGATGGATGAGGCCGGACTGTTGGATCGCCGCAAAAAGCGCTGGTTCTAATCCGCTGTGCTATAATCAGCGCCATGTTCGTACAGCGATTTTATTTTGGTGGGGCTTCGGCAGTGGCCGCCTCGCCATATCGCCTGCACGCCTAGCGCACTCAGCAGCGAACACTAGCCGAAGCCAAGCAGCACCTCCCCGGACACCGGGTCGAGGGGCTGCTTTTTTGCTTGCTTCCCACCCACCACACCAGCAAAGGACACCACACGACCATGAGTTCTCCAGTTTCCCTCCACGATTCCCCGTCGACGTCAAATAAGCGGGTGCGGGCCTTCCACGATTTACCCAGTCCGGCGCAGGTTCAGGCCCAGCATCCGTTGACGGAGGCGCAGCAGGAAAAGGTTGAACAGGATCGGCAGGATATTGCGGATGTTTTTGCCGGCGATGATGACCGCCTCGTTGTGGTGGTGGGGCCGTGTTCGATCCATGATCCGGTCGCCGCGCTTGATTACGCTAACCGCCTGGCCCCGCTGGCCAAGCGGCTGGATGAAGATCTCAAGGTGGTCATGCGGGTCTACTTTGAGAAGCCGCGCACGACCGTCGGGTGGAAGGGGCTGATTAATGATCCTCACCTAGATGGCTCCTACGACGTCGCCGAGGGTCTTAACATTGCGCGGGAAGTCTTAACGGACGTGGTCAACCTGGATCTGCCGACGGCGTGTGAGTTCCTGGAGCCGAACTCCCCGCAGTACTACGCCGATGCCGTGGCCTGGGGGGCGATCGGTGCCCGGACGACCGAGTCGCAGGTGCACCGCCAGCTCGCGTCGGGGATGTCCATGCCGATCGGTTTCAAGAACGGCACGGACGGCAACATTCAGGTGGCTATCGACGCCGTCGCCGCCGCCTCTCAGCCGCACTTCTTCTTTGGCACGTCCGACGATGGACACCCCGCCGTGGTGGAGACCGCGGGCAATGGAAATTGCCACGTGATTTTGCGTGGGGGCACGTCCGCGCCGAACTTCGACGCGGAGTCGGTGGGGGCGGTCGTCGATAAGCTGGGGCCGCAGGCCCGGCTCATGGTGGATGCTTCGCACGCCAACTCCGGCAAAGACCACGTCCAGCAGGCGAATGTCGTGCGGGTTGTGGCGGCTCAGGTCGCGGCGGGCAACGAGGCGATCGCCGGGGTCATGATGGAGTCGTTCCTGGTGGCGGGCGCGCAGGCGCTCGATCCGGTGAAGTTGCGCAGCAACGGCGGCGAGGGCCTGGTGTACGGGCAGTCGGTGACGGATGCGTGCATGGATTTTGATACCACGGTTGATTTGCTCGCCGAGCTTGCCGCTGCCGTACGCGAGCGCCGACGTGCCTAGCTAGACTGAGACGCGTGAAACTGTCCCGCCTGCTGTACCCGCTGTATGAAGCCCGTTTGCGGCGCGAGCTCTCCGGCGCGCGCCAACCTAAGCACATCGCGATAATGGCTGATGGCAATCGGCGGTGGGCGCGCGAAGCAGGGCACGCGGACGTCAGCCACGGGCACCGGGCCGGGGCGAAAAAGATCGGCGAACTGGTGCAATGGTCGGCCGACACGGAGGTGGAGGTCATCACCGTCTATCTGCTGTCGACGGAGAACCTCAGCCGCGAGCTGGCGGAGTTGGAGTTGCTGTTCGGCATCATTGGCGATGTGGTGGATGAGCTGTCCAGCGAGGATTACACCTGCCGGGTCCGCCTCGTCGGGCACCTGGACCTGCTGCCGGTGGAGGTGGCGGATCGGCTGCGCCAGTCCGCCGCGCCGACGCTGGCGCGGGAAGGTATCACCGTCAACATTGCCGTGGGATACGGCGGGCGGCAGGAGATCGTCGACGCGGTGCGAGACCTCATCCAGGAAGAGGTGGAAGCTGGGACGGATCCGGCGCAGCTGGTAGACAAGATCACCGCGGAATCCCTGGCCACGCACCTGTATACCTCTGGGCAGCCGGACCCGGACTTGGTCATCCGTACTTCGGGTGAGCAGCGACTCTCGGGGTTTTTGCTGTGGCAGGCGGCCTATTCGGAGATCTGGTTCACCGATACCTATTGGCCGGCGTTCCGCAAGGTCGATTTCCTCCGTGCGCTGCGCGAATACTCCAAGCGCTCCCGTCGCTTTGGAAAATAGGGGCCTATACTGGGGCCCCGTGACCGCCACCATCGTTTATCGTTCCGCCTACGGCTCCACCCGGGACTACGCGAATGCCCTTGCCGAGCGCCTGGGCGTTGAGGCGCAGGAGCTCCCCGAGGATTCCTCTTTGCTTATCGACGTCCCGCTGGGGGCCGTCGGCCCCCTCATCCTGCTTTCCTTTCCGCATGGTCCCAGCGTCCCGGGCTTAGAGGTTTTCGACCAGGTCAGCGCGGGGGTGCGGCCCGCTGCCCTGTGCACCGTCGGCATGACGTTGCTGGAGGAGGCCCGTCGGAAAGACCGCAGTGCCGCGCTCCTCGGCGACAAAGCGGAGCACGTCACCCGCTTTTATCTGCCGGGGCGCCTCAACTACTCCGAGCTCAGCCCCAAGCACCATGCGGTGATGCGCGCGATCGTCGCCGCGTTAAAGCTCAAGCCGCGCAAGTCCGACAACGACCGCGCAATGATCGATGCCTACGGCAAGGACGTCGACCGCTTCGACCTTGCTGAGCTGGACTCCGTCGTGGAGTGGGCGCGAGCCAACGGCGCCTAGATCTTGCGCATACGCACTCGTTCAACCAAGTGGTCGGCGCCTTTGCGTAACACGAGCGAGGCGCGCACGCGGGTGGGCAAAATGTTTTCCACCAAATTGGGTAGGTTGATGGACTGCCAGATCTCACGGGCTTCAGCCTGGGCCTTCGCGTCGCCGAGCTCGGCGTAGTGGGAGAAGTGCGCGCCGGGCTCGCGGAAGGCGGTGGTGCGCAGTTGGAGGAAGCGGTCGATATACCAGCGTTCGATGTCCCTGGTGTGGGCGTCGACGTATACGGAGAAATCGAATAGGTCGGAGACCATGAGGGTGGGTCCGGTTTGGAGGACGTTGAGCCCCTCGACGATGAGGATGTCGGGCTGGGAAATGGTTTGCACCTCGTCGGGGACCCGGTCGTAGAGGCGGTGGGAGTAGACGGGGGCGTCGACATCCGCGGCGCCGGATTTCACGTCGGTGACAAACCGCAGGAGGGCGCGCTGATCGTAGGACTCGGGGAAGCCCTTGCGGCGCATGAGTCCCCGGGCGTTGAGCTCCACGGCGGGCAGGAGGAATCCGTCGGTGGTGACCAGGTCGACGCGCGGGTGGGATTCCCAGCGCTGCAGCAGCACCTGGAGCAGGCGGGCGGTTGTTGATTTACCTACCGCGACCGAGCCGGCGACGCCGATGATGAAGGGCACGTGCCCGGAGGAACTCCCCAGGAAGGTCTCAGTGGCCGCGATGAGTTTCTGGCGGGCGGATACCTGCAGGTGAATGAGGCGGGAGAGCGGGAGATAAACCTCGGCGACTTCTTCCAGGTCAATGTTCTCGCCGATGCCGCGTAGTTCTTGAACCTCGTCCTCGGTGAGGACCTGGGGCATGGAGTTTCGCAGCGCCCGCCAGGAGGCGCGGTCAAAGTCCACGTAAGGGGTGCTGTCCTTGGGGCGCGACATAGCCCCCATTGTGTCAGGAGCCTGAATAGAACCCTGGGTTTGGGGGTGCCAGACAATGTTGGGGCGGTATGCTTCAACAGCGAACGCTGTGAAAACCGCCGTGAAAACTCAGAAAGGCTGGCCGAACTGCCCATGACCTACGCACCTGATGACCTGCGCTACCAGGAACTGTCGGTTCTTGACCCGGAAGTCCACGCCGCGATTGGTGGCGAAATCACTCGTCAGCGTGACTTCCTTGAGATGATCGCTTCCGAGAACTTTGTTCCTCGCGCAGTCCTGCAGGCGCAGGGCTCCGTGTTCACCAACAAGTACGCCGAGGGCTACCCGGGCCGCCGCTACTACGGTGGCTGTGAAAACGCGGACATCGTCGAGGATCTGGCTCGCGACCGCGCGAAGGCACTGTTCGGCGCCGAGTTCGCTAACGTTCAGCCGCATTCCGGCGCCCAGGCTAACGCCGCTGTCCTTCATGCGCTGGCGGACGCAGGCGACAAGATCATGGGCCTGTCGTTGGCGCATGGCGGCCACCTCACCCACGGCATGAAGCTCAACTTCTCCGGCAAGCTCTACGAGGTTGTAGCCTACGAGGTCGACCCGGAGACCCACCGCATCGACATGGATCGCGTCCGAGAGCAGGCCCTGGCCGAGCGCCCGAAGGTTCTCATCGCTGGTTGGTCGGCTTACCCGCGCACCCTCGACTTCGAGGCATTCCGCTCCATCGCCGACGAGGTGGGCGCGTACCTGTGGACCGACATGGCCCACTTCGCCGGGCTCGTGGCCGCTGACCTGCACCCTTCGCCGGTGCCCTACTCCGATGTCGTCTCCACCACGGTGCACAAGACCTTGGGCGGGCCGCGCTCGGGCCTCATCGTGGCCAAGCAGGAGTGGGCGAAGAAGCTCAACTCGGCGGTGTTCCCCGGCCAGCAGGGCGGCCCGCTCATGCACGTCATCGCCGCGAAGGCCGTGGCCCTCAAGGTCGCCGGTACCGAGGAGTTCAAGGAGCGCCAGGCCCGGACGATCGAGGGTGCGAAGTTGCTCGCCGAGCGCCTCACCGCCGCCGATGCGAAGGCTGCTGGCATCGATGTTCTCACCGGTGGCACTGATGTTCACCTGGTCCTGGCCGATCTGCGCAACTCCGAGATGGATGGCCAGCAGGCCGAGGACCTCCTCCACGAGGTCGGTATCACCGTTAACCGCAACGCCGTCCCGAACGATCCGCGCCCGCCGATGGTCACCTCCGGTCTGCGCATCGGCACTCCGGCGCTGGCCACCCGCGGTTTCGATAATGCTGCGTTCACTGAGGTCGCGGACATCATCGGCACCGCCCTGGTCGATGGCAAGAACGCTGATGTCGAGTCCCTGCGGGCCCGCGTGGCCAAGCTGACCGATCAGTACCCGCTGTATGAGGGCCTGGAGGAGTGGAAGATCAACTAGATCTTGCGCATCCTCATCATCGACAACGTCGACTCCTTTACCTGGAATCTCGTCGCCTATGTCGAAGATCTCACCGGCACCACGCCGGTAGTCATCCGCAATGATGAGCCCGGCTGGAACGTCGAGCGGGTGGCTGGCTTCGATGCCGTCATCATTTCCCCCGGTCCCGGTCGCCCCGACCGGCCGGGGGATATCGGTATCTGCCTCGACGTGCTTATCGACGGCCGCGTCCCCGTCCTCGGCGTCTGCCTCGGCCATCAGGCACTCGCCCACGCCTGGGGTGGCACCGTGGACCTGGCCCCGGAGCCCGTCCACGGTCGCGTGTTCCCCGTGCGTCACGACGCCGCCGGGCTCTTCGCCGGCCTCCCACCCGCCATCGACGTGGTGCGTTACCACTCGCTGGTGGTGACCGAGGTGCCCGAGACCCTGGCGGTAACGGCGCGCACCGACGACGGCCTCGTCATGGGTTTGGCTCACCGCCATCTCCCGCAGTGGGGCGTGCAGTTTCACCCCGAGTCGATCGGCGGCTTCGATGGTCACGCGATCATCGCCAACTTCTTGTCTCTGGCCGCCGAGCGGAACCAACGCTCCCGGTCCCGCTGGCGCCTGCACTCCGTCACGGTGGATGAGGAAGCCGACGGCGAGAGCGTCTACGCGGCACTATTCGCCGACTCCACCGATGCCTTTTGGTTGGATTCGACGGCCCCCGACCGGGGTAGCGGGCGCTTTTCCTACTTAGGTGACAGCTCCGGCCCCTTGGCGAGGGTGTGGAACAAACGGGTCGCCCCTTCGACCTCCTTGTTGGCGGAGCTAGCCGACGACCTCGCCGCCAACACCATCGACGTGGCGGACGCGGAGGCCTTCGGGGGTTTCACCTGCGGCTGGGTCGGCTGGCTGGGCTATGAACTCAAGGCCGAATGCGGCGGGCAGGCCGCGCACACTTCCCCTCACCCCGACCTCGGGATGATCTTCGCCGACCGAGCGATCGTCATCGACCACGCCCTGCGGCGTACCCACGTCATCGCCCTCATCGGCTCGGAGCACGACGCCGAGCAGCGCGCCTGGTGCGCGCAGACGGCGCGCGAGGTGGCGGGACTGGGGGGACGGGCGGGCGTCGATAAGCATCAGTGGACTGGGCAGTTGCAGGCGCGGCACTCCCGCGCGGACTACCTGGGTCTGGTCGGGGAGTGTTTGGAGCTCATTCGGCAGGGCGAAACCTATGAGGTGTGCCTGACCAACCAGCTGGTCGCTGATGGCGCCGTGGACGTCATGCCGGCCTACTCGGCGTTGCGGGCGGCCAACCCGACGCCCTTCGGCTCTCTGCTGCGGATCGGGGGAGTGTCGGTGCTGTCGTCGACGCCGGAGCGGTTCGTGCAGGTCAGCGACGATGGGACGGTGGAGTCGCGGCCGATCAAGGGCACGCGGCCGCGCAGTACTGATCCGCGGGAAGACGCGCGCCTGCGTTCCGATCTGGCGGTCAACGACAAGGATCGGGCCGAAAACCTCATGATCGTCGACCTCGTGCGCAATGACCTCACGCGGGTGGCGGAGCCAGGCAGCGTGCGCGCAGAGCCGCTCTTCGAGGTCGAGTCTTATGCCACGGTCCACCAACTCGTGAGCACCGTGTCGTGCCGCCTGGCCTCGGGGAAGACCGCCGTCGATGTGGTGCGGGCGAGCTTCCCTGGTGGCTCGATGACGGGGGCGCCGAAGGTGCGGACGATGGAGATCATCGACCGCCTCGAACAGGGACCGCGGGGAATTTATTCAGGCGCGATCGGCTATTTCTCCCTCAACGGGTCGATGGATCTGTCCATGGTCATCCGCACGATCGTCGCGGATGCGGTTGGGGTGTCGTATGGGGTCGGCGGGGCGATCATTGCGTTGTCTGATCCGGTGGCGGAATACGAAGAGACCCAAACCAAGGCGGCGCCGCTGTTGCGCTTGTTCGATTGCGAGTTCCCCCAATGATCTTCCGCTGGTCAGGGTCGTGCTTGGTGGAATCGGCGGAGCCACCCTCCGCCGTGGATGTGGCGGATTCCTGGCTGGTCGATGATGGGCGCGTGGCCCAGTGGGAGCGGCACCGCAACCGGTTCCTGGGCAACATCCCGGGGGCCGAGTCGTTCCTCGCTCACGTGCCCGGTTGCGTCCCCGGGGTGGGGAGGTGGTTTCCGCGCATCGAGGCCCACGGCGCGGAGCTATACCTGCGGGTGCGCCCGGCCCAGACTCTGCGGGAGGACACGGTGCTGTGGGTCCCGCCCGGCCCTGAGCAGCGGGAACGCCCCCTGGTCAAGGGCCCCGACTTGGAATGGTGTGCGCAGCTGCGCGCGCAGGCGCATGCGCTGGGTGCCGATGACGCTCTGCTGTGGACCGATGACGGACTGGTCGCCGAAGCTGCGCACAGTGCCCTGGCCTGGGAGGAAAACGGCCGAATGATGTTTGCCCGGCACCCACGGCAACTGCCCTCGGTGACGGCCGCGGCCACTCGCGCGCTGGTGCCCGGCTGGGGTGCGCGAGAGGTGACAGTGGGGGAGTTAGTGGACCTCCCAGTCTGGGCCGGGAATGCTCTGCATGGGTGGACGCCGGTGATGGGTTGGGTGACGGCCGGGGGAGAGCAACGGGAAGCGACGGCCACTCCCGCGCAGGCCACGACCCGGCGGCTGAATCGACTTATTGGCCGTTGACCTGCCAGTCGCCCAAGGCGCCTTCCAGTGCCCCGAGGGTGGCGTCGATGAGCGGCCAGCGCTGGTCCTCCGGGCAGCCGGATTCCTGCCAGCGTCGGGCGACCCGATCAAGGAATCCGACCCACCCCCATAGTGCCCATTCGTGGCGGGCGAAGTCCCCGATACCGAGCATGGCCCGTAACAGCGCCACGAACTCCGCGCGGGCCTCGTCGCGTACTTCGCGGGTGATGGGCGGTTCGCCGGGTCCGGCGACGAGGGAGGGATTGGCGGCGATGGCGTCAAGGTGTGCGAGCAGGAGTGCCTGAATCCGGTCGCGGGTGCTCGATCCGTCGGGGAGAGATTCGATGGCCTGGCGGTGTGCTGCGGCCAGGCGCGTGGTCGCGTCCTGGACCAGGGCGGCGTGCAACCCGGCCTTGGAGGAGAAGTAGTGAAAGACCAGGGCCTGGGAGCTTCCCGATGCCGCCGCGATGTCGGGCACGGAGGCGTCGGGGTAGTCGTGGTCGCGGAACGCCTTGCGGGCGGCGTCGAGGATGACGAGGCGTCGCTCGGACGTGCTCAGGCGTTTTCGGGTGCTCACGCTTGTCAGCATATACGCTATTGAGTTAGAGTCAGTAACTAGTTATTGATCCACACTCAATAGGAGTCCGTTCATGTCCCTGCTCGACCACGCCGTCATCTGGCATCTTTACCCCCTCGGCGCCACCGGGGCACCCTTCCGGGACTTCGACCCAAACGAGACCACCCACCGGCTCCCGCAGCTGACCGGCTGGCTGGATTACGCCGTTGAACTGGGATGCGACACTTTGTTGTTTGCGCCCATCTTTAAATCCGTCTCGCATGGGTATGACACCCTCGACCACTTCCAGATCGATCCTCGCCTGGGCGATGACGCCGACTTTGACCACTTCATGGCTGCCTGCCGCGAACGCGGCGTCAGCCTGCTTCTCGACGGCGTGTTCAACCACGTCGCCGCCACCCATCCGCTGGTCAGTGGTGGCGGTCCCGTCAAGCGTGATGAACACGGCCAGCCGGTCGGCTGGGAGGGGCACGGCGACCTCGTCGAACTCGACCATTCCGATCCCCGGGCGGTGGACCTCGTCGTCGACGTCATGGAGTATTGGCTCGGGCGCGGAATCGCCGGTTGGCGCCTCGACGTCGCCTATGCCGTGCCGACGTCATTCTGGGCTGAGGTGACCGACCGCGTGCGGAAGAACTACCCGGATGCCGTCTTCCTTGGTGAGATCATCCACGGCGACTACCTCGACCTCATCCACAACGGCCACTTGGACACCGTCACCCAATACGAACTGTGGAAGGCCACCTGGTCCTCCATCAAGGAGGTGAACTTCTGGGAGTTGAATCATGCCTTAGGCCGCCACGCCGAGTTCGTCCGCGGCGGATTCATGCAGACCTTCGTGGGCAACCATGACGTCGATCGCATCGCCAGCGTCGTCGGCGATGCTGGAGCAGCCGTGGCCGCCACCCTCCTGTTTACCCTGCCCGGCGTGCCGAGCATCTACTACGGCGACGAACAAGCCTTCCGTGGCGAAAAGGGCACCGGGTTTTCCACCGACGACGCCCTGCGACCCCCGCTGCCCGCTTCCCCAGATGACCTGGCGCCGCAAGGCCGCTGGATGTTCGATCTCTACCGCCAGCTCATCGGGATGCGCCGCCGCCACCCGTGGCTGACCACCGCCACAGTGGAGGTGGTGGACAAGAGCAACGAGGCGTTGTCCTACCGGGTGAGCAAGGGCGGACACAGCTGCGAGGTCTCCCTCACGCTCGAACCCACCGCCACAGCGACAGTACGCTTTGACGATGGGGAGTCGGCTGATCTGAGCTGGTAAACCTCGAGCTTTAGCGGGTAGAAGCAGGCTCCAGCGGGGTCGGCTCGGCGACGATCTTGACGTCAGCCGGGGAGCGGGGGATGAGTGCCGTGCACACCGCGCCGACGAGGGCGGCGCCGGCAAAGAGCCAGAACGACGTCGTGGCGCCGAAGCCAGCCCCGATGATGAGGCCGCCGATGGCGGGGCCGAAGATGCCGCCGAGGCGTCCGAAACCAGCACACCAGGCCACGCCCGCTGCACGGGCAGCGGTGCCGAAGTAGTTCGAGGTCAGGCCGTAGGTAAGTACCTGCGTGCCCAGCACGCCGACGCCGGCGAGGGCGATGAGCGGGTACATCGGGGCGACGGTATCAAACACCGGCAGGATCGCTAGGGAAATCGCGGCCAAGGCAAAGGTGGAGGTAATGACCGTCTTGGCCCCGATGCGATCGGCGAAGCGGGCGGCAATGAGTCCACCGACGACGGCGCCGCCGTTGAGGGCGAGCAGCGAATAGAGCGAGTCGTGCTGGGAGGCGCCATTCGCCTGCATGATCTTCGGCAGCCACGTGTTCAGCCCGTAGGTGGAGAGCAAGCCGATGAAGGACATCGCGCCGATGAGGATGGTGCCCGGCAGGTAGGAGCGGGAGAAGATGCCAGCAAAGCCGGTCTTTTCCAGATCACGCTCGGCGGTGGTGCGCTCGACGGAGGCGTCGGCAGCTGCGGTGTCGGCGACGATGAACTGCTCCTCGGGGAGGCCGTGGCGGGCGCAGACGGCGTGAGCGTCGGCGCGGCGGCCACGGGAGACGAGCCAGCGCGGGGATTCCGGAAGGGCGACGTAGGCCAGGGGCAGGAGGAAGAGGATGGGGGTGGCGCCGATCATGAATAGTCCACGCCAGCCGATGGTGTCTTCGAGGAGCAGGGCCAGGATCGAGGCCATCACACCGCCCGCGGGGACGCCGGAGTAGACGATCGCGTTGAAAAGGTTTTTGCGGTTGGCGGGAGCGAACTCGGCGATGATGGCTCCGCCGGTGGCGACGATCATGCCGACGCCGAGGCCGGTGATAAAGCGCAGGAAGCCGAACATCGCGATGGAGTTGGCCAAGGCGGTCAGGCCCATGCCCACGGAGAACCACACGATGGCCGTGAGCATCACTTTGCGGCGTCCCAAGCGGTCGCCGACGGCGCCGGCTGAGAGGGCACCGATCATGACGCCGACCATGGCGTAAGAGCCGAGGGTTCCGGCCACGGCCGGGCTGAGCGCGCCGATGTGGCTCGGGTCTTCGAGGAGGGTGGAGAGGACGGCGCCGTAGATGACGAGGTCGTAGCCGTCGAAGAGAATCGAGATTCCGACGACCGCGAGCACGAGGTACACCGTGCGGCGGTGGGCGGGTGACGCCCAAGTGGTGGTGTTCATAGTGATTAGCCCTTCACAGCTTCAAGTGATTTAACGGATAATCACATTCAAGAGTGTTATCCGTCACATGAAACTAGGGGAATCCCTATAGAACGTTCAGGGGGTCAGGTGCGTCAGTCCTCGGCGGACTCAGCGCCTTCCGCGCGCCCTTCGGCGAGCTGGGTGCGCGCAACCCGCAACCACTCAGGCTGGTCTGCAAGCAGGGCCTTAATCTCGGCGGTAGTCAACGGCTTGTCCAGGTCATTGCGCTTGAGCGCGGCGATGGTGATGCCGAGCTTCTGAGCCACCATCGGGCGCGGGTGCGGGCCGGTGCGGCGCAGGTCGGCGAGCCACTCCGGCGGGTTTTCCAGGAGCTGCTTCAGTTCGACGTGGGTGACCGCGTTGTTCTGGAATTCCTCTGGAGTGGCGGGCAGATAGATGCCCAGCTTCTTGGCAGCGGTCTGCGGCTTCATCGCAATACCGGACGGCTGACGTGCAGAATCTTCATTCACACGCCCCACGGTAGCATTACCCCCATGCTGACCTTAAGCTTCGTCACCGGCACCGAGCCCGGAAAGTGGTTTGCGCGCTTCCGCGAGCGCACCAGCCACGGCGAACTTCGCACCCTCGATTCGGATGATCCCCTCACCGAGCTTATCGACGCCCGCGTCTCCCTCGCCCTCGTCCGCCTCCCGGACGTCCGCCTGGAGGCGGAAGGCGAAGCCTTCCACATGGTCACGCTCTACGACGAGGCCCCCGGCATCGCCCTGCCCAAGGACAGCGAACTGACTTTGCTGGATTCTCTGACCCAGGAGGATATCTCCGGGGAGATCCTCAACTACTCCGGTGCGGAGGTAGCGAAGGTGCGCGAAGGTCTGCAAGTGGTGGCCGCCAACGTCGGCGTGCTCATCGCCCCGCGCCCACTGATCAAAGTCCTCTCGCGCAAGCAGATCGAACACCGCGACTACCGTGGCCCGGGCGTGTCCCCGACCTCGATTGCCCTGGTATGGCGCAAAGACGACGACAACGAGGCGATCCAGGATTTTGTCGGCATCGCCAAAGGTCGCACCGCCAATTCCTCCCGTCAGGCCACACCGAAGCGCAGTGCTCGGGAGAAGACCTTAGCCAAGCAACAACGGCGTGGGCAGCAGCCCGCCAAGAAGAAGGCGCCCACCCGCGGTGGGCGACGCGGGCGTCGATAAGCGGTGATAAGTAACGTCACCAAAACTTCATCTTCCACCCATGTAATTTCCACTTGGGGCGGCTAATCTGGGGTCAACCGGGCAGCTGAGAGCTCGGCGGAAAGTGCCATTAGCCAGGCGATGGGGAGAACGACAACGATGTTTGATTCGACCACCACAACCGACTACCTGAACGACGATCAGCTCGACCGCCACACGTCAACGGCCACCCGCACCTACGTCATCGACACCTCCGTGTTGTTGTCTGACCCGTGGGCGCTGCGCAAGTTCGCGGAGCACCAGGTCGTGCTCCCCGTCGTTGTCATCACCGAGCTGGAAGCCAAGCGCCACCACCCCGAACTCGGATGGTTCGCCCGTCAGGCGCTGCGCATGTTGGAGGACCTGCGTTCTACCTACGAGCGCCTGGACCAGCCCGTTCCCATCAACGTCGATGGCGGCACGCTGCGCGTCGAGCTCAACCACCAAGATCAATCCGGCCTTCCGGCCGCCTTCCGCGGTACCGAAGGCGATCATCGCATCCTCGCTTGCGCCCTTAACCTGCAGCTCGAGGGGCATGACACGACGCTGGTGACCAAGGATGTGCCGCTGCGCGTCAAGGCCGGTGCGGTGGGGCTGGCGGCGGATGAATACCACGCGCAGGACGTCGTGTTCACCGGCTACACCGGCATGGAGACCATTCACACCACCGCCGAGACCATTGACGCGCTCTACCGGGATGGCTCTGTCTACGTCGACGGGGCGGAAGAACTGCCGGTGCACTGCGGCGTGACGCTGATTAGCAACACCCAGTCCGCCCTTGGACGGGTCTGCGCCGATGGCTCCGTGCGGCTCGTGCGGGGTGACATTCAGGCCTTCGGCCTCCAGGGGCGTTCGGCTGAGCAACGCGTCGCCCTTGACCTTGTGCTGGACAATTCAGTGGGCATTGTGTCCATCGGCGGCCGGGCTGGAACCGGCAAGTCGGCGCTCGCCCTGTGCGCCGGGTTGGAAGCTGTCCTCGAGCGCAACGAGCATCGCCGGATCGTCGTCTTCCGCCCGCTCTACGCCGTCGGCGGGCAGAACCTCGGCTACCTGCCAGGTTCGGAAACAGAGAAGATGAACCCCTGGGCGCAGGCGGTGTTCGACACCCTCGACGGGCTGGTCTCGGACAACGTGATGGAAGAAATCCAGGCCCGCGATCTCATCGAAGTCCTCCCGCTTACCCACATTCGCGGCCGCAGCCTGCACGACTCCTTCGTCATCGTGGACGAGGCCCAATCGCTGGAACGCAACGTGCTGCTGACAGTACTGTCGCGCCTGGGCCGTGGCTCGCGCGTCGTGCTCACCCACGACGTGGCGCAGCGCGACAACCTGCGTGTCGGACGTCATGATGGGGTACAGGCGGTCATCGAGAAGCTCAAGGATCACGAACTCTTCGCCCACATCACGCTGCAGCGATCCGAACGCTCAGCCATCGCCGAGTTGGTCACCGACCTCCTCGAAGACAACCACTAATCACGGCCCCGTTTGCGGGCCACGTGGACCCTAGGAGACAATCGCGGGCATGGCTGAAGCGACCTTCACTCTGCGTCCTATTCGTCCGGAGGATTACCTCCAAGTCCGTGCGATCTATGAAATGGGCCTTGAATCAGGGCACGCAACTTACGAAACTAAGGCTCCCACCTGGGAGGAATTCAGCCGCATCAAGATGATGGAAACCGTCTTCGTGGCCGTGG
This sequence comes from Corynebacterium atrinae, assembly GCF_030408455.1. Taxonomy (NCBI): domain Bacteria; kingdom Bacillati; phylum Actinomycetota; class Actinomycetes; order Mycobacteriales; family Corynebacteriaceae; genus Corynebacterium; species Corynebacterium atrinae. Next base: position 838,285 of record NZ_CP046977.1, read on the forward strand.
ACATCGATGACCCGGACAAACTCCTCGGCTGGGTCGCCGCGGCCCCGGTCTCTTCCCGCTCGGTCTTCCACGGCGTGGTGGAAAACTCCATTTACATCCACCCCGATGCCGCTGGCCGGGGCGTGGCCGGCGCACTGCTGGACAAGCTCATCGAGACCTGCCAGCAACTGCACAAGTGGGGTATTCATGCTTGGGTCTTCCCGGAAAACGAAGGATCCGCGGGACTGCACAAGTCTCGCGGATTCCAAAAAGTGGGCACCTTCCACCACATGGCGAAGATGACCTACGGCGAGCTCGCAGGTCAGTGGCGCGACACCGACGTCTACGAGCTCCTATTGCCCAAGCCGGGCGAATAAGGCCGTCCGTTAGTCGATGGTGTCCTTGAGCTTTTCCTCCCGCACCGGTAGGAGCAGCAAGAACGCGAAGATCGCCAGCGGCACCATGAGCAAGAACACCGGCGCGAGGCCGTCATTGTAGGAGACGAGCACGGCCTCGCGGACGGCCGAGGGCAGTTCATTGACCGAGGCGGGGGTCAGCGAGTTCGCCGCCCCGCCGTCGGCGCTGAACTTCTCCGCCATCTGCGCCCCAGCCGGACCCATCTCCGCGAATGCGCCGGGCAAATTCTCAGCCAGGTTGGCGTGCAAGTTGTGGATGAACATCGAGCCCACCAGCGAAGCACCCAACGAGGAGCCGATCTGGCGGAAGAAGTTATTCGTCGCCGTCGCCGTGCCCACCAGCGTGACGGGAAAAGAGTTCTGCACGATAAGCACCAACACCTGCATGACCAAGCCCAGTCCGAACCCAAAGAGGAAGAACAGCCACCCGAGCTGAACCAGGGTTGTGTCCACCGTCAGGCGCGACATCAGGTAGAGGGCAAATGCCACGATGGACATGCCAACCAGCGGGTAGTACTTGTAGTGACCCGTCTTCGTGATGATGAAGCCGACCACCGTCGACGTGCCCACCATGCCGAGCATCATCGGGATCATCATGAGACCCGCGTCGGTCGGGGACAACGTGTGCACCATCTGCAGGTACGTGGGCAGGTAGCCCAGCGCGCCCACCATGGACAGCCCCAAAACGGTGCCGGCGGCGGTAGTCAGCGCCATGTTTCGGTTGGCAAAAAGCGACATGGGGATGAGCGGATCGCCCACCTTGAGCTCAGTGATGACAAAAGCGATGGCTGCGCCGACGGTAAGGGCGCCGAGGCCGAGGATCGTGGGAGAGGTCCACGCATACTGAGTTCCACCCCAGGTAGTCAAGAGGATGAGCGAGAACGTCGCCACCGCGATGAGCACGGTGCCCAGCCAGTCAAAGGTACGTGGGTTGGGCTTCGCGCTTCGCAGGTCCAGCACGATCAGTGAAACCAAGAGCGCCAGAATACCCAGCGGCAAGTTCATCCACAGCCCCCAGCGCCAGCCGGGGCCATCGGTAAACCATCCGCCAAGGACTGGCCCGAGCACCGAGCTCAGCCCGAAGACCGCACCCATGATGCCCATGTATTTGCCGCGCTCGCGGGCGGAAACCACCTCCGCGATGATTGCCTGCGACGTCACCATCATTCCGCCGGCACCAAAGCCCTGGATGGCGCGGGCCACGATGAGTAATTCCATCGACTGCGCGGAGCCGCCCATGACCGAGCCGATAACGAACACGGTGATACCGAACAAGTAGAGCCACTTCCGGCCGACGCGATCGCCGATCTTGCCGAAGATCGGCATCGCGATGGTCATGGTGACCAGGAAGGCGGAGATGACCCAGCTCATGTGGTCAACGCCGCCGAGCTCGCCGACGATGGTGGGTAGGGCGGTCGAGAAAATCACTTGGCCCAGGGAGCTCATGAGCATTGTGGTCACGAGGGCGCCGAGGACGAGGCCAATGCGCGGAGCACGGGTTGTTGTGCTGGCTACCATGTCAACTCCTGAGTAAATGCGGTGATGGTGGCTCCGGCCGCCCGCAGGCGTTGGGCGCGATCGGTGGTTTGGCATGGGCGGCAGACCTGGAGCCAGACGGCCTCCCGGATGAGCCCGTTGATGATGGAGGCTTCAACCTCGATGGGTTCATCGCCCAGAATCCGGTCGCCGGGGTGGGCTTCGAGGTGTTCCACCACGAGCTGGTGCATTTTGGCGGACTGCTCCCGGAAGCGATTGAGCGACAGCAAAGCCACGGAAGGTTCAGAGGTCATGATCTGGTGTCGGCGCTCCTTGAGCGTGGCGAGGAACTCCTCGTCCGCCCCATCCTCCAGATCGGCCGCCTCGAGGTCATCGATGGTTGCCGCGACGTAGTCCAGGGCTGTGGCGACGACGTTGGCTGAAGGCTCGCTGACGAAGTCCCGGCGACGGTCATCGGACATCACGAGCCGGGGGAGACCGAGCACGGCTTCATCTTTGGATTCCATGTAATTAAAGAAACTGCGGCGGCTGATGTCAGCTTCGCGGCAAATATCGTCGATGGTGATGTTCTCAAACCCATGCTTGACGACGAGCGCGGTTGCCGCGTCTTCAATCCTGCGCCGGGTGCGTGCGCGTTTCCGCTCCCGCAGGGATCTGTCATTGTTCACGAGCGAGAAGCCTACACCCGGTGCAACTTTGCTATCAAGTGCAAAGTTGCACCGGGTGCCAAATTGGTGGCCGGCCTACAAAAATTCTCTAAAATGAATCATATGATCAATCGTTTTTGCAGGTCGCGGGCGATCGGCTTTTGCATTCTAGAGAATTTATGTAGGGAAGTCGCCGAAAACGCCCCCGCCAGCCGAAGCTAGCGGGGGCGTCTTTCAAACGCGGAAAGGTTAGTCGCGATCGGTGTTGGCCATGGCCAGCACGTCGAGGCGCTTGTCCAACTCTTCCTCGGTGAGCTTCTCGCCGTCGACGAAGCCCATGTCGATGACAGTCTGGCGAATGGTCTTACCCTCCTTGAGGGCAGTCTTGGCCACCTTGGCGGCGTTCTCGTAGCCAATCGCCGAGTTCAGCGGGGTGACGATGGACGGGGAGGACTCAGCCAGAGTCTTCATACGCTCGACGTTCGGCTCGATGCCGTCGACGAGGCGCTCGGCGAAGACGCGGGCAGTGTTGGCCAGCAGGCGCGAGGACTCGAGCACGTTGCGGGCCATGACCGGGATGAACACGTTGAGCTCGAACTGACCCTGGGTGCCGGCGAATGCCACGGCGGCGTCGTTGCCGATGACCTGGGCGGCAACCTGGGTGGCGGTTTCACACAGGACCGGGTTGACCTTGCCCGGCATGATGGAGGAGCCCGGCTGCAGATCGGGCAGGTGGATCTCAGCAAAGCCGGTCAGGGGGCCGGAGCCCATGAGGCGGATGTCATTGGCGATCTTGTACAGGGAGACGGCGACTACGCGCATGGCGCCGGAGAACTCGACGAGGGCGTCGCGGTTGGCCTGTGCCTCGAAGTGGTTCTTGGCCTCCGACAGCTCGGAAACGCCGGTGAGCTTGATCAGCTCGTCGGTGACCTTCCCGCCGAAGTCAGCCGGGGTGTTGAGGCCGGTGCCGACGGCGGTGCCGCCGATGGGCAGCTCGCCGAGGCGCACGACGGTGGCCTCAATGCGCTCAATGCCGAGCTCGATCTGGCGGGCGTAACCGCTGAACTCCTGGCCGAGGGTGACCGGAACGGCGTCCATGAGGTGGGTGCGGCCGGACTTCACCACGTCCTTCCACTCCGCGGCCTTCTTCGCCAGGGAGGCGTGCAGGACCTTCAACGCGGGGACGAGGTCATTGACGGCGGCCTCGGTGGCGGCGACGTGAGTGGCGGTGGGGAAGGTGTCATTGGAGGACTGGCCCATATTGACGTGGTCGTTGGGGTGAACCTCGACGCCGTTGCGCTTGGCGATGGAGGCGATGACCTCGTTGGTGTTCATGTTGGACGAGGTGCCGGAGCCGGTCTGGAACACGTCGATGGGGAATTCGGCGTCGTGCTTGCCGTCGGCGATTTCCTGGGCGGCGGCGACGATGGCGTCGGCCTGCTCAGCGGGGAGGAGACCGCGGTCCTTATTCACAATGGCACACGCTGCCTTGAGCAGACCCATGGCGCGAATCTGAGCGGACTCTAGGCCGCGGCCGGAGATCGGGAAGTTCTCAACGGCGCGCTGGGTCTGTGCCTGCCACAGAGCGTTGACGGGGACCTTGACTTCACCCATCGTGTCGTGTTCGATGCGGAATTCCTGCTCGGTCATGAATAACCACCTTATGTTTGTGAGTGTTTTTAATGACAGGGGCCCGGCATAGACAAAAGACGCTCAAGCGGTAGAGGTGACGCCGGGAAATCGCCTCTACCTGTCACTCTTTAGAGGCGGGGCTCTTTCGAGTAGTCCACCACAGAGTATTCCTGCAGCTTTGCCAGCTGGTGGCGGGACTCGACGAAGCGCACGGTGCCCGACTTGGAGCGCATGACCAAGGAACGAGTGGTGGCGCCTCCTGCTCGGTAGGACACTCCGCGGAGCATATCGCCGTTGGTCACACCGGTGGCGGCGAAGTAGCAGTTGTCGGAGGAGACGAGGTCATTGATGCCGAGGGCCTGGTTGACGTCAAGGCCCGCGTCGCGGGCGCGGCCTGCTTCGGCATCGTCGGTCGGCCAGAGCTTGCCCTGGATTTCTCCGCCCATGCACTTGAGCGCGCACGCGGTGATGATGCCCTCGGGGGTGCCACCGATGCCCATGGCCATATCGATGGAGTTCGAGTCTTGGGCAGCGGCGATGGCACCGGCGACGTCACCGTCGGAGATGAGACGAACCTTGGCGCCGGCGCGGCGGATATCGGTGATCAGATCGATGTGGCGGGGGCGATCGAGGACGACGATGGTGACGTCGGCAGGCAGGATGCCCTTGGCCTTAGCTACGGCGTTGATGTTGTGGGCGACGGGGGCCTCAATGTCGATGGTGCCGGCGGCTTCCGGGCCCACGGCGATTTTGTCCATGTAGAACACGGCGGAGGGGTCGTACATGGAGCCGCGCTCGGCGGCGGCGATGATGGAGATAGCGTTCGGGCGTCCCTCAGCCATGAGGGTCGTGCCATCAACCGGGTCGACAGCGATGTCCACCTCGGCGCCTTCACCATTGCCTACCCGCTCGCCGTTAAACAGCATCGGGGCTTCGTCCTTTTCGCCTTCACCGATGACGACGACACCGTTCATGTTCACCGAATTGATCAGCTGGCGCATGGCGTCCACGGCGGCGCCGTCGCCCTCTTCCTTCATGCCACGGCCGACCCAGCGACCGGAGGCGAGCGCGGCTGCCTCGGTGACTCGGACCAGCTCCATAGCGAGGTTACGATCCGGGGTCTCTGGGTGTCGTGCATTCATATCATCGGCCTCCTGCAGGCGTTTGGGGATGAGATCACGGGCGTTCACCCGCCACCCATACATTCTTGCATCTTCCGCCTGTCTCAGGCGCCGTTTCTCCACCCGAAAGAGGGCAATAACGTGGCATCTCCGTCAATTTTGGGCCATTTTCCGGGAACGATCTCAGGTCTGACATACTTGGTGCCGTGGCTGCAGCGGAAAAACCTCGGATCTATCAAGGCGGATGGGACATGATGTTGTCCCTCGGCATCATCATCATCGCGATGATTGTCGTGGTCGGTACCACCGGCTTGTGTTCATATGAGCCCGGTGCCCCGGAAAGTGGGCCTGTCCGCGAGGTTGATGCAGAGTCGTTCATGAGCATGGAGGCCCGCGCGACGAATTTTCCCCTGCGCCTGCCGGACAGTCCCGAAGGATGGATGACTAATTCGGCGCGCCGATCAATGATCGATGGCACGCAGGCCCCGGTTGTGGGCTGGGTCACCGCCGATCGCGGATACATCTCTCTCACGCAGACGATCTTGCCCCTGGATAGCGCAGTAAAAAACATTGATAGCGATGTCCGCGAGCTAGCTCGCACCGAAGAGATCGCTGGGCAAGAGGTGCAGGTTTATCATTCCGATGAGTCCGGCGTGCGCGATCTGTGGGCCGTCGACTTGGGCGATGTCCGCCTTCTGTTCACGGGTGCAGGTTCCGAGGAAGAATTCCGCACCATCATCGCGGCGACGATCAATTCCGCGCCGCTGCCGGCCGCCTAGTTACTCGGCCGATTTGGCCAGTGCATCCTCGACTCGCCGGGAGGCACCGTCGAGGTGCTCCTCGCAGCGTTTGGCTAATGCCTCGCCGCGTTCCCAGTATTTGAGGGATTCATCCAGGCCCATTTGGCCCAGTTCGAGGATTTTTACGGTTTCGATGAGCTCATCTCGGGCCTGCTCATAAGACAGCGTTTCGACGCCCGGGAAGGCATCGTCCCCGGCCTGACCAGTTCCTACAGTGTTGTCGTTCATCGGGTTGCTCCTGGGAATTGTTAATTGGCTGGGGTGGTGGACATGCCGGCGGCGGTGATTGAGCCGTCGGCGACTCGGATGCGTAATTGGCTGCCCGGTGGGGCCTGCGCGATCGACATAACGACCTCAGGCTCGGAGCCGTCCCGTGGCACGACCTGCACGACCGCGTAGCCGCGGGCCAGGGTATTCGCCGGTCCGAGGGCCGAGACCTGTGCGCGCAGTGACTGCACCCGCGAGGTTTCGCGCTCCACTAGGTACTGCACGTCCTTGCGGATCAGCGCCACAGCGCGTTCCATTTCCTCTCGACGCCGCCGGATCGGCGTCATCGGGTCCGCCAAGGCGGGCCGGCTACGCAGGGCCCCCAGGCCCTGCCGTTCCCGATGCACCCACCCACGCAGGGCCGCGGCCATGCGGGAGCGGGCCTCGCCGATGAGGGCACGTTCCTCGGCGACATCAGGCACGACGCGCTTGGCGGCGTCAGTGGGGGTGGCTGCCCGCAAATCGGCGACATTGTCCAAGACCGGGTTGTCGGGCTCGTGACCGATCGCGGACACGACCGGGGTGTGGGCGGCGGCGACGGCGCGTTGCAACGCCTCCTCCGAAAAAGGCAGGAGGTCTTCGACGCTGCCGCCGCCGCGGGCGATGATGATGACATCGACGGCCTCGTCGGCGTCGAGAAGCTTGAGAGCCTTGATGATCTCGGGGACGGCGGTCGCGCCCTGTACGGGCGTGTTGATGACCCGGAAGTTCACTGCTGGCCAGCGGTCCTTAGCCACGGAGAGGACGTCGCGCTCGGCGGCCGAGCCGCGGCCGGTGATGAGGCCGACGCAGTGCGGAAGATAGGGCAAGCGCCGCTTGCGGGCGGCGTCGAAAAGCCCTTCACTAGCCAGCTGGGAACGCAGGGCCTCAATGCGGGCGAGAAGTTCGCCGATGCCCACCGGGCGGATCTCCGTGACCCACAGGGAGAAGGTGCCGCGGCCCTCGTAGAAAGCGGGGCGACCAGAGACGATGACTCGGTCTCCGTCTTTGAGTGGAGCTGCTAGACCTCGCAGCAGGCTCGTGGAGGCCGTCAGTTGGACGGAAGTTTCCGACTCCGTATCCCGCAGCGTCAGGTAGGACAACTTCCACGTCGGTTTCATGTTTACCTGGGTGAGTTGCCCCTCGACCCAGACCGTCCCGAGGCGCTGGATCCAAGCTTTCACCTGGGCATTGAGGGTGCGGACCGGCCACGGTGCTTCCGCGGTGGAAGGGGTCGTCGCCATGAATGCCTCCGCTATCGCTGCTGTCGTGTTCCACCAAGGGCTGTGTGCCGCACCAATTCTAGGCATTGTCAGCACTCTTCGTTAGGGTGGGGGCCATGAGCGATGATGAAAAGTTGGTCCTCCTGGCGGCCCCGCGTGGCTATTGCGCTGGAGTGGATCGGGCGGTGGAGACGGTGGAAAAGGCCCTCGATAAGTATGGGGCGCCGGTGTATGTTCGGAAGGAAATCGTCCACAACCGTTACGTGGTGGACACCCTGGCGGATCGGGGAGCGATCTTCGTCGACGAAACAGATGAGGTCCCCGAGGGCTCGCACCTCGTGTTTTCTGCTCACGGAGTCTCCCCGGCCGTGCATTCGGAGGCTCGCTCGCTCAACCTGCAAACCCTTGACGCCACCTGCCCGTTGGTGACCAAAGTGCACAACGAGGTCAAGCGCTTCGCCCGCGACGGATTCCAGATTCTCTTGGTCGGCCACGAGGGCCACGAAGAAGTAGAGGGAACCGCCGGTGAGGCCCCCGAGGTTACCCACCTCGTTGACGGCGTTGAAGGGGTGGCAAAGCTGCCCGACTTCCTGGAGAACGAGCCGCTGGTGTGGCTGTCCCAGACAACGCTGTCGGTGGATGAGACGATGCAGATCGTCGCCTTGCTCAAGGAGCGTTTCCCGCATTTGGAGAACCCGCCGTCAGACGATATCTGTTATGCCACCCAGAACCGCCAAGTGGCAGTGAAGGCCATCTCGGAGCGTTGCGATCTCATGATCGTCGTCGGCTCCCAGAACTCCTCGAATTCTAAGCGCCTCGTCGAGGTGGCCCTGGAGGCGGGGGCGAATGACTCTCACCTCGTTGATTACGCCAACCAGATCGATGAGAGCTGGCTGGAAGGGGTGAGCACCGTCGGCGTGACATCAGGGGCCTCGGTGCCGGAAATCCTCGTGCGGGAGGTGCTCGACTTCCTCGCTGCCCACGGCTTCCACAATGTTGAGGAAGTGACCACGGCGTCGGAGAAGATCGTGTTCTCCTTGCCGCGCGCGCTGCGCCCGGCTCGCACCTAGTTAGGAATAGAGGTCATCGTCGAAGCGGCGATGACGCCGGCGCGGCGGTTCCTCCGGCTGGGGGCGGCGGACCTCGCGCGGCGGCTCCTGGCGTGGTGGCCTGGCTGTCCGCTCGGGTCGGGCGTACCGGCCCTCCGCGGTCCGCTGGCTGCGCTGGCGGTTACGGGCGACGAGCTCTTCCACCGTGACCTTGTTCGTCTGGGTGCGCGCGCGGGAGGCAGTCGCCCGGTTGCGGCGATCGGCCTCAGCGGTGCGGCGTCGCCGGTCGATGGCGCGAGTGTCGTTGACCTTCTCGTTGCGCTTGGACCACCAGATTCGTGCGACCGCGATGACCGTGGCGGCGAGAGTGGTGCCAAAAAGCACGGGAAAGAACTGGGTCAGCGGGTAAATCGCCGTGACGATGGTCGTGGTGGAGAATGCTGCGGTTCCATCGGGGGCGAGGGAACGGCCGACGACCCACGCGGTGACAATCGTCATGATGCCAAACAACAGCGGCAGGGAAGCGACGGTGAGGAAGAGCCCTCGGACCTCGGTAAAGGCCGCGACGACGAGGCCGGCGACGGCGAAGCACGCCAGGTAGGGCCACCCCATCGCTTGGGCGTTGAGGCTGAGCAGCAAGCCGGTGATCAGGGCGGCGAGGACTATGGCGATGCCCGACCAGGTAGGCAGACCGGCGGGTTCCGGGGCCTGCGTTCTTATTCTCCTGGGGGACGAAGTCGACACAAGGAACTATCCTAGCCGGGGCTCATCCTCGGATGGAACAGACGGGGCCCGGGGGCGGAGGGTAACTTGCTCTAGTTCGACAGGATGTCGGTCGGTGCGGGAGGGGACGTCCATGTCGGACAAGCGGCGTGCGGTGACCATCACGCGGGAATCCAACGAACCCAGGGTGGAGTTATAGGCCTCGACGGTCTTTTCCAGCTGGCGGCCTATGCGGTTGACGTGTTCACCCATGGTGTTCAGGCGGTTGTACAAGTCGCGTCCGAGCTGATGGATGACGCGAGCCTTCTCAGAGACGTCCTCCTGGCGCCAGCCCAAAGCGACGGTGCGCAGCAGGGCGAACAAGGATGTTGGGGTGGCGAGGACGATATTGCGAGAAAAGGCGTACTCGAGCAGCTCCGAATCGACGGAGAGGGCAGCGTCGAGGAAAGGGTCGGCGGGGACGAAGAGCACGACGAACTCGGGGGTGGGATCGAAGGCAGCTATGTAGTCCTTGGCCGACAACTGGTTGACATGGGTCCGTAGGAGGTGAGCATGGCGGCGCAGGTAAGCGGCGTGCTCCTCCGGGTCCTCGGTCTCCAAAGCATCGAGGTAGGCCGTGAAGGGGACTTTGGCATCGACGACAATGTGGCGGCCGCCGGCGAGATTGACCACGAGGTCGGGCCGGACGAGTCGCCCGCCGAGGCGGGCGGAGACCTGGGTATCAAAGTCGCAGTGGCGGGTCATCCCGCCCAACTCCACGACGCGCTCAAGCTGGATTTCGCCCCATCGACCGCGCACCTGCGGGGCCCGCAACGCGGTGACCAGCTTGTCAGTCCGGTCCGTCAGGCGGGCGGAAGTGCGCGTCATCGCTTGGACCTGGCTGGCCAGAGAGGCATAGGCCGTGGCGCGGCCCAACTCCAACTCTTTCAGCTGGCCGCCGATCGTGCTCACCGCTTCCTCGAGCGGAGCGAGGGAGCGGTGCAACTCCGCACCGTCCGGTGCGGTGGTGGGGTGGGGGACAGAGGTACGCAGATAAGCATGCCCCAACCAGCCCAGAGCAGCGCCGAGGGCGATGCCGAGGAGGAGGACTAACAAGGTGGAACCCATGGCCACACCCTCTCACACCACCCCGACACGACGTTTAACGACGCCCGAATTTACCAAACAATTGTTCTATCCGGGAGTTGGTGAGGATCATCCGACCGAAGCGACGAGGCTGCGACGGGGGAGTGGGATTCATCGCGACATCGTCTTCCAGCTCCTCGTCGACGTACACCAAGGAATTGCGCCACTGCTTGCGCATGAGACGCCCCTCCTCCTCGGTGAGGCGGCCCGCGAGCAGGCCCTCGTGGGTGACAAAATCGATGTCATTGGCGAGCTTCTCGCCCGAGCGCAGCGCCGTAATGTCGAGGAGATAACGGAAGCCGACCGCAATCATGGCGGCGACGGGAACCGCGAGGAAAGACCCCAACAGACCGAACAGGCCGCCACCGATAATCACCGAGACCAGCACGATCACGGGATGGAGATTCATCGCCCGCGCCTGCAGCCACGGTGAAAGAACGTTGCCCTCGAGCTGCTGAACCGCGAGAACAACCGCGAGGACCATGAGAGCTTCGGTAAAGCCCAGCGACACGAGTGCCACCATCACGGACAGCGTGCCGGCGACAATCGCGCCGACATAAGGAATGAACCCAGCGATAAACGTGATCACCGCAAGGGCCAAAGCCATGGGCACGCCGATGAAGACGAGGCCGAGGCCGATGAAGAAGGCATCAATAAACGACACGGTCGCCTGGGCGCGAATGAAACCACCCAGGGTCTTCCACCCACGCATGAGAGATTCCGTCAAATGCCACCCCATGCGACGGCCCACGACCGCGCGCATCCACGGCAGGAAACGGAAACCATCCTTGAGGAAGAAGAAGGTGAGCACCAGCACCACGAACAACGTAATCACTATCGACGTCGCCGTGCTCACGCCCGTCACAATCCCGCCGGCAATGGCGCCCGCCTGGTCCTGCGCCCAACTAGCAATATCGTTGACGAACTTGTCCAAGTCATCGCCGTCCACATTGAACGGTGGTCCCTGGGCCCACAACTGCAGGCGCTGCACACCCTCCAGCGTCTGCAGGTACAGTACCTGCGACTGGCGAGCAATATCAGGGGCAATCATCCACAACAGAGTGCCGAAGAATCCGAAGAAGCCAAGGATGGAAATGATGGCCGCCAGCGCCGACGGCACACCCTTACTGCGCATCCACGTCGTCGGGGGAGCCAGCACCGTGCACACGATGATGGCGAAAATAATGGGCAACACACCCTGGCCGACTTGCTTGAGCACGTACCACGCCACGTACAGGAACGCGGCGATGATGAGCAGGCGAAGAGCCCACATTGCGACCGACTTCAGCCCTTCACCCACCACGACCGATCGATCGACCTGGTCAAAAGGTTCGCGAGCCTGCTTCAGATCGGCCGTGCTCGTTGGCCCGGCTGGGTCGGCTGGGTTGGCAGGGTTGGCCGTACCATTGGCGACCACTGCATCCAGCACGGACTCAATGTCCGGCTCCGGTGTGCGCGGCGGAGTGCTCGGTGTCTGCTTTTGGTGCTCGGTCACGCTCCCCATCTTGCCTGACGGGGGAGCCGAGCGGCGTCAGCGGGCCGAGACACGCCTAAGCCCCCTGCCTCCTCGTGATGATGAGGATGCAGGGGGCGCGTGGGTGGTGAGGGCTAGTGGACTTCCTGCTCGGCGAGGACATCGTCACTCGCCCACATGGACATACCGAGCTCGCCGGACTTCTCATCCGGGTTTCGGCGCAACTGCAGGGCGCTGACGATGAGCCCGCCCCAAATGACGATCATGAACATCACCATCATCATGACTGCGATTCCGCTCATGATTGCTCTCCATTCTGCGAGGCGGGCTGTTGTGAGGTTGCGGTTTCTGGTTCGAAGCGGCGTGGCTCCCGGATGATGCGGCGCAGGTAAGGATCAACGCCGAAGTCGGAGCCTGGCGGGCCCTCGAGGCGGTTGGTTCCGCGCCACGGCATGAGCGACAGCGTCAGGGAGCTCAAGATAATTATCGCCAGTACCGCCCAGCCGTACAGCGCGATCTGGAGGCCGGTGTAGCCGCCATATGGCTCCTTGAACAGGCTAAAGAGCTCCTGGATGAGGGTGAAACCCAGGACCAGGGTGGTCACGTTGACCACGCAGATGCGCCAGATGGTTCCCACTCGGAAGGAGGAAACGGCGTTGAGGTGGGAACCGAACTCATCGATTCGGCGCAAGATCCAGTCGATGACAATAACGGAGATCAGCGCGATGGCGACGATGCCGATGTTGTTGGTGAACTTGTCCATCACGTCCAGGGCCATGAGGCCGGACGTGGTGGAGAACAATCCCAGCGACAGCAGCGCCATGAAGGTACCGATACCGATGGCGACGGCCTTGCGCGGCAGATTGAACTTCTCTTTGAACGCGGAGACCACGACCTCGAGCAGGGAGAACAAGGAGGTGAAGCCCGCCAGGGTGAGGGAGGCGAAGAAGAAGAAACCGAAGATCGGGCCCAAGGTCATCTCGTTGATGATGGCGGGGAAGGCCACGAAGGCCAGGCCAATGCCCGAAGTAGCGACCTCATCGACCGCAACGTGCTGCTGCGTCGCCATGAACCCCAGGGCGGCGAAAACGCCGACGCCAGCGAGGACCTCGAAGGAGGAGTTGGCGAAAGCTGTGGTCAGGCCCGTGCCTGTCAGGTTGGAGCGGGGGCGCAGGTACGAGGAGTAAGTCAGCATGATGCCGAAGCCCACGGACAGGGAGAAGAAGATCTGGCCATACGCCGCGATCCACACCGTCGGGTTGGCTAGGGCGGACCATTCGGGGGTAAAGAGTGCGTCGAGGCCAGCTGCGGCACCGGGAAGCAGGAGCGCTTGGATGACCACAATGACGAACAACACGACGAGGATTGGCATGAAGAACATCGATACCCGTCCGATGCCCTTATCCACGCCGATGGCGAGCACGATGATCGCCGCAATCCACACCACGGCTAGCGCGAGGGCGATCTGCGGAACGATGTCAGTGGAGAAGGTCGCGGTGTCATCGAACTGCAAGAAGTCGCCGAAGAAGTAAGCGTTGGGGTCATCGCCCCAGGCCTTGGTGAAGGACTTGAAGGCGTAGAGGCCCGCCCAGCCGATGATCGCGGCGTAGTAAATGGTGATGAAGAAGGCCACGCCGACCTGGATCCATCCCACCGGCTCCGCCCAAGACTTGATCCGGCGGAATACCAGGGGAGCGGAGCCGCGGTAGCGGTGCCCCAGCGCATAGTCGAGGAACAGCAGGGGAATACCGGCTGTCAGCAGCGCCACGAGGTAAGGGATAAGGAAGGCGCCGCCACCATTGTCATAAGCGACATAGGGGAAACGCCAAATGTTGCCGAGGCCAACGGCAGAGCCGACTGCGGCGAGCAGGAACACCCATCGAGAGGAAAACACCTCACGACGTTGCGTCTGCCCGGGCTGCGATGAAGTCGCGGACATAAGAATTACCTGTCTGATCCTTGAAACGGATGAAAGGTCGATGCTTTCCAGCAGCCCGGGGTGTGGCAGTGGAGCACTCGACAACGGCACCATGGGTGAGACGCCGCTTACCTGAGTGCTCGTATCATATAACGAGACAACCAAGGTCAATAACTGTGGCTGATAGGATATGCCCCCGTGAGCCTTACTCTTGGAATTGTCGGCCTGCCCAATGTTGGCAAGTCCACCCTCTTTAATGCCCTGACCCGCAACGATGTGCTAGCCGCGAACTACCCGTTCGCCACCATCGAGCCCAACATCGGTCTCGTCGAGCTTCCCGACGACCGCCTGGTCCGCCTCGCCGAAATCTTCGGCTCCGAGCGCATCCTGCCCGCCACGGTCTCCTTCGTCGACATCGCCGGCATCGTCAAGGGCGCCTCCGAAGGCGAAGGCATGGGCAACGCCTTCCTCGCCAATATCCGCGAGGCCGACGCCATCTGCCAGGTCGTTCGTGCCTTCTCCGACGACAACGTCATCCACGTCGACGGTGTGGTCAACCCCACCTCCGACATTTCCGTCATCAACACCGAGCTCATCCTCGCCGACCTCCAGACGATCGAAAAGGCCCTGCCCCGCCTGGAAAAGGATGCCCGCAAGGACAAGTCGCTTATCGACGCCGTCGCTGAAGTCAAGAAAGCACAATCCGTCCTGGAGGACGATCGCACCCTCTTCTCCGCCGCCAAAGGCGGCGAGATCGACCTCGCCCTGCTCCGCGACCTTCACCTCATGACCGCCAAGCCCTTCCTCTACGTCTTCAACTCCGACGAAGAAGTGCTGACCGACGACGCCCGCAAGGACGAACTCCGCGCCCTCGTCGCCCCCGCCGACTGCGTCTTCCTCGACGCCAAAACCGAAACCGAACTCCTCGAACTCGACGAGGATGAAGCCGCCGAACTCCTCGAATCCGTCGGCCAACACGAACCCGGCCTCCACTCTCTCGCCAAAGCCGGCTTCGCCACCCTCGGCCTCCAGACCTACCTCACCGCCGGCCCCAAAGAATCCCGCGCCTGGACCATCCACCAAGGTGACACCGCACCTCAAGCCGCCGGCGTCATCCACACCGACTTCGAACGCGGCTTCATCAAAGCCGAAATCGTCTCCTTCGCCGACCTCGACGCCGCCGGCTCCATGGCCGAAGCCAAAGCCAAAGGCAAGGTGCGCCAGGAAGGCAAGGACTACGTGATGGCTGATGGGGACGTGGTGGAGTTTAGGTTTAACGTTTAATCACGCAGGTCACGGCGTTTCTATTCGCTAAAGACGACCAGGGATAGCGTGCTTCCCTCGGCAGCCCTTTAGCGAAAGGGAACCTCCGGCCAATGTCGACCGGGGAGTTGGGGTCGTAGCAATCGACATGTTCTTACTATGTCGATGGCGCGGCCCGCGCAGCGGCCTCAACCTCCGCGGGGTGGGCTTCGGTACCCTTCTGGGCCTTCTCTTCGGTGAAGACCTGGGCCTCAGCTGCGGCCAGCGTGGCACCGTCCACGGCGGTGATCGCGGAGATCTCCATGGGGAGGGGCTCTCCTTCAAGTTGTGGGTCGTCACCCACTACCGTCCCTGCGCACCGACGTCAGGAAACGCCAGCGGCGCCTCCTGGAGGGAAGTTCAAGTGTGTGAAGGGGAACCTGAAGGGGCGGAAGGGCATTCCCAGCCGACCCCAGGCAGGCGACCCGGGAACGGCCGCCGGGTTGGCACCTGGAGGGTAGGGCAAGCATCCCAAGCAAAGACGAACCGCGCGAGTTGATCCTCGGTGTGGCCCTCATCGGACGGAACCTTCCCGATGCCGGCCAGCGCTTCAAGGAGCACGCGGTAGAGGACGTCTGGATGAGGGCTGGAGTTGGGTAGTGGAGCCACGTACCGGCCGTAGGCTAGAATGCTCCAAGTTGCGTCCCATGAGCCGACGCCGACCACGTGACCCACGTATCGCGTGGCCGTGATTCCGCCGAGTTTGGCTAGCTGTGTGCGACTGAAAGCGATCTAGAGGGCATCTCACGGGAATGACCTGCCCATTCACGCCGGAAGGGTCATGCCTCTTTCTCGATTCGCCTTGGGCCGCTCTTGTCAGTTCGAGTCCATCGGTAACCCGCCTCATCGGTGAAGGTGATTCGAACCTTAATTGATTTTGCATTGTCCGAAGCTGAATATGCCATGACTGCCTGCTGTTCCGGTGTGAGGGCGGTGGGCCAGTGCGTTGCCAGCTGACCGTTCAACGCCTCTTGCAAGGCTTGGGAGATCTGGGGTGCAAGTTGCTGGCTGGCTAGGGCACCGATTCGGGAGGTTGACATACCAGAGAGGCCCGACCACCCACCGTACGGGGCTTGGGCCCGGGAGACTGCTGCGTTGATTGAACCGCTCAGAGCTTCTCCGATGACGCGCCGGAAGACCTCGCTAGTGCCGATCTTTCCGTTCGCTGGGGTGCAAGAGTTCTCGATCGGGTTGCCACTCTCATCGTCACCCTCAACATCCACATGCAGTTCAGTTACGACCGCATTGGAGTGGTTTGACACTTTGATACTCCACATATCGGGGCCGAAGACTGTTGCGCGGACGAGTGTTGGTACGACCTTGCGTGCTTGAGCTGAAATTCGGTCCTGCTCAGCGCGGTCAAGTGCTGCCAGCTGAAGGCTCCTGTCTTTTCGCTCTGCTCTGTTTTGGCTTACGTTCCACAGGGCTACCGCGAGTGCAACGAGGACACCCGTGGTAGTGGCAATTGGTTGGGTAACTTCCAGCCAAAAGGGTATTTGAGCTGATGGCGCTGCGAGATGATCAACCATAACCTGACCTCCTTGTATTGGGATGAGTGTCGCTGAATCTCAGAGACCCCCCGAAGGGGCCCCGTCCGGGTAAGCGAGGGCAACGTAGCGTTTGAAGAGAAGTTCGGCGCGTTGTGCTTCCGAAGTCAGCTTCCGCTCGGCCCCGAATGCCCTGTCGACATCACGGTCGAGTCTGTTGTGGGCGGCGACGAGCCTTGGGTCCATTGCCAGGGGGTTATAGTGTTCGGCCAACGTACGAGACGGCCACTCAGCCCGGACTTCGAGGATCCGTTTTCCTGCCTCGATGATCGCCGCGCGCTGGGTCGGCCTGAAAGCAGGGGCCGGCCATGTGTTCCACACCATCGAAGTGGACACGCTCGGGTCTGACTTGATGCGTCCTCCCACGGTCTTCTGCCACGCGATGAACATCCCAGAGGAGATGAGGCTGAACAGGAATCCGTCCCTGTCCTCAACGGTGAAGAGCTTGACGGAGGCGATGTCGCTCCGTTCGAGGTGGCCGGCTGTGGCGAAGCGTCGGGCTTCGGTGAAGCTCTGGGGGAGTGCGAGGTAATCAGTGGCGGGTTGGCGGTTTTCTCCAAAGAGGTGCGGTGTGTCCGCCGCCTTCTTCGTTGCTTCGCGGTCACGAGAGAGCCGCATTTCGTGGACCTTCCCGATTCGCTCCCGCAGCACCCTTGACCTGGTCACATCCGATGGATCAAAGTCGTCGTCGGCCATCCAGAGGCACCAGCGCTGGAGCCCGTTTATCAGTTCGTCGCCTCCGAGGTAACGCCGGAGGTATTTCGCAGCGATAGGGTCCGCCGCCACCTCGTCATATTGTTCTTCAGTAACGACTAGGTTGTCCCAGTCAAGGGGAGTCGAGCCTGCGCGCAGTGGCGGAAGCCCAGGACTAAGTACCTTCCGTGAAGGCTTCACGGCAACCACAGGTGGGCCAGGCAAAAGGTAGGGGCTGATCGCCTTGACTGACTCGGGCTCGGCCTTTCCTGGCCAGTACAAATGTGGCTGCCGTTTGCGGTCGCGGTCGAATCCAGTGATGACGCAGTGGACCGCCGCCTTGCCAGGAGCTTCAGAATCCCATCTGAAGGTACGGTGGGCGAACTGGATTCGCCAGCCAGCATCGAAGATCCGGTTGAAGAGTGCGTATACGCCTTCACCTTGGGTAATCGAGTTCGTGGATACGAACGCGAACCGCCCCTGACGTGAAGCAAGCAGGTCGAGGCTCTTGACGAACCAGGCCGTCACAAAGTCGAGGTGGCCGATCTTCGGAGTTCCCCAGGCTTGTCGTAGTCCAGCGGTCTGCTCTTTGGTCCGTTCCTTGTGCCCAGCGAAGGGCGGATTGCCGAACACGAAAGTCTCCCCGTCAGACTTCGGGATGATCGATTCCCAGTCGGAGGCCAGTGCATCGCCGTGGTGGATGTGTGCGGTGATCTTGATGGGGAGTCGGTCGGGGGCGTCACCGATGCGGGCGGCCAGGGAGCGATTCGCTTGGTGGTCAACCAGGTACATGGCGGTTTCAGCGATTCGGGCTGGCCACCAGTGCAGTTCGATGCCGTGAAACTGGTCGATGGTGACTTTCTGATCCAGCGATGTGTCGATCGAGGCCGTGATGTGCCCGAGCTTTGCACGCAGAGCGACGATGATCTCGGTTTCGATGGCTCGGACCTCCCGGTACGCGACCACGAGGAAGTTCCCGCAGCCGCAGGCCGGATCGACGAAAGCCATCTGAGAGAGGCGATCTTGGAATCGCTGTAGGTCTGAGGCCGTTGTCGACTTATTTCGGATGAGGCGGCTTGCCTGATCGCGTAGCTCCGAGAGGAAGAGTGGTTCCAAGACCTTCAGGATGCTCGATTCGGATGTGTAGTGCTCGCCGTCTGCCCGTCGTGCCTCTTTCGACTTGACCAACTGGAACATCGCGCCGAAGACGGCAGGCGAGATGCGCGTCCAGTGGAAGCGGCAAGCTGCCAGCAATGCCTCGCGCATCTCTTCGTCGAAGAATTCCGGCTGGAGAGCATCGGCAAAGACAGATCCATTGACGTACGGAAACCGGGCCATGGAGTCCGGCACGCGGCGACGGGCATCCTCAGGAGTGTTGAGGACCTGGAACAACGAAGTCAGTTGTGAACCGAGGTTTGCGGCGGTGGTGTCGTGGAGGACGAATCGGTAGAAGAGGTCGACTTCCCAAAGCCCAGCGTCGTCTCCGAACAAGAGGAATAGGAGCCGGGTCATCCACATCGAGGTCCGCTGGACGGCCTCGTCCTCTTCCTCCGGGGAAATCGAGGCGGCATCGGCGATCCCGTCGTCTGCCTCGTCGGACAGCATGGCCGTGTATAGGTCGGCCATGAGCCGTGAGGCGTGAATGGAAGCGTCTACTTCTTCCCGGCGTGTGACGGTCTCCTGGCCAGCGAGGAAGAGGAGTTGGTCGACGTGGTCCGCTACCTCGTCGATGGTGAACTCGACCTTCCAGGCGTCGTCGCCGAGCCGGTCTACCTGGAATCTCTCGAAGTCTGACACGATCGTGTACTTCGGCCATTCATGCTGGCCGATAGAGCCACCCGTAAGGTAGTCGAGGGCCTGCGCATGGGCGCCGGACAGGTCCCGTCCCAAACTCTTGGCCTCTCCGATGACAACACCGGACCAGAACAGATCGATGAAACCACCACGGCCTGTCGACGCGCGTTGCGCGTCTCGTTCGAAGAGGTCAACCCGCTCGGGGATGACGTCGAAGCACCGGAGCATGTCGGACCAGAAGAGATGGGCGTACGACTTCTCGGTGTGTGACTGGCCGGACAGCCGCCAGCCGTCGATCTTCTCCCGCCAAGTCACGGAGAACTGCAGGAGACGATAGCGGATCGTCGCGCGGTCGAGGGCGGTGGGGGTAGAGGTGCTCACCAATCCCACCTTATTCAGTCTTTGCGTCAGTTGGGGTGACCGCCGCAACGCGACAGAGCTCGAACCCCTGGGCCGTCAGCGAGTCACTGATCGCCCACACATACCTCGACAGGGTGAACTCCGCGTAGGCGTGGCCGGCCTGCTGCGTGACGAGCGAGACAGGGACACTCTTGGAGAGGCACTGGAAGACTGTGTAGTGCCTAAGCTGGTGGTGTGACCAGCCGCGTCGGCTGGTTCCCTTGTGGCCCGGTCAGACGTGGAGGGTCTCCGAGACTTGGTCGTAGAGCGGGGCCACCTAGCGGTTGGTGAGGTTTGTAGGCGACTGGTACGTGCCGTGGGGGACCAGGGTTGTGTATGGCCAGCGAGCAGGGAAGGAAACTCCGGGGCCGCGTTTCCAGGCAGGGAACAGTAGGCAGTCCCAAAAGACCCGAACGTCCCGATCGGACTCGATCCACATCTGGTGGAGTCGATCGTGGAGGAGGTAGGCGACGGGGATAAATCCCGCCTTCCTAAGGAAGAGTGCGTCAGTCTAGGACACGTCCCAGAGGCTTGCGGAGCGTGACTTTGGGTCGAAGACGTCGAAGCCGTCCGCACCGGGGCTGGCGTTGTGCGAATCAGTGAGCAGTCTCCGCAGAGACCTCTGTGCATGCCGATCCCAGGCAGGGGAGAGGAACACCCTCCGTGACTTGCCCAGCTTAGTCCTGGTGACGGTCATTCGGCCGCCTTCCGGTGAGACTTGCGCGACCACATCCATCGCACCGTGGTATCCGCGCATGCGGAGGGGTGTCATGTCTTCGAGGGGCGTGGCGTGTAGCCGGCATAGATCTCGCGCAGGATCACCCTGTGCATGGTTGCCCCGACGTTGCGTGCGGTGATTTGGTCCAGGTGAAGTCCGAACAGGTGCCGCACTCGAATTGGGGCTTCCCCGATACGTAGACCCCCGCCGCGCCTTAAGCGATCAGAGGAGCGATCTGGCGGATTCGGGATGCAAGTTCAGCCGTTTCCGCCTGACACTGACTGTCTCGGTTCGTGTAGTGCTTCGGGATGACGCGCCGCATGCTGTCGATAAGAGTGAGCGGAGCTCCGAGCTGGAGTTGCTCACGTACGAACCACAGGGAACCCGGATCGTCCGCAGGTACCTTTCCGGTGGGTTTCCCCGATACTGGGTCGATGTATTCCCCGGTGCGGGGAAGTGCTGGATGTAGCTGGCAAGTCTCGTAGCACGTATCGATGACCCCGGATACCCTCTCTGATGTGGTGATTTGAGCACGCGAAACTACGCGCGGTCCGTCCTCCGAGGTGGCTTCCAAGGAGACAGATGGCGTCGGCGTAGCGGTCGCTGGGGGTGTTCGGTCCAGCGCTCCACCAAGTCGAAAGTGGCACGGACGATGGTCCGAATCCGCTTGGCTTGGTCACGGCAGGCACGGCAGACACCGCAGCCGTGCCCGCGGAGATCCGCGGGCCGGACAGCGGTGACAGGGAGGTCCCAGAGGTCCTGGAGGGCCCGGGCGCGGTACCGGTACGCCGTAACGGTTCCGCTGAACCACCGGCGCTTGTTGTCGGAGATCCACGTCTCCACGACTTTACCGACGGTCGGCGGGGTAACGCCGGAGACGTTGTCGAGCCATTCGCCGAGGGCTTCAGCGTCCTTCTAGATGATCGCCTCTTTTGAGGAGGCAGTCCGGCTCTTCGGCCTGCCGGTGATTGAATCTCGCCAGACAACTTGCCAGAAGCCTCCGGTCGTGATGGGGGCGTAGAGTCGGGCTTGACCGCCGGGGATAGGCGTGGACTTCTGGTGTGGAGGCATAGCGAGGACGTTAGCGGAGTCTGGAAGAAAGTGACCTGAACAGGGTAATGAGTTGGGGAGCAATGTCTGCTTGAGTTTAAATTTAACGTGTAGCGTTATTGACGAGTTCCGTTATATGATGCTCCTGTGATCAGATCGTTCGAGAACAAGGACACCGAACGAATCTGGTATGAGCATTACGTCAAGCGTGTCGACCGGACGGTGTAGCGTGCGACGTTGAGGAAGCTCGAACTGATCCACGCTGCGAAGGACGTCGAAGATCTCCGGATACCGCCAGGAAACCGCTTGGAGCGATTGCAGGGCGACCGTCGTGGTTAGCACAGTAGCCGAGTGAACTCGCAATGGCGGATTTGCTTCGTTTGGAGAGATGGAGGTGCAGAAAATGTCGAACTCGTCGACCACCACTGAGAGCAACTTGATCGAGCCGATCCACCCGGGGGAGATCCTGATGGAGGATTTCATTGCAGGTTTCGGGATCACGCAGAACAAGCTCGCCGTATCCATCGGCGTGCCGCCGCGGCGGATCAATGAGATCGTGCACGGCAAGCGTGGGATTACTGCCGA
The DNA here is from genome assembly GCF_030408455.1 of Corynebacterium atrinae. Lineage (NCBI taxonomy): Bacteria > Bacillati > Actinomycetota > Actinomycetes > Mycobacteriales > Corynebacteriaceae > Corynebacterium > Corynebacterium atrinae. Next base: position 860,223 of record NZ_CP046977.1, read on the forward strand.
TACCGCCATCCGCCTGGCCAAGTACTTCGGCACCTCGGCAGAGTTGTGGATGAACTTGCAGTCCAATTATGAGTTGCGGCTTGAGCGGCGCGCGTTGAGTGAGCAGATTGACGCGATCGCGCCCCTGCAGACCGCTTGACCCGGCCGGTGCTCAGAACAGTGCGTCGGGGCGATGCTCCGTTCACGGTCTGTCCGGGAGTGGCGGAGTTCTGCTTCCGCCAGCCGTAGCGCCGTCTGGTTTCAGGGTCATCCTCAGGGAGGGCCTGAGCTTTGGAAAGTGGAAAAATTCTGATGTGGGTTGAGAATTTCATCAAGCCAGCTCCCGTTGAGCTAACGGTTGTCAGCTGCGTGGAATGGGCCAACGGTACTGGATCAACCTCCGCCTGCATGGCAACCTAGAGTATGTAAAAGGAGTCGTTAGGCGAGGGCTCGTCTGCATCGACACGTTGGAGATCGCATGGCAGATTGGCGAGGCGACCGGGTTCGTGCCGCAATAGAAGGACGAAATCCCACAGTGCTAGCGGAGCTGAATGCGGCCTACGCGGTCATCGGGGACGTTCAGTTCCTTCCCGGATACTGCCTAGCACTGGCGAAGCGTCCCGGAGCGGACCGGCTATCGGACCTGGCCAGGCCCGAACGGGTGAAGTTCTTGGCGGATATCGATTTGGTGGCAACCGCTGTTGAAAAAGTCTGCAGTGAGTTGGACCCTGCTTACCGCAGGGTCAACGTCGAGATCCTTGGGAATACTGATGCGTTTCTGCACGCGCACATATGGCCCCGCTACGAGTGGGAACCTAAGGAGCTTGGAGCGCGTCCCGTGTGGCTCTATTCTCCGGACCATTGGACAGACCCTGTCCATCGACTGGGTGCCGCTCATGATCTTTTGCGCAGCAAGCTGGCCGCTGAGGTTGTTGGGCTTCGTGACTCTGTTGAGTTCCGGCTTGACGTCTAGGTCATGTAGATCGAGCCGTTGAGGGACTCCAGTACAACATGTATAAGTTGTGCCATTGTTGCATGATCTCCGTGACGTTGTCCCAGTTCCGCAGCCAGCAGAGCGCCTATATCGCTGCAGTACAGCGCGAGCCTGTCGAAATCACCTCACGTGGAGCCATCCCACGCGCGGTACTGGTCTCACCGGAATTTTACGATCGCGCGTTGCGAGCTCTGGAGGACCAGGCCGATATTCGCGCTGCTTTCGCGGCGCGAAGTGAGGAGGGGCGAGTCGGCCACGAGGATCTCATGCGCGAGCTGGACCTCTGAACCGTCCCCGTGCCGTTAGCCATTTCCCATCTGTGGCGAAGGCGATTCGAAGGTTCGACAAGTCGACGGCACGTCGCTTGAGCGGCGCAATATAGTTGATTGCAAGCGACCCGCGATCTTCTGGGTGGATTCAGCTAAAGGGGGAGGGCAGAGACAATCGAATCGTCGATGAGATCGAGGATGATGAGCGGATTGTCCTCGTGCTCAAAGTCGGGCCCGCCGTGAGGCATATCGATGGAGGGACTATTAGTACGTCGACTGCTGAAGCAGATAGTCGACCGAGATCGCCTAAGGTGGCTTTAGTTACTGAAATCGCATGTCGGACGAGCAGAAGGCTGGGTGGATTCTTCTATGATTGATGGTCCCACGGCACCTGAAGCGCTTTCCCTGTGCGAGCTGCTAGACGAGCATCGTGGTGAGTTTCAGAGGCTTCTAGAGCGGTACGGCGCAGCTCGGCCAAGGATATTTGGATCCGTTGCTCGCGGTAGCTGTACACCAGAGTCCGATATAGACATTCTGGTCGAAATGGATCCTGCTGATGGAAATCTCCTGATGCGAGCGTCTGGACTTATGGAGGAGACCCGATTGCTGTTTGGCCGGGACGATATCGACGTATTGCCCGTTCAGCTGCTTAAGTGGCAGGTCTTGGCGTCGGCACTTGCTGACGCAGTCGACCTTTGAGCTGCGACCCAGCTCAGCTCATTCACGATACTCTCGCAGCCGTTGTTTGGTCCGACCGATAGGTCTTAGCTTGGCATTGCAGCTTGAGTTCGCAGGCAACTGAGGGATTTGTAGTGGAGGAGAGTTGTCGCACATCGCCCCTCGTCCCGCCTTCGATCGGCAACTCATAAGTGTGGGGCCACGCTAAAGTCCCAAGTGAAGGTCGATGTGTCCCGATCTTTGGCCACAGGTACCGGATGGTTCAGCTTCGATGTCGCCACCTTCTCACACTCCAGTCCTCAGGCACGATCGAAACCTCCATCGTCCACAATGAGGACTTGGGGGTGATAATCATTAAGCTCATCAATCAGGCCGTATCGCACCTGCAAGAAGAAAGTAGAGCTATGAACACTCCCTCGCGTCAGCGGGCATTGATTCTTGACCGACTTGCTATATCGCCCATGCGCTGGTGGTGGGCCATCGTTGTTTATGTCATCGCCATCGTGGTGACGAGCGCGCTCTCCTACGGAGGGCTGCTAATCGGCTGGGAATGGATCAGCTCTCAGGGACAGATGGTGGGCTATGCCCTCGCGCTCCCGATTGTGCTCTTAGTGTTCGGTCGAAAGCTCTCGCGTCCCCTCGGATGGATTGGTTTGGGTGGCCGGCAGCTTGGCCGCACTCTCCTGATCGGGACCGGCTACGGGCTGGCCTGCTGGCTCACTGTGAGCCTCTTGCAGCGCCTGTTCAACCTCGGAAATGGCGGAACGGTCAGTGTGCTCCGTGAGGGCGGTGTCGGAACGAGCGTGTCTGCGACCGTGACTTTTCTAGCCAGCGTCGCGCTAATAGCTCCAGTGTGTGAGGAACTGTACTTTCGTGCGGGGATTTTTCGGCCACTCCGTGATGGATTTTCAAAGGGAGCAGCTGTTGGGTCTACCCGGGTACGGGTATCGACGCTCCTGGCATTCCTTCTCAGCGGCGTCGCCTTTGTGAGCGTGCACGGGGGAGGAGCCGCAGACATCTTTCTTTTGTTTGTGCTCGCGGCTTTCTTCACTCTTGCCTATCTGACCACAAGTTCTTTGACAGGCGCCGTCGCGGCGCACGCGGTAAACAACATCATCTCCCTGTATGGGGCGCTCGCAGTCATGGGGAACCTCCAGTGGTGGGTATGGGTTGTGCCCGCTGCGGGCGGGATAATCGCAATTGCCGTGTCGGTAGCGCTAGGCGGCGTGTTCGACAAGGCCGACAATGACGCGAGCATTGCCGCCACTCATGGAACCTCATCGTAGGCACCCCTGTTGCCGTGGGAAACGTCGCCCAGGTGCTCCGGGAGCTCGGAGTGCTGGATCAGGTCGTCGAGGCGGCAGACCCGCTTGCTAGCGACGTCGGTTAACTTCGTGCGGGGTCTATTGGGCAGAAACGTGCGCGATGACGACGATTGAAGTCTGTGTGGACCGCGGGGACCGTCCGCAGATGATCGGTCAAGAGCACTTCACCGATGGACGTCGCAGCGGACGCTCCGCCACTCTCGTCTGATGATCGATCCGGGGCATTGCCGCCAGGAGGAAAAGTTCTAGACGTCGGGTGGAAAGTTCCCTGGATCACCTTGTAAACTTTCCTCATGAAAACTGCTCTAGAATTCCTCAGTCATTTTGGCATCTGCAAGCCGCAACCTGCTTCTGACTGGCAAGGTCCCATGCCGCTGCCAGCTGCGCTCGCCGATTTCTACCAGCAGGTCGGTCCGTTTGGTGAGGAAGACCTCACGACGGCGGGGAAACCTGGCCGGAAGCCTCGCGGCATTTGGTTCTATGGAGGCGGCGGCAACGAGGTCTTTTTCCCTCGCCTGTCCGATCTGTGGAAGGCTCAGGACGCCTTTGGGTGGAACTTCCGTGATGATGTCCCGATTGAGGGCTGGCCGCAGAATTGGTTGGTGTTCGCGGACGAGGCGGGGGAGGTATTCGTCTATGACTCGGACGCCGACGTCGTGCGTTTTCTGCTCCCGGGTGAAGATTTCGAGGATGCCAAAGAAATTGCCGGTACGCCCATTGAAGTGACAGGTGCAGTCGCGCTGTTCTCGCTGCGTGATGAGGAAGCCGGCGACTCAAAGTTCACTGAGGATTTCGATCTCCTCCCTTCGTGGGTCGAAAAGGTCCGCACGGAAATGGAGGAGAAGTTCGGGGCCACCGGCCGGGATGTCATGGCGGTGTACACGGAGTCATAGTCATCCTCACCAGACCAATCGGCTCCAGCTCCAGCTCTAGCTCCGTGCCTCCTGCCAAATGTAGCTTCCACCTCGCGGGGGCAATCGCCGCTGGCTACATTGGCTGATCAATGAGAGAACTTTCGTGCCTTCAGCTGCGGCATCGAGAAGGATCCCGTACTTTATTTCCATGACCAATGGACTAGATTTTCTCAAGCACTTCGGCGTCTGCGCGCCTCAGCCCGCCTCTGACTGGCAGGGGCCAATGCCACTGCCCCCGGCACTCATTGAGTTCTATCAGGAGATGGGTCCTCTCGGAGAGGACGGCCGAAAGCCTCGGGGTGTCAGCTTCGACTGTGGGGGCAACGACATTCTCGTCCCTCGACTGGCGGATCTCTGGAAGGAACAGGATGCCTTTGGGTGGAACTTCCGGAAGAATGTGCCGATCGAGGGGTGGCCCCCGAGCTGGCTGGTCTTCGCAGTCGAAGGCGCTGATGCTTTTGTCTACGACTCGGATGCGGATGCTGTGCGTTTCATCCTTTCCGGTGATGAGATCAAGCGGGCGTACAAAATCGCCGGTACACCGAGCGATGTGGTGGCTGCGCTCGCGCTGTTCGCGTTGAGGCTCGAGGAAGCGGGGGACTCTGCCAGGGGCGAAGATTGGGAACTCAGGCGGTTGTGGGTCTGGAAGGTTCGTCGGGAGATGAGGTCCAAGTTTGGGAGGACTGCCCGGGGCGTCGTGAAGGTTCTCACCAAAGTGTGATAGCTCGAACCCCGCGAACCCCCTCGGCCAGAGAGGCGAACCGAGCAAACGGTCGCACGCCACGGATAGCGGTGAACTACTTTACTAGCGACAACTCGGTGCATTTCGTCGACTCACCTGCACCGCGGAAAACGGGGAGAGCTTTCTGCCTCAACTAAGATCATTGCGGGACCGTCCCCCTGCGCAGAAAGCCTTGCCATGACAACTCAATCCCGCTTCCGCCTCGTTCCGATGCGCCCCCGCGACCCCGGTGAAGAGGGTCGTACTGCGTCGACGCTGGAGCTGTTTTTTGATCTCGTTTTCGTCGTCGCGGTCAGTACTGCAGCAGTCCAACTGCATCACGCCCTTAGCGCAGGCCATGTCTGGGACGGGATCGCCAGCTACGGGATGGTGTTCTTCGGGATCTGGTGGGCGTGGATGAATTTCACGTGGTTCGCCACCAGTTTTGATACTGATGATTGGTTGTATCGCGTTCTCACGTTCGTGCAGATGGCCGGAGTTTTGGTGCTTGCCTCGGGCATTGGCCCCGTCTTCGAGCACCGTGATTTCACGGTCCTCATCATCGCCTACATTGTCATGCGTCTGGCGATGGTTGCCCAGTGGTTGCGGGCTTCCCGGTGGGCGGGGCCGACTCGCCGAGCGACGCAGATCTATGCCGCAGGGATTGCCGTGGTGCAGGTGATATGGCTAGGTTCGCTCCTTCTGCCAACGGACCTGTTCTACGTCGCCCTGGTAGTCCTCATCTTGGCGGAGCTGGCGGTGCCGATCCTCGCTGAGAACACTGGGTCGACGCCCTGGCACCCGCACCACATCACGGAACGCTACGGCCTGTTCGCGCTCATCTTGCTTGGCGAGAGCCTTTTGGCCTCCGCCAACGCCATCATCGAGGCCGTCCACGACGACCATGATCTTGGCCCTTTGATCGCGATGGCGGTGCTCACGTTGGTCGCGACGGCCGCGTTGTGGTGGATCTATTTCTGGCCGCCGCATCACAACGCTATTAGCTCGTTTAGTAGTTCCTTGGTTTATGGGTACGGGCACTTTTTTATCTTCGCTGCGGCGGGAGCGTTCTCTGCGGGTATTGAGGCTGAGATCGATGTCATCACTGGGCGCAGCGAGCTGCATCAGCCGTGGGCTTCTTTCGCGTTTACTATCCCGCTAGCCGTGTTTATCCTCGGCATTTGGGTGCTGGCGATAAGGTCTCACGCCGACCGGATCGTCAATACTGTCGTGCCGTTGGCGGGCATCCTAGTACTCGTCGACCCACTCATTCCCGTCCCGTTCGCGCTGACTGCGGTGATCTTGGCGGTCACTGTCGCGGTGCTCGTCTGGCGGCCACCGGTGGACGAGGTGAGGTAGCCTGCGCCATAGAAGGCCACATAAGGAGGAATCACCCATGAGTTTCACTGTTTATCTTTCTGGCGAGATCCACACCGATTGGCGCGAGCAGATCCAGCGCGGGGCCACCGCTGCGGGACTCGATGTCGTCTTTACGGCTCCGGTGACTGATCATCCGGCCAGTGATGCCGCGGGTGATCACCTTGCTCATGCTGCCAGCGGCTTCTGGCGCGATCATCAGTCCGCCAAGGTCAATTCCATTCGTACTCGGACGCTCATCGAGCAGGCCGATATGGTCGTCGTCCGCTTTGGTGAGGAGTATAAGCAGTGGAACGCTGCTTTTGACGCGGGCTATTGTGCGGCTCTAGGTAAGCCCTATGTGACGCTGCATGTTGAGGACATTGTTCATCCGCTCAAGGAAGTCGATGCCGCAGCCCAGGCGTGGTGCACGACGCCCGATCAGGTCGTGGAGATCTTGAGGTACGTGCTTAAAGCCTGACGCACGTCAGTAGTGATAGCGGAAGGCGGCAATGAGAAGCTCTGTTGCGGTGAGTTTGTAGACGAGCCGGTGCTCGTCGGTGATGCGGCGAGACCAGTAGCCGGCGAAGTCGTGCTTCAGCGGCTCCGGTTTGCCAATACCCTCATTGCCGTTTCGGACAATGTCTTTCACTAGCAGGTTGATTCTTTTCAGTACTTTTCGGTCTTGCGTTTGCCACCAGAGATAGTCGTCCCACGCATGCTCATCCCAGACAGGCGGCATCATGTGGTTCGCCGCGGCCGGCTTCAAGGCGTTCCATGGCGTCGAGAAGACGCCGCGCGTTAGCAGGGGAGCGGAGCAGGTAAGCAGTTTCTCGAAGGGATTCGTAATCGGCGAGCGAGACCATGACGACAGGGTCGTGTCCGGCTCGAGTAATGACGATTGCTTCGCGATCATTGGTCACATCGTCCAGAACCTGTGCGTAGTTGGCACGTGACTCGGTGTAGCTCATAGTTCTCATTGCGGCGCGCTACCCCTTGAGCACCTCTACGATCTTCTCTGCAGTCTTCTTCGCCGAACCGGGGTTCTGCCCGGTGACAAGGTTGCCATCTGCGATGGCATAAGGGGCAAAGGGAACGAGGGTTTTGTGGTAGTCGGCGCCGCGCTCCTTCATGTCGGCTTCCACGTCGTACGGTACAAGCTTTGTGACGCCCGCGAGTACCTCTTCCCGCCAGGAGAAACCTGTCAGGCGGCGGCCATCGACGAGTAGGCGGCCGTCGGAAAGCTTGGTGTTCAGCAGTCCGCAATAGCCGTGGCACACGGCACCGACGACGCCCCCGGCTTCGAAGATCTCGCGGGTGAGGCGTTGGAGGCCGTCGGAGTCGGGGAAGTCGTACATGACGGCGTGGCCACCGGTGAAGAAGATGGCGTCGAAGTCGGAGGATTGGAGTTGGTCTGGGGAACGGGTGTCGTCGAGAAGCGCCATGCGCGCGGGATCCTCGTGCCACGCCTTCGCGGATTTGTCGTAGGTGGGGAATTTCAGCGACCGCGGCTCGAGCGGGGAATGGCCGCCGACCGGGCTGACGATGGTTTGCTCGAAGCCTTGGGCCTCGAACTCGTCCCAGGCGTGGGTGAGTTCGGAGAGCCACAGGCCGGTGGGATGGGACGGGTCGGATTCGTAGTGGTCGACGTTGGTGACTACGTGGAGGATGCGCTTGGTCATGGTGTGCTCCTAGGTGAGGATGGCGGCGAACGATGTGCGGACGCGGGCGTCGATAGTCGTGGGGTCGTGGTTGTCGAGTTTCCCATCAAGATGGAGAAACGCCAGCCCGTGGGCCAGCGCCCACGCCGCAGTGGCCAGGGCGGGCGCATCCGAGTCGGGGAAGTCGGCGGCGACTGCGCTGGTCAGGAGATCATTGAGGGCTCCCGCAGCGCGGACCCGTTCGTCATCGCGATCGTCGCACTCGCGGCCGAACATGAGCTTGAAGCGGGCCGGATGGGCGAGGGCGAATCGGACGTAGATGACGCCGAACTCCGCGAGATCAGTCGGATCGGATGGGGGAGTGGGCAATGAAGCCAGCTGCGCCCGAAGGTCCTGGAAACCCTCGAGGGCGACGGCCGATTCGAGGGCCTCCCGGTCATCGAAGTGCCGGTAGGGTGCGGCGTTGGACACGCCGGCCCGCTTGGCCAGCGCCCGCATGGAGAAGTTTTCCCCGGACTCGAGCATGTCTGCGGCGTGGCCCAACAGCGCCGCCCGCAGGTCACCGTGGTGATACGCGGACTTGGGTTCCGTCGCCATATCCATCTGCACTTTCCGCGCCCGAGGGGGTGCCGCTGAGTTGATTGCATTCATGGTAGCCGTGCATGGGAGCGGGTTCAGGGGCGCGCGGCAAGCCAACGGCGGTAGCGGCGCAGCGCCAGTTTCTGCCGTACCTGATCGGCGGCGAACATCAGCAAAGGATTGGCGTCGGGGCGCGTGGGCTTGCCGGCACCCACCCGTCGCAGCTGGGTGCGGATGCGGGCCATCGACATGGCCGAGGCGATGGCCTTGTCCTTGGCATTAATCGGGGCCAGCGTCACCTTTGCCTCAGCGTCGTGCTGCCACTTCTTCGGCAGGCCCGGGTCGACGGCCAGCGCCGAGCCCATGCCGACGACCGCGACGCCCTCGGCGAGGACTTGCTCCGCGACCGCCAAACGCGTGATACCTCCCGTGAGGATGAGAGGAAGGGGGCTCGTCGCCGCCAGCTCCGTGGCCAGCTCGAGGAAATAGGCCTCTCGGGCGAGCGTGCGCTCATCGGCGGAGGAGCCGGTCATCGCGGGGCTTTCGTAGCTGCCGCCGCTGAGCTCGACGAGGTCAACTCCCAGCGGCGCCAGCATGTCGATGACGCGCCGGGCATCATCTGCGTCGAAGCCTCCGCGCTGGAAATCAGCGGAATTGAGCTTGACGGCGACGGCGAATCCCGGGTCAACTGAGGCGCGGATGGCCCGCACGATCTCGAGGAGCAAGCGGGCACGATTGTCCAGCGAGCCGCCCCACTCGTCGGTGCGCATGTTGCTCAGCGGCGACAGGAATTGGGACAACAGGTACCCGTGGGCGGCGTGGACCTCCACGCCGTCGAAGCCGGCCTGCTCGGCCAGCGACGCCGTGGTGGCGAAGCGGTCGATGGTCTCCCGGATCTGGGCGGCGGTCATTTCGGTCGGCACGGCGAAACGTCGACTTTGCTTGCCGACGTCCACGCGCCGTGCCGAGGGTGCCCACGCCACGCCCGGCATGTCCGCCATGACCTGGCGCCCGGGATGGTTGATCTGCATCCACACCCGCGCGCCGCCGGACTTGGCAGCCTCTGCCCAACGGCGGAAGGGTTCGAGCGGCTGGTCGCCGTCGAGCACGATCCCGGCCGGTCCAGTCAACGCGGCATCGTGGACCATGACGTTTCCGGTGATGAGCAGGCCCGTGCCGCCCTTGCTCCAGCGTCGGTACAAGGTGGTCAGCTCTTCGCCGGGCAGCTGGCCCGGGGCGGCCATGTTCTCCTCCATTGCGGCTTTGGCGATGCGGTTGGGCAGCGTCGCGCCGTTGGCGAGGGTGAGGGGTTCGAAGACGGGGGACGTAGTATGTAAACGGTGCATACATGGGAGGGTAGCGAGCTAAGTTAACGGTGTCAACATTGCGGTGGCGCGTGCGTCAAACCCTCGTCAAGCCCACGACGTCGCAATTCCGCGCGGGCCCGATCCAAGCCGCCATGCTCAAGGGCAGCGAGCTCGGTCGTGCCCGTCCACACATGCTTGCCGAACCTAGAAACAGTCACAGTGAGATCGCCGCCGAGATGTTCCAAGTCGCCCGGGGTATTCCGATGCTCACTGGGCAGCGGAACCGGCAACACGAAGGCCTGGTCCAAGGGTGCTGAGGCCGACACCTCGATGCGCCACCCGAAACCGCGACCCGACAGATGCCATTCCTCGTCGGATGTTGTCGTGGCGACCGGACTGATGGCGGGATCGCCGAGTCGGATGACGCGGCCGTCGGGAAGCATGACCACCAGTGCTGTCACCTCGACCGTGAGGGGGCCCGAGGTGACCACACCTCCGGCGAAGGCCACCGACGCGGCGGGCTCGGCGAAGCCCTGCGCCTGACCCCACCACCACGATTCGGGGAAGCCCTCGCGACCCCAGTTCTTCTCCGAGTACACTTGGGCGCCATCGAATTCCCAGGTCTCACCGCCGATTCTCGCCACACCCGATGCGCGTCCGCCTGGCAACCATGGGTGCCAATACTGATTGAGTGCGGGGATCGTTTGGAAGATGCTGGAGCCGCCGAGCATGCGATGCGGCCACGGGGCGAGATCGTGGAAAGTCACGTCGAGTTGAGCGTCTTCGCCCAGGTTGACGTGCAATTCTCGGTCGTTGCCGTCGAATGCCGGCCTGGTGCGACTCGCGTTGGAAAAACCGCCACGGACTCCCAGCCCATCGGGATCGGTCCACGCTCCATCGAGGGCCTCAGTGCGAACAAAGCCGGTCGGCCACGATGCCAGACCAATTGTCGACCAAGAGCCTTCCGGTCCCTCGTTTGCGCCGCACAGCGCGATGACCACGCGGCCAGTATCGGGATCGGTGATTCGCCAGAAGTAGCCCTCCATCGCCACCCCACGGTGGGCGCGACGGGGATCGCCGAAGAGCGGGTCGGCTCCGGTGGAGCGGTATTTGCCTATTAGGGACATGCCGCAAGTGAACCACAAACATGTCGGTGCGGAAGCAAGGAATTCGAAAGCACTGGAAAAGTCGGTCTCACACAGTATGTGCAGGTACGAACTCTAAGCGCCGTCAGCGATGGTCGGGATTTTCAATGACCTCAATAGGACCACTACTCTATCGCGAATTTCGTCACGGATCGGACGTACTGCCGCGACTCCCATTCCCGCTGGATCTTCGAGGAGCCAGTCTTCGAAGCGTTTGCCAGGAAAGTATGGGCAGGCATCTCCGCATCCCATGGTGATTACGACGTCCGAAGATTGGACAGTTTCATTGGTAAGCAACTTGGGTTGGGAAGCACTAATGTCGATCCCTACTTCAGCCATTGCTTGGACTGCGGCGGGATTTACAGTGTCGGCAGGGGCCGAACCGGCGGAACGAACTTCCACAGCTTGACCTGCAAGGTGGCTGAGCCAGGCCTGGGCCATCTGCGAGCGGCCAGCGTTGTGGACGCAGACGAAAAGTACGGAAGGGCGGGGCGATTCTTCAAGCATGGATAGTCCTTTTCAATGAGGGGTGTAGTGGTAATGGGCCGCGACCGCGAAGACTTGTCGCGTTGTCCGCCAAGATCTGATGAGCTTGCGCTGTATTTAGCTGTCCAGCCGCTTTGAGGGTTTGATCGGAAATCGGTCGCGAAGGGCGAGTGATACGTAGACAAGAGCGACGAGAACAGGAACTTCAATTAGCGGTCCGACGACCCCCGCCAAAGCTTGCCCAGATGTAACCCCAAACGTCGCGATGGCTACGGCAATCGCAAGCTCGAAGTTGTTACCTGCTGCAGTGAAAGCGAGGGTTGTCGTCCGTTCGTAGGACAGGTTCAAGGCCCTGCCTAGCAAGTACCCGCCGCCCCACATCACAGCAAAATAGATGAGTAGGGGTATTGCGATACGGGCTACGTCGAAAGGCTTGCTGGTGATCTGGTCCCCTTGAAGGGCGAAGAGAATGACGATGGTAAACAACAGTCCTAGCAGCGCAAATGGCGATATTCGAGGTAGGAATCTGTCTTCGTACCAAACTCGTCCCTTGGTCGCCTCTCCGATTCGGCGCGAAAAGTAGCCAGCGAGAAGGGGGACCCCTAAGAAAATCAATACGGACACCGCAATCTCTTGGAAAGAGACATCGAGCACGGTTTGCTGGAGACCCAACCACCCTGGCAGCACCGAAAGGTAAAACCATCCGAGAGTGGCGAATGCGATGATCTGGAAAACTGAATTGATGGCGACTAGGACGGCTGCTGCTTCACGGTCGCCGCACGCGAGGTCATTCCAGATGATGACCATGGCGATACACCGCGCAAGGCCGACAATAATCAACCCTGTCTGATACTCAGGCAAGTCGGGGAGGAACGTCCATGCAAGCGTGAACATCAGTGCGGGGCCCACTAACCAGTTGAGGATAATGGAGCTGAAGATCATCCGCCGGTCGCTCGTCACTGTGCCGATCTTGTCGTACCGGACTTTTGCCAATGGTGGATACATCATCACGAGTAGGCCTATTGCGATCGGCAGAGAAACACCGTGAATCTGTACAGCATCTAAGGCGGTATCGAGCCCTGGGATGTTTCGGCCCAGCAGTAGTCCGAGCCCCATTGCTGCCCCGATCCACACTGGTAGAAAGCGATCAAGGGACGACATTTTGACCACTACGTCCACTGTTGGTGATTTTTGCGAAGGGATGTTCACGGACGTACCTCGTTAAGATTTCTCTTCTTTAAGTGGAAGGAATTGGAAATTGATTGCAAGAACCCACTCGATGGAAGGGTGGCGAAGTGGCTGCTGCTAAATCGGAAGGTGTGTTTGGGGTAGAGCTCCGACCTGCGTCGAGTTGACGCCCATCGAGGGTGATCTGCCCTAGGCCCACGGCAGTGTCCTTCCGGTCCTTCCGAAAACATATCGATAAGAGTCGATATGGAAACTATGACATCCACATCGATATGTGTCAATATGAGTGCATGACGACAGCTGCACACGCACAGGATTCACTTGAGCTAGCTCTGGACCGGTGCTGCGCCCCCGGGGGAAATCCCCCGGTCACCCGTGAGGATGCTGAAGTCATTTCTCGGTTGTTCAAGGCCATCGCTGATCCAATTCGCCTGCAGATACTCGGCCTTGTTCGTAGCTCGCCCGATCAAGAAATTTGCGCTTGTGAATTGCCGGAGCCGCTGGGCATTACCCAGCCCACTGTGAGCCATCATCTCAAGATCCTCGTAGAGGCTGACCTCCTTGCTCGTGAGCGTCGTGGTCAGTGGGCGTGGTTTAGGCTTGTGCCAGAGACACTCTCCATCGCGCGGCGAGCGCTGGAGTTTTGAGGCTTTCAAGAGTCCAACTTCAACGAGTGCACGTCGCCATCCATTTGGCGTCAGCTCACAGGCTAAACCCAAAACGCACCTTGGCTCTATTGGTGTTCAAGAGAGGAACCTCAAGATGGGTAAAGGCACTCAAAGCTATTACGACGGTCGGGAACATGAAGCAAGTCAGCCATCGGCAAGCGCAGAGGAAGAACGCGACGTACTCCTGGCTTTCCTGACCGAACATCGGCGGCTGCTCCGGGAGACCGTCCTACAGCTTAACGACGAGGAGGCTCGACGTCGCCTCGTGCCCTCCTTGACCACTCCAATGGGGCTTCTCAAGCACGCGGCCTTCGTCGAGAATGTGTGGTTTGTGTGCCGTTTCGGCGGGAAAACGCGCGCCGAGATGGGCGTCCCCGAGACGATCGATGAGAGCTTTATGTTGGAACCCGACGGCACCCTTGCAGATCTTGCCGCAGAACACGAGAAGGCAATTGCCGCCGCCGACCAGGTCATCAGCCACCTGAGCCTGGATGACCACTGTACCCATCCGACCATGGGCGAGCTCTCCCTCCGGTGGGTGCTTACTCACTGCATCCGCGAGCTAGCTCAACACGCAGGCCACGCGGACATCCTCGTCGAGCAGATCGTGGCTCAGCGGTCCGCCTGATCAGAGGTGTGGGGGAGTTCGGTCCATGTGGCTACGACGTCGGCATCGGATGACTCGGCCACGGTGCGCAGCTCCTCCGCGTAGTGGGCAATCGAGTCAAACGCATCCTGACCGTGCGAACAGACCCACGCGGTCACGTGCTCGGTGGATACTCGAACTGGCGCAGGGAAGAAACAGCCCCCATCGAAGGCGATACCACTGTCGTCCTTTTCCATTGCTTCCCACCACTGGCTGACTGCCAGCCACAGTTGGTCGCCGAGGTCGTAGGAGTGGAAGTCGGCCTGCAGCTTCACCAGGGACGTTTCCGTCCACGGCGTCGGGCCCAGCTTGGACCAGTCGTAGTTCAGTTCATAATGAGTAGCCATGTCTTCGACCATAGGGCAGCTATCGGCAACGATGTTCGATCTATCGAATAGTCCGAGGGACTTGGTAGCGGTTCCCCAGGAGAGGGATCACTCGAAAGTGGGTCGACGCCTCGCGGCTTTGATGTCGGATCGGTGCTTCTTCGTTGCTAATCGACGCCGCACTGATCCCCGCGTCGGCTTCGTCCTTCGCCGGGTCGGCGGTTGCGGTGCCAGTGCCTGGCGCAATAACGCGGCCATCCGCTCCCGGGCTTCCGCCCGGTTGCGGATCTGAGACCGCTGCGTGGTGACGGAGACGGTAAGTACGGTTCCGCTGGTCCGATTTTCGAGATTGCGCAAGGCCCGTCGGCGTTGAGCATCGGTCAAGAAGCTGTTGGTGGCGAGATCGATCGATAGTTGAACCTTGCTGTCGGTGGTGTTGACACCCTGGCCACCAGGACCCGAAGACCGGGCGAAACGCTCATTGAGATCCGCCGCTGGAATGACCAGGCCCTCGGGAACCCCGGGACCTGGTGCGATCGGCAGATCTTTCATGTCAACCACTCTAGCTGCTGAAATGTCGGGAAAATCTACTTCGCCAGGACGACAAGGAACTCCAAGGTCCCCGCATCTTCAACCGCGACGAATCCCAGGTTCGGTGCTTCGACACCGAAGTCGGACCAGGTGATGGGAACACTGCCTGCTGCGTTGATCTCACCGTTGACTACGGCTACTTGGAGCGTGGCGGAGGCCGGCTTAGTGATTCCGTTGATGGTCAAGTCGCCCTGGACCGTGACATCGATCGGGTCGCTACCCAAGCCTTCGAGGGAGGCGGGCTCAGTGATGGTGAAAACCGCGCTCGGGTTGACGGCGGTGTCGATGGCTTGGGTGCGGAAGTAGTTGTCTCGGCGATCTGAGTCGGTGGTCACGCTGGCCAGGTCGACGGTGATGCTGCCGGAGTTGAGGGTGTCATTGTCTACGGCGGCGTCGCCAGTGACGGTGTCGGTGCGGCCGACGACGGTGACGTCGGCGCCGTTGAGGACTTCGTTGACTCGGTATCCCGCATAGGAACCGGCACTGACGGTCCATGCCCCGTTGATATCTGTGACAGTAGCGGTGGTGGCCTCGGCCGAGCTGCTGGTGCTCAGGCTGGGAGCAGCGACGTCGCTGGATTCATTTGCCGCATAGATGCGAGGAATGATCAATGCCGCAGCAATGATGACGGCCACTACTGCCGCCGCGATGGCGATGATCTTTTTGGTCTTGCCGGAACTGTTGTCCGTCATGGTGATCTCCTTGGTGATTTGAGGTACGAGCTAACGCTAGACCCTCATTGTGGACATGTCACCATCATTGAATCACTTCTCAGGATTCTCCGGAGAAGCTCAAAAATTTGATCGCACGGGAGCTTATAGTCGCCCAACGGGACTATCCGCAGGTAGAATTTTTATTCTTTCGGTGTCAGCAAGGGGTCAGACGTGCCGAGCTGGAAGTGTTTGCTGCGGCTCGTGAATCCTCCCACATTCCTATGACGGGGCATTGTACGGGCGTATCCACGTGTGAGGTGTGGGGCCGGGGAGCTAGGCGGGGGCGTCGTAAAGCTTCCTGGATGTGATGATGCTGGACATGTGTGCGTTGGCCCAGTCCTCGAGGATTTTGAGGGGCTCGCGCAGCGAATGCCCCTCGGGGGTGAGCTCGTATTCGACGCGCGGCGGGATTTCCGGATACTGCGTGCGCTTGACCAGGCCATCGCGTTCGAGGGCTCGAAGTGTTTGGGTGAGCATTTTCTGGGAGATGCCCTCAATGCGCCTGGTCAGCTCGCCGAAGCGCAGTGGGCCGTCGGACAGGGCGCCCACGACGAGAACGGTCCAGGTGTCTCCGATCTGGTCGAGCAGGCGACGGGTGGGGCAGTCGCGTTCATAGGGGTTCCAGTCTTCGGTGGTCATGGTGTGGCTTCCTCTCGGGCACGAAAGAGTTTCATACGCACTTTTTGGTACCTACTAGCTATCGCGTTGTTGGTTACTTATGGTAAGTGACGAGGGTTTCGGAAGGAAACCCCATGAACATGAAGGAGTAGGAACATGGCTCGAATCACTGTCGTCGGCGGAACTGGCTACGCCGGGGGAAACATCGTTCGGGAAGCTGCGCAGCGCGGGCATGAGGTCACGGCGATATCGCGCAAGGCACCCGCCGACAAGACACGCGGCGTCACCTATGTAGAGGTTGACGTCCTGGACTCAGCAGCCCTCGCAGCTGCCCTAGAAGGCGCAGACGTGATTGTTGGAGCCCTCTCGCCGCGCGGCGCGCTGGAGGGGAAGATGGCTGGGGTTGCCAAGGATCTGGCAGATGTTGCGCAAGCGAGCGGCACCCGCTTGGGAATGGTTGGAGGTGCAGGCTCCCTGCTCGCTTCCCCGAATGGGCCGACCCTCGCCTCCGGTGAAGACTTCCCGGAAGAGTACAAGCCCGAGGCACTTGAAATGGCCGGCATCCTCGACGACCTGCGCGCTTCCGACGAGGCGCTCGATTGGTTCTATGTCAGCCCTGCTGCCAACTTCGGTGCCTACAATCCGGGCGAGCACACCGGCACGTTCCGCATCGGCGGCGACGTCCTCATAGTCGACGATGAGGGCAACAGTGAGATTTCCGGAGCTGACTTCGCCCAGGCGATTGTCGATGAGATCGAGAAGCCTGCCCACCGCCGCGAGCGGTTCTCTGTCGCCTATTAAAAGGCCCACTAAGCTGACACCATGTCAGCCATCACCGTGGTCCACCATGGACAGCTCACTGCTCAAGCCGCCGCCGATGGACTTCAGGTGTGGGAGCGCGCGGATCCCGGTTCCCCGTGGAGCGCGGACTTCCAGTGGACTGTGCCGGAGCTGGTGGCGATCACCAACAGTGACCGGCTGAGCAGGCGGGACGCCTTCATCGCCTACCGGGGCGACACCCCGGTGGGCATGGCCAAGGTGATTTTCCCCCTGTTGGACAACCAGCACCTGATGGAACTGCAGATGCGGGCGGCGCCGGACGATGCGGATGTGCTGGACGCGCTGTGGCGCGGCGTCGATAAGCTCCGGACAGACATGGCCCGCACGACCGTGAACTGTGTGGCGCTGCAGGGGCTCACGGGCACGAACAACTGGCTGGAGAGCCACGGATTTAGCCGGGTGCACGAAGAAATCATCAGTACGTTGGTGCTGGCCAATGCCGCCGAGCCCACCACCAGCAGCGACTACGAGCTAGTGAGCTTCGAAGGCGCCACGCCTCAGAACCTTTTGGAACCGATGTGCCGCCTGCGGGAGCGCATGAGCACTGATGCCCCGATCGGAGAAGCCGACATCGAGCCTGAGGTGTGGGACGTCGACCGCATCAAGGCGTGGGAGGCGAAGATCGCGGCCGGGGGCTTCGCCGTCTTCACCGCCGTGGCGTTGAGCAAGGCAACGGGGGAGGCCGTCGCGTACACCACGATGGAGACATCGCTGGCAGGCAGGGAATTCGCTTACCAGGACGGCACTTTGGTGCGAAAGGAAGATCGCGGCCATGGGCTTGGCCGGGCCGTCAAACTGGAGAATGTGCGGCTGCTCCAGCGCCATTATCCCGGTGTGAGCAGGATCCACACGTGGAACGCGGTGGACAACCACTGGATGCTGGCCATTAACCGCGACCTGGGCTTTGAGGAGACGGATCGGCTGCACTCCTGGCAGTGGCGGCACAACTGATCTGGCCGTGGCTACCCTGGTGTCATGACAACGACACCTGAGATTCTCCCGGACCTTGATGCCTCCGACATTGCCCGAGTTCTCATCGTCGTCGCCCACCCCGACGATGCGGAATATGGATTGTCCTGCGCGGTTGACCAGTGGACCCGCGCCGGGGTGGAGGTGGCCTACCTGCTGCTCACCCACGGTGAGGCGGGCATCCGATCCCTCGACCCGGCTGAGTGTGGCCCGCTGCGCGCCGAAGAGCAGCGCCGCGCCTGCGAGGCCGTTGGCGTGAGTGATTTGACGCTGCTCAATCACCCGGATGGGCAGATGGTGTACGGCTTGGACCTGCGCCGCGACATTGCTCGCCGCATTCGCGAGTTCCGCCCCGATACTGTTATCACCGCGAACTTCGAGCTCGAGGCTTATGGGACGTTCAACCAGGCCGACCACCGCGCGGTGGGGCTGGCCACGGTCGATGCCGTCCGCGATGCCGACAATCCCTGGATCTTCAGCGATCCCGACCTGGAAGCATGGAAGGTCTCACGCTTGCTCATCGTCAATGCAGGTGAACCCACTCACAGGATGCTTATTAGCGCCGCGGCCATCCAGGCCGGCATCGCCTCCCTGTCCAGCCACGTGCGCTACCTGGAGGAGCTGCCCAATCACCCCAACCCGGCGGAGTTCATTCCCCATTTGGTGGAACAGCCCGACGGCCAGCCAGCCGTGCGCTTCCGGGTGTTTGACTCCATTTAGGCTTTCGGACCACACTCCGGTAACCACCCTCCTGTGATCCAGCGAACAAATGAGGCTAAAGTTGTCATTATGTCCCGCTTGAGTCCGCTGAACTGGCCCGTCATCAAGCAATTGCGTGATGGTGACGCCTTTGGTCGCGATCACAATGCTGAATCGCCGAAGAGCGAGCAGATGCACGCTCGCACCTCCGAGGCAGATCGCGTGGTCAAGAGCGTGTGCCCCTATTGTGCGGTGGGATGCGGTCAACTCGTCTACGTCAAGGACGAGAAGGTCATTCAGATCGAAGGCGACCCGGATTCGCCGATCTCCCGCGGGCGCCTCTGCCCGAAGGGTTCGGCCTCCGAGCAGCTGGTGAACTCTTCTTCGCGCCAGACGGAGGTGCTGTACCGCGCACCGAAGTCCACGCAATGGCAGCGGCTCGACCCGGAGCAGGCGATGGACATGATCGCCGATCGTTTCATCGAATCCCGCCGCAACGGTTGGCAGGACACCGACCAATTTGGCCGCCCAGTTAACCGCACGATGGCTATCGCTGGCCTGGGTGGGGCGACGCTGGATAATGAGGAAAACTACCTCATCAAGAAGCTGTTTACCGCCGCCGGGGCGATTCAGCTCGAAAACCAAGCCCGCATATGACACTCCGCCACGGTTCCTAGTTTAGGAACCTCGTTTGGCCGCGGTGGAGCGACCCAGCCACTGCAGGATATGGCGAATGCAGACTGCATCGTCATTCAGGGTTCAAACATGGCCGAGGCTCACCCGGTGGGATTCCAATGGGTGATGGAGGCCAAGAAGCGAGGGGCTCGACTCATTCACGTCGATCCGCGCTACACGCGGACCTCCGCCGTGTCGGATCGCCACATCGGCATCCGGGCAGGTAGCGACGTCGTGTTGCTCGGTGCGCTCATCCGTTATGTCATTGAAAACGAGCTGTGGTTTAAGGATTACGTCCTCAACTACACCAACGCGGCGACGCTGATTAATGAGGAGTTCCTCGACACCGAGGACCTGGATGGGCTGTTTTCTGGCTTCGACCCAGAGACGGGCCAGTACGACAACGAGACGTGGGGGTACCAGCGGGCGACCCACGGCGTCCCGGTGGAAACACCCACGGATACGGATCAGGACGACGAGCACCAGAAGGCCGCCTGGGCGGAGTCCGCCGGTGACGGTGGCGCCCCGCTGGACACGTGGCACTTCAAGCAGGACCCGACGCTGCAGGATCCGCACACGGTGTTCCAGATCCTGCGCCGTCACTACTCCCGGTACACCCCGGAGTTGGTGGAAGAAACCTGCGGCATCCCGCTGGAGGACTTCTACTACCTGGCAGAATCGATCACTCAGAACTCGGGCCGTGAGCGCACGACCTGTTTCGCCTACGCACTGGGCTGGACTCAGCACACCTTGGGTGCGCAGTTCATCCGCACGTCGGCAATCCTGCAGCTGCTGCTGGGCAACATGGGTCGCCCCGGTGGCGGCATCATGGCGCTGCGCGGGCACGCCTCCATTCAGGGCAGCACGGACATCCCGACTCTGTTTAACCTGTTGCCCGGTTACCTACCCATGCCCACGGTCCAGGAGCAAAGCTTCAACGACTACATGTGGACGGTGTCGAACCCGAACCAGGCTGGTTTCTGGCAGAAGGGTGATACCTACGCGGTGAGCCTGCTCAAGGCCTACTTCGGTGAGCACGCCACGAAGGACAATGACTGGGGCTTCAACTGGATCCCCAAGCTCACCGGCGCGCACTCGACGTACCACACGCTGCAAGCCATGCTGCGGGACGAGGTTGAGGGCTATTTGGTCTTCGGCCAGAACCCAGCGGTGGCACAGTCGCATGGTCGCCTCCAGCGTTTGGGCTTGAGCCATCTCAAATGGCTCGTCGTGCGGGACTTCCAGCTCATGGAGACTGCTACCTTCTGGAAGGACTCCCCGGAGGTCAAATCCGGCGAACTCATTCCGGAGGAGGTGGAGACTGAGGTCTTCTTCATGCCCGCGGCCAACCACGTGGAAAAGTCCGGCACGTTCACCCAGACCCAGCGCATGCTGCAGTGGCGGTTCCAAGCCAAGCAGCCGCCAGGCGAGGCCACCAGCGAGCTGAAGTTCTTCTATGACCTCGGCGTGCGCATTCGCGAGAAGCTCGCTGATTCGGATGATCCTCGTGACCTTCCCCTGCAGAACATCACCTGGGATTACCCGGTGGATGAACACGGCGACCCGGACGCGGAAGCCGTATTGCAGGAGATCAACGGTTTCCACGTCTCTGGTGACAAGGCAGGTCAACTGCTCAGTTCCTTCGGTGAGATGAAGGCTGATGGCTCCACCTCAGGTGGCTGTTGGATTTACGCCGGTGTGTTCGCCGATGGAGTGAACCACTCGGCGAAGAAGCGCCCCGGGCGTGAGCAAAACGAGCTCGCCATGGATTGGGGTTGGGTGTGGCCGCTGAACCGGCGCCTGCTTTACAATCGTGCCTCGGCTGATCCGGATGGCAAGCCGTGGTCGGAGCGCAAGAAGTACGTCTGGTGGGACGAGGACCAGGGCAAATGGGTCGGCGACGACGTCCCCGATTTCCCCGTCGGCCTGCGCCCGGATTACAAGCCGGAGCACACGGCCGTGGGCCCTGCAGCCTTGGCCGGAACCGATGCCTTCATCATGCAGGCAGACGGCAAGGGTTGGCTCTTCGCGCCGAAGGGCATGGTGGATGGTCCGCTACCGACGCACTATGAGCCGCATGAGTCCCCGGTGGGTAATGCGGTGTACGAACAGCAGCAGTCCCCGGCTCGCCTTACCTTCCCGGGGGCGGACAACCTGTCCAAGCCAGAGCCGGGGCAGTTTGGTTCCGACGTGTACCCGTTCGCCTTCTCCACGTATCGCCTGACGGAGCATTACACCTCGGGTGCGATGTCGCGGGCGCTGCCGTTCCTCGCGGAACTGCAGCCGGAGTTGTTCTGCGAGGTCTCCCCGGAGTTGGCGCAGCTGCGCGGGCTGGAAAACGCCGGGTGGGCGACGCTGATTTCCCCGCGCGGGGCGATTGAGGCTCGCGTTCTGGTCACCGACCGCATGCCGGCGATGATCATCAACGGGCACGAGTATCACAACATCGGCTTGCCCTTCCACTTCGGTAATGGCCCATACGCGCCGGTCACGGGCGATGGCCCCAACGATTTGTTGGGCATCACCCTCGACCCGAACGTCTCAATTCAGGCGTCCAAGGTCGGTGCCTGTGACATTCGGGCGGGCCGCCGCCCTCGCGGCGCGGCGCGCGACGATTTGATCACCTTGTATCAGGTCCGGGCGGGTCTGACGGCGGCGTCGGGCAATACGAAGGTGACGGATCCCGTGGGCTATCTGGAGTCCGAGGACCGCTTGGAAGAAGACATTGAGGCTCGGGAGGGCCATGCGCATGACGACGACTAACACGAATGATTTGACGGAGTCGCCCTTGCACGTGGGTTACGCCCCGGGTGCTCGGAAGGCGTTTTTCACCGACACCTCGGTGTGCATCGGCTGCAAGGCCTGCGAGGTCGCCTGCAAGGAATGGAACCGCAACCCGGTCGAGGGCTATGAGCTCTCGGGCAATTCCTATGACAACACCGGTTCCTTGGGTGCCGATACCTGGCGGCACGTCGCCTTCATCGAGCAGGACGTCGAGCGCATTGACATCGCCCGCGAGTCTGGGCGCCAGCTCATCGGGTTGGGGATGCCGTCCATGGCGCCCCCAGCAGGCGAGGCGTCGAGCGACCATCCCGATACTCCCGATTTCCGCTGGCTCATGTCCTCGGACGTGTGCAAGCACTGCACGAATGCTGGTTGCCTCGATGTCTGCCCCACGGGCGCGCTCTTCCGCACCGAGTTCGGCACCGTCGTCGTGCAGGATGATGTGTGCAACGGTTGCGGCACCTGCGTGGCGGGCTGTCCCTTCGGCGTCATCGAGCGTCGCCCCGACGGGGGAGTGGTCAAGAAAGACACTCGAGAAGGTCCTGATTTCACCGCGGGCGTGCAGGCCCCGGCGAAAAATGTCGGCGTCGCGCAGAAGTGCACCCTGTGTTATGACCGCCTCAAGGATGGCCTCCCGCCGGCCTGCCAGAAGGCCTGCCCGACGGAGTCCATCCAGTTCGGCGACTACGAGGAGATGCTGGCGCGGGCCCGCGAGCGTGTCGCCCAGCTCCACGCGCAGGGTCGCACCGAGGCGCGCCTGTACGGCGCGAACTCCCACGATGGTGTCGGTGGTACGGGGTCCATCTTCTTGCTTCTCGACGCCCCCGAGGTCTACGGTCTGCCACCCGATCCGCGGGTTCCTACCGCGGATCTGCCCGCCATGGCGAAGAAGGCCGCCATCGCGGCGGCCGGCATGATGGCTGCCGTCGTCGGTTCTTTCCTGATCGGAGGCCGCAAGTGACCAGTCGTTTCGACAACTATCGCGATCCCGTCGAACCCCGCCGTCACGGTTCTGGCGGCGGGCGAAAAAGGAAGCGCCGCGGCGCGGGCCCCATGGACGGCTCCCGCGAGGAGCGCATGGTTCCGGACATGCAGTTCGAGTCCTATTATGGCAAGCCCGTAGTCAAGGCCCCGCCGTGGGAATGGCCGATTGGCACCTACCTCTTCCTCGGTGGCGTGGCGGGAGGTTCCTCGCTGCTGGCCGCCGGGGCCCAGCTCAGTGGCCGCCCTATTCTGCGGCGCAATAGTCGATTGGCGGCCGTCACTGCTGCGAGCGTCGGTTCTCTCGCGTTGATCGCTGACCTCGGTCGCCCAGAGCGGCTGCTCCACATGTTCCGGGTGTTCAAGCTGTCATCGCCGATGAACGTCGGTTCCTGGATTCTGGCGAGCTTCAGCACGTTGGCTGCCGTGTCGGCTGCGGCGGAGGTCGACGATCTCACCGGTCGTCGCCTGCCGCTGCCGAAGGTGGCTCGCACGGTTACGCATCAGGCCGCCGCTCCGACGGCCGGTCTGCTCGCCGGAGCTCTCGGCGCACCCTTGGCGGTGTACACAGCGGTGCTGTTCGGGGACACCTCGAACCCCGCGTGGAACGCCGCGAAGTTCCACTTGCCCTTCCTCTTCGTCAGCTCCGCCTCGGCGGCGTCGGGAGGACTGGGGATGCTCACCACCCCCGTGGCGGAAGCCGGCCCGGCGCGGGCTTTGGCGGTCGTCGGCGCGGCGTGCGATGTCGCCGCGACGAAGGCGATGTACTCGCAGATCGATGAGATCTCGATGGAACCCTACGAGCACGGCACGGCCGGGAAGCTACTCCATTGGGCAGAGCGGCTCGTCATCGCGGGCGGCTTCGGGGCGCTCATCGGGGGCGGCAACCGCAAAGTCGCCGCGGCATCCGGGGCGGCCCTGCTGGCCGGGTCGGTGCTCACCCGTTTCGGCGTGCTGGAGGCAGGACTGCATTCGGTCACCGATCCGAAGTACGTCATCGAGCCGCAGAAGCGTCGTTTGGAGGAGCGCGTCACCGCCGGTCATACCGGCGAGGGAATCACGACTGCCGGTTAGCGCACGGTGACGGTCCCGGCGGGACCGGCGGTGGTTTCGCCGATGACCGGATAGCCGGGGACCTCGCCGATGACGAGGAGACCTCCGGACGTCTGGGCGTCGGCAAGCATGATGAGGTCATCTTCGCTGATGCCATCCGCGCGCAGGTGCGGGCGGACCCAGTCGAGGTTGCGGCGTGAGCCGCCGGAGATGAAGCCGTCGCGCAGGGCTTCGTCGGCGCCGTCGACGTGGGGGACGGCCGCGTGGTCAATGACAGCGGAGACGCCGGAGGCGCGCATCATCTTGTACAGGTGGCCGAGCAGGCCGAAGCCGGTGACGTCGGTTGCTGCCTTTGCTCCGGCGGCGACGGCGGCCTGCGAGGCCTCGCGGTTGAGTGCTGTCATCGTCTCGATCGCGGAGGGGAACACCTCCCCGGTGTTTTTGTGGCGGTTGTTTAACAACCCCACGCCAATCGGTTTGGTGAGGGTGATGGGGAGGCCGGCGGTGGCGGCGTCGTTACGCATGAGGCGAGCCGGGTCGGCGATGCCGGTGACCGCCATGCCGTAGACGGGCTCGGGGCCGTCGATGGAATGTCCACCGGTGACGGGCGCGCCGGCCTCGTTGGCCACGTCCATGCCGCCGCGCAGCACCTCGGTGAGCAACTCCATCGGCAGCTTCTCTCGTGGCCAGCACAGCAGGTTAATGGCGGTGACCGGGCGACCGCCCATGGCATAAACATCCGAGAGCGCGTTGGCGGCTGCGATGCGACCCCAGTCGTAGGCGGAGTTGACCACGGGGGTGAAGAAGTCGGCGGTGGAGATCACCGCGATGTCGTCGGTGATGCGGACGGCCGCGGCGTCGTCACCATCGTCGAGCCCCACGAGGACGTCTGCGTTGTTGACGCCGGTCAGCCCCCGGACGGCGTCCTCGAGTTCCCCGGGGGGAATTTTGCAGGCGCAGCCCCCGCCAGCGGCGAATCCGGTGAGCTTGATGTCAGGTGTCATTCTTCAAACATTAGTCACGAGGTAGCCTGTCCTGTGGAGGCGTACGTGTCCTGGTGGGCGCCCCGGTCTTCAAAACCGGTGAGGCCGAGTACCTCGGTCTGGCGAGTTCGATTCTCGTCCGTCTCCGCCAATCTTGCTTTAGTTCAGACGCCGAAAGGACAAGGGCCAGCCGCGATGGATCCTCGCCGCCGAATCCCCCGGACCGATGATCTGCTCCGGATGCCGGCCGTGGAGGCCGCACGGGAAGTGCTGTCCGAGCAGGTTATTCGTTCCCATCTTCAGTCGGTGCAGGAGTCTGCTCGCGCGGGGGAGATCGCGCCGGAGGCGGTGGCCGACACCCTCGCCCAAAAGCTCAGCCAGGCCCCCGCGACTTCGCTCACTCCCGTTATCAACGCCACCGGCGTCATCATTCACACCAACATTGGCCGCGCGCCCTTGTCGGATGCCGCCACGGCGGCGCTGACGAAAGCGGCGGGCTACGTCGATGTCGAAATGGACTTGGCCACGGGTCTGCGCTCCCGCGAACGCGGTGCCGGTGCCACCCGCGCGCTGCTCGCAGCATGCCCCGGCGCGGAGGACGCCCTCGTGGTCAACAATGGTGCGGCGGCGCTACTTTTGGCTACCACTGCGCTGGCCGACGGCGGCGAGGTCATCATCAGCCGTGGGGAGCTCATCGAAATCGGCGCGGGGTTCCGGCTGCCGGAGCTCATCGAGTCCACCGACGTCCGACTCCGCGAGGTCGGGGCCACCAACCGCACTCACCTCGCGGACTACGCCGCCGCGATTACTTCCCGCACTCGCGCGCTGCTCAAGGTGCATCCGTCGAACTTCCGTATGGAGGGGTTCACCGCTGAGGCGACGGTCGCGCAGCTGCGCGGGTTGGCAGATGAGCATGATCTTCCGCTCATCGTCGATCTCGGCTCCGGGCTGCTCACCAACGATTCCGCGTTGCCGGAGGAACCCGATGTGTCCGCGCAGCTCGCGGAGGGGGCCGACGTCGTTATCGCGTCCGGCGACAAGCTCCTCGGCGGCCCGCAGGCGGGCATCCTTCTGGGTTCGGCGGCGATCATTGAGCGGTTGCGGAAGCATCCTCTCGCGCGGGCGCTGCGGATCGATAAGCTGCGCCTCGCGGCGCTCGAGGCGACCGTGAATGCCAAAGAAACCCCGGTGCACCAGGCCCTCCACGTCGACCCGGAGACCTTGCGCGGGCGGACCGTTACTCTGGCCGCCGCCGTCGGCGGGAGAGTCGTCGAGCATGTCGGCCGCGTCGGCGGGGGAGGCGCCCCCGGTTTTCCGCTGCCCGGCTGGGCCGTCGAGCTGCCCGCTGAACTGGCCGAGCGGCTTCGCGCGGGCGATCCCGTCGTCCTGCCCCGGGTGCACCAGGGCGTGTGCCTCATCGACCTCCGATGCGTGCCTGCCTCCCTCGACTCTGAGGTTGCCGCGGCGATCTTACGTGCCCGCGGGGCAGCGTAGATGTTCGTCGTCGCCACCGCCGGCCACGTCGATCACGGCAAGTCCACGCTGGTCAAGGCGCTCACGGGCATGGAACCGGATCGTTGGGAGGAGGAAAAGCGCCGCGGCCTCACCATCGATCTCGGCTTCGTGTGGACCCACCTCGACGCCGACACAGATGTCGCGTTCGTGGATGTCCCCGGCCACGAGCGCTACCTCGGCAACATGCTCGCGGGCCTCGGCCCCGCCCCGGTGGTCTGTTTTGTCGTCGCTGCGGATGAGGGCTGGCAGGCGCAGTCGGCGGACCATCGCGATGCGGTGCGCGCCCTCGGCATCCGCCACGGCGTCATCGCGCTCACCCGCGCCGACCGGGCGGACGAGGCCCGGCGCGCGCAGGTAGCAGCCCAGGTCCGGCACGAATTCGCTGACACCATGCTTGCCGACGCCCCCGTGGTCACCGTCTCTGCCCGCACCGGCGAGGGCCTCGACGCCCTCCGCACCACCCTCGCCCGGGTGCTCGCTGCCGCTCCCACCCCGGACCCGACGGCGCGGGTGCGGATGTGGGTCGACCGGGCCTTCAGCCTCAAGGGGACTGGCACCGTGGTCACCGGCACCTTGGCCGCGGGCACGGTGGCGGAGGGGAGCACGCTCGATCTGCACGGTGCGGACGGTACGCGGGCGGTGAACATCCGGGGCCTGCACAGCCAAAACGCCTCCGCGCCCGAGGTCGGCCCCGTCAACCGCGTTGCCATCAATCTGCGTGGTCAGTCCAGCGAGGACATTCACCGCGGCAACGTTCTGCTCACCCCGGATGCGTGGCCGATCGTGGACACGGTGGACATCCGCCGGTCCTCGGGTCACACCTTTGCGGACGCACCGGCTGAGGTGGTCGTCCACGTCGGGACGGCCGCGGTCGTCGCTACGCTGCGACCATTTGACGCCGACCATGCCCGCCTCGTCCTGCAGCGTCCGCTGCCGCTCATTGTCGGCGACCGCCTCGTGTTGCGCCGCTCCGGGGATCGCGCCGTCTACGCGGGTGCGAGCATCCTCGATGTCGACCCGCCCGCCCTGCAGCGTCGCGGTGATGGGCATCGCCGGGCGCTGACGTTGAGCAGCACGGACGAGCGCGGAGACGTCCTCGCCGAGATCGCCCGCCGCGGGGCGATCCGCCGATCGGAGCTCGCACAGATGGGCCTGACGGTGGGGGACAAGCCACCCCAGGGTGCCATTGCCCTGCGGGAGTGGTGGATTCACATCTGCCAGTTGGGCGCCTGGCGCGATGAGCTCACCCGTGCCCTCGATCAGCACACCCTCGAGCATCCGCTCTCGGCGGGTCTGAGCTGCGGGGCCGCGCTGGGTATCCTCGACCTCCCCGACGATTCGCTCCTGGGCCTCGTCGTGGCTGCCGCGAAACTGGAGCAGTCGGAGGGGACTATCCGGGCACCCGGTGCTGCAGTTGACCTGGGCGCGGCAGAGGAACCCATCGCCCACCTGGAGGAACGGCTGCACGATGCGCCTTTCCATGCCCCGGACGCCGATGAACTCCGTGCCCTCAGCTTGGGAAGCAGAGAGCTGGCCGCAGCGGAGCGGGCCGGGAGAATCCTGCGCCTGCCAGATGGAATCGTCGTTCTTCCCACCGCCCCGGCTCGGGCGATAGCCCTGCTCAGTCAGCTGGAACAGCCGTTCAGTACGTCACAGGCCCGCCAGGCGTTGTCCACGACGCGCCGCGTCGCCATCCCCCTGCTGGAATACCTCGACCGCACGGGTGTGACTTCCCGGCTCGATGGGGGGTACCGGCGGATCCGCTAGAGCTCCTCGACGTTGATGGCCCGAAACATGACGGTCCGGGGGCCGGCGGGCACGGGCTCGGCGAGCTCGTCGCCGTCCATGGTGATCGCCCAGACCCCAGGGGCCAGGACCTCCACCTGCTCCGGTTCGGGCTCCACCACCGGTAAGGCGGGAAGCTCGTAGGCCTGACCCGGGCCCGCATCCACCACGCAGTACCCGTGGTGGGAGAACACCCGGACCCCGACGGGCCCCTGAAGGCCGTAGGCACGCACCCGCCAGGGGGCGTGCGGGGTGGGGATGACGCGGTCGTCGATAAGCAATGATTCTTCCGCCATGACCCCGAGGTAGTGCCCATCGGGCAGCTCGGCGGGCAGCGGGTGGAGCTCGCCCTGGGGGACGAGGACCGAGCCGGGGGGAAGGTTGTTGAGCGGGACCGCGGTGCCGGGCTCGGGCAGTTCCACCGCGACGGCGAGGCGGCCTGCGGCCCGGTCGATGCTCACCCGCGCGCGCGTGAGCGGGGTGAGACCGGCCTCCACGACGCGCTCGATCTCCGGGTATTCCGCGCGGACCTGCGCTGACAGGGAGCCGATGATGCCGAACTCCCACCGTATCCGCCAGCCCCCATCACCCAGATTGGGAACCAACGTCACCTCGATCAGGACTCCATCTGGCCCGATGAGCTCCGCCGAACGCAGCTGGGAGAAGAGAATCGCCTGGTTGACGCGCTCCACCGCCAGAGAGCGCGGCGGCGTGCCCGACGGGGGCAGCGCAAGGGGATAGCTGGGGACAACCATGTGTTCAGCCTAGTAAATCCGGCCTAGCCCACGTACTCCTTGAGGTAGCGCCCCGTCAGCGTCGCGGCCTCGGCCACCATCTCGGCGGGGGTGCCGGTGAAGGCGATGGTGCCGCCATCGGTACCCGCGCCGGGGCCGACGTCGATGACGTGATCGGCGTGCGCCACCACGGCCAGGTGATGCTCGATGCACACGACCGTCTTGCCCTGCTCGACCATCCGGTCGAGCAATGCCAACAGCGTATCGACGTCCGCGAGGTGCAGGCCCGTCGTCGGCTCATCGAGGATGAACACATTCGCCTTCTCGCCGAGGTGGCTGGCCAGCTTGAGGCGCTGGCGCTCACCGCCGGAGAGCGTGGTCAGGGGCTGGCCCAAAGTGATATAGCCCAGCCCGACGTCGACGAGGCGGGCGCAGATCTTGGCCGCCGCCGGAACCTTGGCTTCTGCGGAAGCGAAGAATTCGGCGGCCTCGGCGGCGGGCATCTGCAATACCTCGGCGATGTCCTTGCCGCCAAAGAGATAGTGCAGGACGGCGTCGTCGAAACGCCGTCCCTCGCAGACCTCACAGGGCAGATCCACGCCGGACATGATGCCCAGATCGACGTAGACCACCCCGGCACCCTTGCAATTGGGGCAGGCGCCCTCGGAGTTGGGGGAGAACAACGCCGGTTTCACCCCGTGGGCCTTGGCGAAAGCCTTGCGGATCGGCTCCAGCGCCCCCGTGTAGGTGGCCGGGTTGGAGCGGCGGGACCCGCGGATGGGGGACTGGTCGACGATGACCATGTCCTCTCGCGCAGGCAGCGACCCGACCAGGGACGACTTTCCAGAGCCCGCGACTCCCGTGATGGCGGTGAGCACCCCGAGCGGAATATCGACGTCGACGTCGCGAAGGTTATTGCGCGAGGCCCCACGGATCTCGATCGCCCCGCTGCCTTCCCGCACGGAATCCTTCAGCTTCGCTCGATCATCGAGGTGCTGGCCGGTGATCGTGCCCGCGCCGCGCAGGCCCGCTAGCGGACCCTGGTATTGCAGCTGGCCACCGGCAGAACCCGCGCCGGGACCGAGGTCGACGACGTGATCGGCGATGGCGATGGTTTCCGGCTTGTGCTCGACGACGAGCACGGTGTTGCCTTTGTCCCGGAGCTCGAGCAGGAGCTTGTTCATCCGCTCGATGTCGTGCGGGTGCAGGCCCGCGGTGGGCTCGTCGAAGACATAAGTGATGTCCGTCAGCGCCGAGCCGAGGTGGCGGATCATCTTCGTGCGCTGCGCCTCGCCGCCCGACAAGGTACCCGCCGGGCGGTCGAGGGTGAGGTAGCCCAGGCCAATCTCGACGAAGCTGCGCAGGGTCTCCTGGATGGCCGTGATGAGCGGGGCCACGGACGGGTTCTCCACCTGCTCCATCCACTCGGCGAGGTCGCGGATCTCCATTGCGCAGAGCTCGGCGATGTTCTTGCCCATGATTCGTGATTCCAGGGCGTGCTGGGCGAGCCGAGTGCCGCCGCAGGAGGGGCAGGGAACGAAGGTAACGGCCCGGTCGACGAACTCGCCGATGGCCTTCTGCATCGAGTCGCGATCCTTGGACAAGATCGACTTCTTCACCCGGACGACCAGGCCATCGTAGGTGTAGTTGAACCCGTTGAACTTGATCTTCTGTGATTCCTCGTCGAGCAGTGCGTGGCGCTGCGCCTCGGTGAACTCCGCGATCGGGATGTCCGCCGGGTAGAGGCCGGACTCGGCGAAGGTCTTCCACACCCAGGAACCGACCTTGTACCCGGGGACCAGGAGGGCGCCGTCATTGAGGGACAAGGAGACGTCGATAAGCTGGGTTAAGTCGATGTCGGAGACTCGACCCATGCCCTCGCACGTGGGGCACTGGCCGCCGGTGCGCTTGAAGTCGACGCGTTCCTTCTTGCCTTCGCCCACCGCGATCGCGCCCGAGGCGGAGACCGAGGGCACATTGAAGGAGTACGCGCCGGGGCCGCCCGCCGACGGCTCGGCAATCCGGGAGAAGAGGATGCGCAACATCGCCGTGGCATCGGTAGCAGTGCCGACGGTGGACCGCGAATTCGCGCCCATCGGCTCCTGGTCGACGATGATGGCGGTGGTGATGCCCTCCAAATGATCGACATCCGGGCGGGCAAGCGTGGGCATGAAACCCTGGACAAACGTGGAATAAGTCTCGTTGATCAGGCGCTGCGACTCCGCCGCTATGGTGCCAAACACCAGGGAAGACTTTCCGGAACCGGACACACCCGTAAAGACCGTGAGCTGGCGCTTCGGGATGTCGACGTCGATGCCGCGGAGATTGTTTTCGTGGGCGCCGAGGACGCGAATGATATTAGGGGACAAGATGAGTCCATTCCTCGGTGCCGTACTTCTCGCTCACGAGCTTCTCCGCCGCTTCCAGGTCAGCGTGTGACAACTCAGCGCGCTGCGCCCCGTAACGAGCCATGAACTCATTGATCATCGTCTCAATGATCTCCTCGCGCGGCGAGCCCGTCTGCCGCCGCAACGGATCCACCCGCTTCTTCGCCGACCGCAACCCTTTCGACGCGAGCTTGACCTTGCCGATGCGCAAGACCTCCATCATCTTGTCCGCGTCAATGTCATAGCTCATCGTCGCGTGATGCAACACGACGTCCTTGCGGCGCTTCTGGGCCGCGCCGCCAATCTTGCCGCCATCGGAAGTGATGTCATTGATCGGCTCATACCAGGCGTTGACCCCCTGCTTCTTCAACGCGGCGAGCACCCACTGATCCAAGTACTCGTAAGAAGACTCGTAGGAGAGTCCCGCAACCATCGACTCCGGCACATACAGCGAATAGGTGATGCAGTTGCCACCCTCCATGAACATGGCGCCGCCCCCAGAGATCCGCCGCACGACGGTAATGCCATGCTTCTCGACGCCCTCCGGGTCCACCTCATTGACATACGACTGGTAGGAGCCAATCACCGTGGCCTTGTCCTCCCACTCCCAAAAACGCAGCGTCGGGCCCCGCGTGCCCTCAGCGAGCTGGTTCAGCATGACCTCGTCGAGCGCCACATTGACCGGCGTCGGCAGCGGACCCGGGTGGATGACCTCCCACGTGTGATCGGTGAAATCCGTGCCGCCACTGATCGCGCGCTTGACGGCCACGGCGACGTCGTGAGTGCCAAAACCATGCAGGGCAAGGTCGTCGAACGTGGACAGGGCGGTGTCGATCCGCTCCTGCAGCTGCTCGGTGGTTTCGCTTGTCGACGCCCCGACCAGCGAGGGGGCGATCGCCCCGTACGCCCCGTCCGGCTCGAGGAAAAAGTCGCCGGAAATCTTTGCGGCGCTAATGCGGTTGTCTTCTACATCCACGTCCGCGACGACGAGCTTGCCGCCGGGGACTTTAATCTCAAAATGCTGCGTCATACTTGCACAGAGTACGCAAAGAGATTAAGGTGCAATGCTAATGAAAACGAATGCAAACAACTTCGATTTTTCCAATCTCATCGTGGTCAACGGCGCCGAGGACGCCCCCGTCTGCGGACCGGAGGGATGCACACCAACCGGCGACGACGACGCGGTAAAGTAGTCCTCCATGTATGACCTGAGCACGGTGCTCTTCGCCCTCGGGCTGACCGTCTTCGCCGGCCTCTCCACAGGCATCGGCGGAGCCATCGCTGTGCTCCGCAAAAACCCCGGCGACCGATTCATGGCCGGTTCCCTCGGCTTCTCCGCCGGCGTCATGCTCTACGTCTCCTTCATGGAGATCCTGCCCAAGGGCTTCGACGAACTCACCGAGGCCTGGGGCGAGGGCAGGGGCCCATGGGGCGCGGTCGGTGCCTTCTTCTTCGGCATCGCGGTCATCGCCATCATCGACCGTTTGGTACCCGAACCCATCAATCCCCACGAACGCGGCATCGGGGCCGACCCCGTCCTCGACGCCCGCCGCCGACGCCTCATGAAGATGGGTGCCTTCACCGCCGGGGCCATCGCCATCCACAACTTCCCCGAAGGCTTCGCCACCTTCATCGCCGGCCTGGAGGCGCCGGAAGTGGCTCTCGCCGTGGCGGTGGCGATCGCGATCCACAACATCCCCGAAGGCATAGCCGTCGCCGTGCCCATCCGCGAGGCCACCGGCTCACGCTCGAAGGCCTTCACCTGGTCGCTGCTCTCCGGGCTGGCCGAACCCGCCGGAGCCCTCATCGGCTTCCTCTTGTTCATGCCCCTGCTCGGACCCGTCGCCTTGGGCATCGCCTTCGCCGCAGTCGCCGGAGTGATGGTCTTCATCTGCCTCGACGAGCTTCTGCCCACCGCGCAGGCCACCGGGCGCCACCACACCGCGGTCTATGGCCTCATTCTGGGTATGGCGGTCATGGCGCTGTCGCTGTTGATGCTTACCTAGTGCCTCCTCTGGGTGTCCGCACCTCCTTCGCGTGACTTCATCCTAGTAGCCTGAGTTGGCTCATTTGCGGTTGATGTAGATCATATTGACAGCGTGGCCAGTCGGTTTATCCCCCGACTTTGATCATTTTGGGGTGAGCTAGCCCATATTGACAGTCTGACCAGTGCGCTCGGACCGGCAAGATGCCACAATTGCGCACTAAGGGGGTGGCAGGAGGGGGTAACCAGTAGATTGAACTTCTATGAGCCCGTACATCTGCACCGTGACCACCGCCTCCGGTGCCACCGCCGTGCAGGTCATCTACTCCGAACACCACGGCACCAAGAAGTTGGACCACATCGGATCCGCCCACACACCAGAAGATCTCGCCCTGCTCAAAGCCAAAGCCCAACGCTTACTAGACGGCGATCAGATCAGCCTTGAACTCGGCGTGGATACCACGGCTGCTGCCACTGGCAGCGCGCACGCCCCGGTACCAGTGACCGCAGAACGGGCAGGCCATCTCATCGACGCGATCACCCGTGCCTACACCGACTTAAGCTTCGATGAGCCACCGACCATGACCAGGTCTTCGCTGATCTCGTGATGGCCAGGATCGTTCAACCAGGCTCTACGTTCGACAGTGTGGAAACACTCGCCGAGATCGGAATGGAATCTGCAAGCTATCCCACGATCAACCGCCGGTTGCCGAAGTACGCGACCACGCAGTTTCGGGACCGGCTGACCAGCGCGTGCGCTAGCCACGCTGGTATCGGACCCGGGGTACTAGTCCTCTACGATGTGACGACGTTGTACTTCGAAACCGACAAAGAAGACGACTTACGCAAGCCTGGTTTTTCCAAGGAGCGGCGTCTCGAGCCACAGATCACGGTCGGGTTGTTATCCGATGCGACGGGGTTCCCATTGGCGGTCGGGGCATTTGAGGGCAACATGGCAGAGACCCGGACAATGGTGCCGATGATCCGGCGGTTTCAAGAATCGTTCCACGTTGATGAGATCACTGTGGTTGCTGATGCGGGGATGTTTTCTGCTGGCAACAAGGCAGCAATCGTTGAAGCCGGTCTGGACTACATTCTGGGTACCCGGTTTCGCGATATCCCATACCCGGTAGCGACGTGGCGCACGAACAATCCCGGCCAGGACTATGTGGATGGTCAGATCTGGATGATTGCTGACCGGACGGGACGGGGCCCTGATGGGGTGCCGCACTCGGTGACCTATTACCAGTACTCCTGGGATCGAGCACGGCGCACACTGAAGGGAATTGATGAGCAGGTCGCCAAGGCTGAGAAGGCAGTGGCCGGGACCATCGCGGTCAAGCGCAACAGGTTTGTTGATCTTAAAGCCCCAAATAAGCAGGTCAACTGGGCATTAGTGGATAAGAACAAAGCGTTGGCCGGGATTAAGGGGGCTCTTCCGGTTTTAGAGTGCGTAGCACTCCCGCAGCCCCCACAGTGACCACAGCGGGTCACCACAACATATAGGGGCCCTTGGTGAGAAGATGAAACCTCCTACAGAAACACCAACACACCAAGGACCCGCACCATGGAGCTTACGGGCAACATCATCGTCGACACCATTTGCCGCACCGCCGAACTCGGCCTGACCATCACCGATGCCGCTGATGCCGGTGATATCACCTACATCCACGCCCACCCCATCACCGTCGACCCGGCCTGCCCCGACTGCCGGGAAAACGGACGCCTGCGCGACCACGTCACCCGCACACTTGTTGACCTGCCAGCCTTTGGTTTCCCTGTACGCCTACGGGTGCGTGTGCCGCGTTTTACCTCCGCCACCAACACCTGTCAGCGGCGGATCTACCAAACCCCACTAGCCTGCGCACAGGCCGGCTCCTCAGTCACCCGGCGAGTAACCCGCTGGGTGTTACAGCGCCTGGCGTTGGATCGGATGAGTGTCCAAGCCACGGCGAAGGTGTTAGGCGTGGGCTGGGATCTGGTCAATTCCATCGCCTTAGATGCCTGCCGGAGCTTGATCTACGACCAACCAGGACACTTTGACCAAGTCCGGGTGCTAGGCGTTGATGAACACGTCTGGAAACACACCACACGGCCTGGGCAGCCATCGAAATTTGTCACGATCTTCGTCGACTTGACCCCGGTCATCGAGGGCACAGGGCCAAGCAGGCTGCTTGACGTGGTGCCAGGCCGATCAGGAGTAGTGGTCGAGCAGTGGTTAGCCCAGCGCACTGAGCAGTTCCGGTCAATGGTGACAACAGTGGCGATGGATGGGTTCGCAGGCTACGCCACGGCCGTTGGCAAGCAGATCCCCACAGCGCAGAAGGTCATGGACCCGTTCCATGTGGTCCACCTGGCCGCTGAGAAACTCACCACCTGTCGGCAGCGGCTACAACGGGAAACCTCCGGGCGGCGTGGCCGGACGGGCGATCCGTTGTATAAGAACCGAAAAACCTTGCTGACCCGCATTGATTTCCTCACCGACCGGCAGGCACAGCGCTTGGAGGAGTTGTGGGACACCGACGACGACTACGTGGTGTTAGAGGTGACGTGGATAGTCTACCAGATGATGATCGACGCATACGCTGACAAGGACAGGCGCGTGGGTAAAAGGCGGATGTGGCAGTTGCTGGCGAGCGTCCGACACGGCGTGCCCGAGGGGTTGGAGGAGGTAGCGTCGATGGGCCGGAGTTTATGGCGCAGGCGCCACGACATCGTGGCTTATTTTGATCGGGGTGTGTCCAACGGGCCGGTGGAAGCGATCAACGGCCGGTTGGAGCATCTGCG
This sequence comes from Corynebacterium atrinae, assembly GCF_030408455.1. Taxonomy (NCBI): domain Bacteria; kingdom Bacillati; phylum Actinomycetota; class Actinomycetes; order Mycobacteriales; family Corynebacteriaceae; genus Corynebacterium; species Corynebacterium atrinae. The sequence continues at coordinate 896,563 of NZ_CP046977.1, forward strand.
TGGGATTGCGTTGGGGTTTCGGAATCTAGACCACTACATCTTGAGGTGCCTGATTCACTCTGGGCAGCTACAAGGACGGATCAACGCACTCTAAAACCGGAAGAGCCATTAAGGGGTACGAGACCTCAAGAGTGGATTTACCTGCTGAGCAGGCTATTGGGGCGTATCGGCGGTTGCTGAAGATTGAGAAAGCGTTCCGGATGTCGAAATCGGATCTGAAGGCCCGGCCGATCTATCACCGTAAGGCTGAGTCGATTGATGCTCATCTGTCGGTGGTGATGGCGGCGATGGCGGTGGGGCATGTGTTGGAGGAGCGCTCGGGGCTATCGCTGAAGCGTTTGGTCAGGTCATTGAAGAAGTACCGGACGTTTGAGTTGGTGGTGGCCGGGCAGAAGGTTCATGCTGCCTCGCCGGTACCGGATGAGGTGGTGGGGATTATTGATCGGATTCATGGTCGGGGGCTTCCGCACTAATCTGACAAAAGTGGGCGTGTCAAGTTGTTTGTGTGCGGGGGATTTCTTACAGGTACTCCTCAAAGCGCTCCGGGTAGGCCACAGCCATCTGATTAATGGCCTGCTTCCACCCAGCAACACGCGCGCCCTCGACCAATCGACCAGCCGTAGCCGACGCACGCGCACCTTCCTTAGCCCGCTTGGCAGCACGCCGGTCCTCAATAGTGCAGATCATCAACCACAACGTTTTCATCGCGGACTCATCATTGGTGAACTGCACCCGATTCCTCGTAGCTTTCCGCAGCTGACTATTCAACGACTCAATCGAATTCGTCGTATAGATCACCTTCCTCGCCGCCGGCGGGAACTGCAAAAACGGTGTAAACCGATCCCAAGCATCACGCCAGACCTTCACCGACTGCGGATACTTCACCCCTAGTGCCGACGCAGCGAAATCATCCAACGCCGCTATCGCACCAGCCTCATCCGGGGCGGTATAGATCTTCTTCAACGCAGCCGATACCTGCTTACGATCGCTGTAGCTCACCCACCGGTTCGCTGCCCTGATCAAGTGCACAATGCAGGTCTGGACCATCGAATCCGGCCAGGTTGACTCCACTGCCTCCGGCAAGGCTTTCAGCCCATCACAGCAGACGATGAACACATCTTTGATACCCCGATTAGCTAGCTGAGCGCATACATGCGCCCACAAGGAAGCGCCCTCTTCCTTCGCGATCCACAAGCCCAGGATGTGCTTGACACCATCCATATCCACCCCAATGGCCATATACGCGGACTTATTGACCACTCGTCCACCATCACGAACTTTGATGCGCAAGGCATCAAGGAAGATCACGGGGTAGAACTCGTCAAGCTGGCGGTTTTGCCACCACATGACCTCTTCAAGGACTGCATCAGTAACCGCCGAGATCGTCTCGTGGGAGATATCCACGCGCATGGCAGTGGCCATATGGTGTTGGATATCGCGGATGGTCATGCCCCCGGCGTACAAGCTCACGATCATGTCATCGACATCGGTGAGACGTCTGGAGCCTTTCGGCACCATCATCGGGGTAAACGTTCCTGCCCGGTCTCGGGGGATATCAATGGTCACTGGCCCGTAGTTGGAATCGACTGTCTTTTGGTAGGTGCCGTTGCGGTGGTTATTGGTCCCTGCCGCGGCCTTTGCTTGCCGGTCACCGCAGCCGTAGCCAAGGTGGGCGTCCATTTCGGTGTGCAGCCCCCGGGTGATTGATGCTTGGAGCATGCCCCGGACGAGGTCGTTGGCGTCGGTTGTTGATGTGCCGAGCTCGTCGATGAGTTTGGCGATTTCTGGGTTGGCGAGCAGCTTGGCTTCGATCGCGTCAATCTTGGCTTTATCAGCCGGGTCTCGTCGTGTCACGGTAGTCATTGTGGCTTATCTCCTTGTGTGGGTTGGGAACCTACACACAAACCATCTGACACCCTCGTACGGATGGAATCCAACTGGTCAAAATTGAACTGCTTCTTGTGTTTCATCTTTCCTTTTCCTCAAAATCCATTACTGGTCACCGAAATATCAAGCTTCCTTCGTTTTGCTAGGCAATAGAGCGCGACTAAAACCTGGCCAACACCAATCGCAATCAGACCTCCTCTGAGACCGAACAGGCTGACAAGTAGTCCACTGCATAAAGCGCCAATTGGCAGCAATCCTCTGGTGAAGAATCTCATTGATCCATAAACCGATGCGATACGTGACCTGGGAATGACTTGCTGCCGTATGGCAATATTAGCCACAATGAAGATCGTGATCCCTGATACGGCAGTGAACGTTGAAATCGTGACAAAGATAGAAGCGCCTGAAGCACTACGAGGCGACCATACTACTATAAGTTCACCGAGAGCTGCAGTTAGCAGAGATAGTCCAATGACTAGTGGCGCTCCTAAGCGCCCAACCAAGAATGGGGTTAAAGCTGCGCCAATTAAGCCTCCGATCGATCCGATTCCCGCGGCGATCCCAAACAAAGTAGGAGTAAGACCGAGCTCGCGGAGTATAAAAAGTGTCAGTATGGATGCTGAAGCTCCAGAAAAGAGATTAAAACTTCCGCTTGAGATTACTATAAGGCGGAGAGCTGGACTCCTCCATACAAATTTTAAACCGCTTGACACAAGGTTTCTATATTGAAGAACACTGACACTTTCACGGGTCAGGTCGTCCGCTTTGTCGGCTGACCCGCTCTCCCCAATTCTTAGCACCAGTAAGGCCGCACTCAGGAATGCGACGGCGGCTGAAAGTGCCGAGAATGCAGGGCCGGCAGATCCGACTAGTGCACCACCTAAGCTTGGTCCTACCACCTGGGCAGTCGAGTTTGATGCTTCTACCCTACTATTGGCTTGATATAGCGAATCCTGTGACACCAGGTATGGTGTAAATCCTACATATGCGGTGTCAAATGCTGAGTTGGCACAACCAATAAGGAACGCTATCACGGCCAAAGTTGGAATGGAAAGGTATCCTGTGAAAGCGAGTACGGCTATAAGTGCAAGTAAAATACTCCTTCCGAAGTCTAGCACCGCCAGCAGGCTACGCATGGCACTTCTATCGATAGCGGGTCCGGCGAGGATGCTTACAAATATATTGGGAATTTGAGAACATGCGACAAGAAGGCCCATTTGCTGCGCCGTGGCGCCAAGTGAGACGGCCGCGATGATAGGAATAGCAAAAGTAGTAAGTTCACTTCCGAGGACCGAAACGGACATACTTGTCCAAAAGAGATTGAAAGAACGGCCCATCTTCTTCATGGCAAGTCGGGTTTGGTCGTAAGACGAATAATCGTCGGTGTTGTCATGAGTAGGTTGAGTCCTCTCGCCAGGTTCGCCTCAAGCCCGGAATTATCGACGCAGTGGGTCTCCCATCCCCAGGACTTTGCGGCGGCGGAGAAGTAGGAGGCAGACTGCTTTTGCAGCTGCAGGTAGCTTTCGCGGCCCCTGTCCCCGGCCGCGCCGAAATCTTCCAGAAGCCCCAGCCGGCCGGTTTCGTTCATCCGCCACGCATGAGCCAGGTTAGGGTCACCGTCAACGAAGACACCGAGGTCGGGTTGCATGTGGGCACTGCCGAATACATCGAGGATGACTCTTTCCAGCAGGTCGCAGATTGAGGTGAAACGGGGCTCGTCGGAAATCTGCCGGGCCACGAGTATCTCTTTGAGCACGTGCTTGTAGGGGAAGGTTTCTTGAATGACGACGGTGCCGGAGTCCACGAGTGGGCGGATGACGGCGTCGGTGAGCACGAGGTTGCCGGACAATTCGGACAGCGCCGCTGCCAAGGGTCCACTGCGATGTGCGCTGGTGAGGGGCATCTCCCCCAGTTTGTCTTCCCACTCGCCACTGTCCCATGTGGAGAAGTCACGTGGGAGGGCGAGCGGATGACCAGCAAGGGTCGATCCGCCGAAGAGCAGCCGGAAGGTGTCCACCCAGAGCTCCTGGAGAGCGTCATGGGGCCAGGATTGTCCACCTTCGCGGTTGGTGGATCGCCACGAGACCTCCTTGACGTCTACCCCTAAACCGACAAGTTCGTCTCGGAATGCCCGGGCGAGTGTCGTCTTGCCGATTCCGTCGATCCCCAAGAACGAGACGTAGGCCCCTTTAGTCATGAGCTTCCTTTCGGAAAACAATCACAAAATGCTGATCCTTCATGTTAAATGGCGCGCCTCTCATGTTAGAGAATACTTTCTCGCAAATCAAACCAAACTGCCGTCCGAGGTTGATTAATTCATGGAGAGAATACAGTCTGAAAGATAAGGTGCCTACGTCTACCAAATGCCCTTCCTCTATGTAGGAAAATTGCATCTTTCTCCTACTTAGAGCGTGATCAAACGCGTATTCCTTAATTATGAAAGTATTTTGGTCTTTATGCTCTACACTCGCCGAAGCGTCCAAATGTCCCAAACCATCTCGATTAGTTGCCTCGAGAACAAATTGTCCGCCTTCTCGTAGTGACCTACTGATGCGATGGAGTAGATCTGCATTCTCAATATCAGTATGATATCCAAACGAGGAGAAGGCACTCAGAACCAAATTGAAGCGGTTAACATCGGAAAGAGTTCTTTCGTCCTAGAGCCTCCACTCGATTGGCAAAGAGCCACCGCGTTCCTTTGCTATGTCTAGATACTGTTTATTGATGTCGATGGCAATGACTGAATAACCCCGTCCAGCGAGCTCAATGGCCAACCGACCTCTTCCGCATCCAAGGTCCAAAACCGTTCTAAAAGAACCAACTTCCCGCTGAAGCCAGTCAACCTCTACTGTTGTTCGCTCAATCTTATTGTCAAGCTTTGCGTCAGCAAAATTGCTAGAAAAAAAATTATTTTCAAACATATATTACTATCCCTTCTGGGTTATTTTTCCCCAAATATATGAATTGCGCGGAGAACGTATTCGTCGATTACTTCATCCGAAACGTTGTGGAAATGTTTATCCGGAAAGCCTATGGTCCGAGATGTAAGGTGCATAGCATTAGGAAATTCGTTAGCAGGGTTCAGCGAGGGGTGGAGCTCTGCAAGGGATGTCTGATGCAGGGGACGGGTGCTTGGGATGCTTACCTTAAGTCCCGCGGTGCCCATTTTCTTCACTGCGTTCGAAGGGGAGTCGCACTGGAGCTCCTCATCATTGTAAAGCGCCTTGTACCCGTACCATCCGCCTCTTGAAGTTCCCAACTCTTGCATTGGAGGATAGAACCCTTTGACACCCTGAAGCCCTTTTGATAGGCGGGTCAAAGATCGGCCTCTCCTAGCAATACGTTCATCTAGGGTTTTTGCATGGCTTAGAGCAAGGGTGGCAGCAACTGGATGCATACGCAAGTTCAGGCCGCCGCCAACATCTCCGCCATACTTCTGAAATGAGGAGTCCGTGAGGTGTTCTTTGGCTCTTTCGTGCGAGTGGCCGAGGGTAAGCGCTCGGTAGAATATATCTCGGCTATTAGTTAGTAGCAACCCTCCCATACCTCCTGTTATCATTTTCTGACCACCAAGGCTAAAGCAGCCTACTGTGCCGATGGCGCCAGCCTTTCCTATATCGGTCCAGGCTCCATGTGATTGAGCTGCGTCCTCGATGACAGGTATACCTCGTTTTGATGCAACTTGCATTACGGTACTCATGTCTCCTACGAGTCCGAACATGTGCGAGACGACTATCGCCGCAGTATTGGGTCCGATTCTCGATTCGAGATGCGGTATCGAAGGCTTTGTTGAGTCTATTTCGCAGTCATAAAGAACTGGAACCGCCCCCAAAGAGAGCAAAGGGGTGGCCGTAGCGTGAAAAGTATAAGTCGGCAACAATACCTCGTCGCCCGGACGTATTCCTAACGCCACGTATGCGGAATGTAACGCAGCGGTGCCGCTGCTTACCGCCAGCGCAAATTTGACCCCAAAATAAGTCCTGGCCCAATTCTCTAGATCGAGAAGACGGGGATGATCGCCGAAAGCGAAAACATCTCCCGCCCTAATCATTCGATCGACCTCTCTCGCTACGGCAGAGTCATATACTGGCCATGCAGGCGGTAATGGGACAGGTGTACTGCTTTGAAGAAGACGGTTACCTACTGATGAATGGTATTCTTTCATGTTCTAGCGCCCAAAACTCACTGGAAGTCCGCCATCTACAGCGATGATGGCGCCAGTAGTTGCTCGACTCCAAGGGGAAACCATGAAAGCTAACATGCGGGCAACATCTTCTGTGGTAACGGTTACTCCGAGCAGCGTTCTCTCTGCATAGAAACTCCCTAGATCTTGTGGGGAAATACCATGGTCTTCCGCCTTTGCTCTTAGGAGATCTGGTTCCCAGAAGTCAGAGTCTTTTAGAACCGCTCCTGGGTTGACCACGTTTGCTCGTATTCCAAATCGTCCTCCCTCGAGTGCTATGACTCGTGCTAGCTGGAGTTCGGCTGCTTTCGCTAGCGGATATGCGCCAAACCCCGTGCTAGGGGCAATTGAGGCTTTTGACGCTACGTAGACGAGAGAGCATTCGAACTGTTCAAGAGCATTTTCAACATGACGCTTAAGTACGGCTTGGGAGAGAAGGAGGTGTAAAACTACGTTGTTCTTCATTGCCAAATTAAAGTCATTGATTTGGGTGTTTCTTAGAGTTCCGCGACCATTGGACCCGGCGGCAAAGACCACCCCATCTAGTCTCCCGTGTGTTTTAACTGCTGTTTCGAGGACCTTTTCGGCCACATGTTGGTCTGTGAGATCTCCGGATAATGCTATACACGAGTGGCTACCGATGGTGGCCACTACCTTCTTAAGGTTCCGCTCATGGCGGTCGACTAAGACCAAATTTACGCCGCTCTGTGCGAGTAGCATTGCTGTAGCTCGCCCAATGCCAGAAGCTGCACCCGTCACGCATACGGTGAAATTTGGGAAAAACAAGGAGGCCTCTTATATTGCGAGCCACTGCAGCTAACGTAGTTGCAGATTTACAGATTAAAAGATTTGCAATTTCGCACATGGTATCACAGAGGGGTGGTGAAGACCTACGATTTGCTTTCGGATGACGAAAATCAGGGAAAAATTATTGTTTTATAATAAGTAGTTTAGATATGTCATGTTTCGTGTTTAATGGAGGGTGCAAACCTGCACATCCTCAAGGAATCTATCAATGCCTAAGAAGTACCCCGACGAGCTCAAAGCACGCGCCATCGAACTCGTCATCCATGCCCAATCCGACTCAGTCACCGCACGCGGTGCAGCCGGTCGGGTAGCTGAACAACTCGGGCTCAACCGTGAAACCCTGCGCAGCTGGGTCAGCGCCCACAAAAAATCTGGTGCCACCACCGTCGATGAGTCCCTCGATCTAGAGGCAGAAAACCGGCTCTTCCGGTTTTAGAGTGCGTAGTTGACCGCGAGGTGGGGCTCGGGGTGGCACAACATACTGTGGTCCTGGCCGGTACAAGATGAGAGTTACCACACCATCATCTGACCGAACCAGGACCCTACTGTGCAGCCTACCGGGAATCTCGTCGCCGATACTTTTCACGCCGCACCATCGAACTCGGCCTGACCATCACCAACGCTGCCGCCGAGGACCACCTCACCCACATCGACGCCACCCCCATCACCATCGACCCCACCTGCCCTTCCTGCCAGCTCCCAGGCACTAAGCGCGACCACATTATGTCAAGCCCCGGGTTTTGTAGAGGGTCTGGAAATTGGAGAACTCAACCAGCAGCGGCCATAACCGCCAACTGTGAGTGAGCTTCATCAGGCGTGCGATAGCCAATCTGGGAGTGAAGCCGAGCAGAGTTGTACCACCCGACCCACTGCGCTGTAGCAGCCATGACATCGATGAGTCCGTCCCAGTGGTGGCGGTCAATCAACTCGGCCTTGTACACCGAGTTCAATGCTTCGGCCATCGCATTGTCGTAGGAGTCGCCCCTGGATCCGACAGAGGCGACAACCTCACTATCGGCCAGGGTGTCGGCGTGCGGGCGAGTCGGTCGCCGGGCTGGTCCACCACAGCGATAGGGGTGTGCAAGGCGAATTCAATTGGTCGTCGCAACACCCCAATCCCGGAGGTGTATCGCTATGGCAAGTAAAGACTGGACCGCGACAACGAAAGATGCGCCCGAAGGTGTACGCCGGCAATGGCGCTCAGATCGCGCATTACGGCCACCGATGCGCTCACCCGGACGCCCAGAACCCTCACGCACAGTCCAGAGACAATTCTGGGCTCTGATCGCAACCGGCATCACCACAGCAGAAGCAGCAGTGAAGGTGGGCGTGTCCGTCCCAGTGGGCAGTCGCTGGTTCCGTCACGCTGGAGGTATGCCACCTATTTGCCTGACCGAGCCCACCGGCCGTTATTTGTCTTTCGAGGAACGCGAAGAGATCGCGTTGCTGCGCGCACAGCAGATCAGCATGCGTGGGATCGCGCACAGGATCGGCCGCGACCCTTCGACTGTCTCCCGGGAACTACGCCGTAATGCGGCCACACACAGTGGCAATGTCGAATGACCTGGCACTGGTAGCGCAATGGAAGTCTCAACAAGCAGCCAAACGCCCAAAAACAGCGAAGCTTGTCACCAATGACAGGCTGCGTGAGTACGTTCAGCAGCATCTGACTGGCAATGTCTGTGGGTCAAACGGCAGCATCAGAGTTGGTCCGGCGCCGCCGACGTGGAAGGGGCGCAATAAGCCTCACCGCCAAGACCGCCGCTGGGCTACGGCATGGAGCCTACGAACAGATCGCGCACCGCCTACCCATCGACTTCCCTGACGATGAGTCCATGCGGATCAGTCACGAGGCGATCTACCAGGCGATCTACATCCACGGCCGTGGCGCGCTCCAACGTGAGCTCGTGGCCTGCCTGCGCACCGATCGCGCCTTACGACAGCCTCGTCAACGCTCGCGAAACAAACCTCAAGGACACGTGAGCGCCGAAGTCGTACTCAGTGCACGTCCGTCCGAAGCCGACGACCGCGCCGTACCAGGGCACAGGGCAGAGGGACTTAATTATCGGGACCGGAAGATCAGCGATTGGGACACTGGTTGAACGCACCTCCCGGGCCACGACGTTTCTCAACCTGCCACGCATCAACGTCTGGGGCACACAGCCTCACCTGAAGAACGGACCCGCACTGGGCGGCTATGGCGCGGTGGCGATAAATCAGGCCCTGACAGCCTCGGTTGGCATACTCCCCGAGTACATGCGCAAAACGATTACGTGGGACCGTGGCAAGGAACTGTCGGGCCATGTGCAGTTCACCTTCCAGACTGGCACCGCTGTCTATTTCACCGATCCGCATTCGCCTTGGCAACCAGGCACGAACGAGAACACCAACGGCCTGCTTCGCCAGTACTTCCCCAAAGGCACCGACCTGTCTCGCTGGTCCGCCGACGACTTCAAAGGCCGTCGCTCACACTCTCAACAACAGGCCACGCAAAGTCCTCGGCTGGAAGACTCCTGCTGAGGTGTTCGAGCAGCAGCTACACTTGCTGCAACGACTCGGTGTTGCAACGACCGATTGAGCCCAAGCAATACCGGGCGGTGCATTACACCGACACCCTGGCCGATAGTGAGGTTGTTGCCTCTGTTGGATCCAGGGGCGACTCCTACGACAATGCGATGGCCGAGGCCTTGAACTCGGTGTACAAGGCCGAGTTGATTGACCGCCACCACTGGGGCGGGCTCATTGACGTTATGGCTGCTACTGCGCAGTGGGTTGGGTGGTACAACTCTGCTCGGCTTCATTCCCAGATTGGTTATCGTACGCCTGATGAAGCTCACTCACGGTTGGCAGTTGTGGCCGCTGCTGGTTGAGTTCTCCAATTTCCAGACACTCTACAAAACCCGGAGCTTGCCGGGGTGTTGCGGCGGGCAGTGGCCTGGTTCGCAGCCTGTGGCGTTACTACCCGCTGGGTGATCAGCGACAACGGATCGGCGTACCGATCACGGTTGTGGGCTACGACCTGTGGTGAGTTGGGGATCGTGCCGAAGTGGACCAGGCCTTATCGGCCTCAGGCCAACGGGAAGATCGAGCGGTTCCTCCGCACGCTGACCGATGGGTGGGCCTACGCCGGGCACTATAACTGTGAACAGCAACGTTGAGATGAGTTGGGGCGGTGGTTGCATGATTACAATCACCACCGACCCCATACCGGGTGTGGAGGTCGTGCCCCGGTTTCTCGGTTAACTGACCTCCCCAGTCAGTACAACTAGGCCGTGAATTCACGCCTAGTGGGTGGAAGAAATACGCACAGCCAAGCGGTGGGCCGCCCACGCCACAGCAACCAGGATCGGCAGGATCCACCAGGGCGCCCAGGTGAGTTCCCAGGCGATGACGGCGGCGAAGAAGGGCGCGCGTTGCACCACGGCCAGGACTCCGGCGGCTCCGACGAGGGCGAAGGCGGCGATGAGGGGTGCGTCGAGTCCGCTGATGCTTCCGGCGAGCCCGCCCAGCGCTGCTCCGATGGCGAGCGAGGGAGTCATGGTGCCGCCCACTGCGCCCGCACGAAGGGAGAGCGCGGTGAGCAGGGGTTTGAGTAGGAGGAGGGCGAGGAA